>NC_011312.1:3016776-3325165 GCF_000196495.1 Aliivibrio salmonicida LFI1238
ATCGAAAGCTTAGTTTCTGGCGATCGTGTTATTTGGCGTCCAGGTACTAAGATTCTTGCTGGTATTTCAGGTGTTGTTGAAGCGGTAAAACCACGAACCTCTATGCTAACTCGCCCAGATTATTACGATGGTATTAAGCCCGTGGCCGCCAACGTTGATCAAATGGTGATTGTTTCTTCTATTCTTCCTGAGTTGTCACTTAACATTATTGATCGCTATCTTATCGCCTCTGAGACTCTACAGATAAAGCCATTAATCGTATTAAACAAAGTCGACTTGCTTTCTGAACAAGAATTTATTGATGTGAGACAAATTCTGAGTTTATATGAAGATATTGGCTATAAAGTAAAATTCGTTAGTAAAGAGTCCGGCTATGGCATACAAGAGCTAGAAGCTGAACTGAAAGATCACATTAATATTTTTGTTGGTCAATCTGGTGTTGGTAAATCAAGTGTTGTAAATGCATTAATGCCTGAACTTGAAATTATGGAAGGCGCTGTCTCTGAAAACTCAGGTCTTGGTCAACATACTACGACTGCTGCTCGTCTGTATCACTTCCCACATGGTGGCGATCTTATCGATTCCCCAGGAGTTCGTGAATTTGGCTTATGGCATTTAGAGAAAGAAGAAGTTACCGCCTCTTTTGTCGAGTTTAAAGACTTTATTGGTGGCTGTAAGTTTAGAGACTGTACGCATAAAGATGACCCAGGCTGTCTTCTTCAAGAAGCCGTCTCTAATGGTAAAATTGCGAAACTTCGTTTTGATAGCTATCACCGAATCATTGAAAGCATGTCTGAAAATAAAGCGAACCGTCAATTTTCTCGTAGCAGAAAAGCCGATTAATAAACTAAGTAAAGATGTGGTAACATTTACCTTAATTGATAACTAGTAGGCAAACAACGTGTCAGATAATTTAAAAATCGGGTTACAATATTTAACTCCAAAACATGCACTTACTCGTTTGGCTGGCAAATTAGCATCAGCAAAAATGGGCTGGTTAACCACTGCGGTAATTAAGTGGTTCATTAAACAATACAACGTTGAAATGAGTGAAGCTAAAAACCCGGATCCTGAAGCATATTCTACATTCAATAACTTTTTTGTTCGTGAATTAGAAGATGGCGCACGCCCAATTAATGACGATGAGAATGTTATCTCTCACCCTGCAGATGCTTGCGTAAGTCAATTTGGCCCAATTACCGATGGTCAATTAGTTCAAGCAAAAGGTCACGTTTACTCAGCTCAAGAGTTACTGGGTGGCGACGCTGAATTAGCGGAAGAATTTATAGGTGGCGAATTCGCAACTCTGTATTTATCTCCGCGCGATTATCATCGTGTTCACATGCCATGCGATGCGACATTACGCAAAATGGTTTATGTTCCTGGCGATTTATTCTCAGTGAATCCATTAACAGCAGAAAACGTTCCTAATTTATTTGCTCGTAATGAACGTGTTGTCTGTATTTTTGATACTGAATTTGGTCCGATGGCGCAAGTCTTAGTCGGTGCAACTATCGTTGGTAGTATTGAAACGACATGGGCAGATACGGTTACACCACCGACTGGCCCCGCAGTTAAAACATGGCACTACCCACTTTCTGGCGATGATGTAATTTGCTTTAAGAAAGGTGAGGAAATGGGTCGCTTTAAATTAGGCTCTACGGTTATTAACTTATTTGCTCCTAATTCAATTACCTTTGATGAATCAATGAAAAATGGCGTCCCAACTCGTTTAGGTACTCCATTTGCTCACATTGCAAAATAATCAGTTTCTGTAAAATAAACAGTAAATAGCGAACCTTGTGTTCGCTATTTTTTTATCTATTCATCTCCCTTCCTAGTAACCTCTCTCATGGCAATATATGTCGAAAATAAGTGATTCATTCTTTTATTGAACAAAACCAAACTTCAGATAAGCTAAAGATTGGGATAAACCACGATGGAATGGAAATGGGATATGAATGGCTAGCACTCGGAGCAGCTTGTCTATGGGCACTATCGAGCATGATCTCCGTTGCACCCGCTCGCCACCTTGGCGCATTCGCTTATAGTCGCTGGCGCATGGGTTGTGTCACGATCATGTTATCGAGCCTTGCGTGGTTTACCGGTGGTTGGCTATCAATTGAATCTGAACACCTATACCCAATGATGCTCTCAGGATTAATCGGTATTTTTATCGGCGATACCGCCTTATTTGCCTGCTTTAATCGTATGGGACCTCGACAAGCCGGATTACTCTTTTCTTGCCATGCCTTATTCTCCGCTATTCTCGGCTATTGGTTATTCAATGAAACCTTACAAGGGTGGGAACTTATCGGTGCCATCTCTGTATTTTCTGGCGTCTCCATTGCTATTTTCTTTGGGAAAAAAACAAATAACCAAGATACATGGGAGGAAGTAAAAGGAAATATTTGGATCGCAATCGCACTGGGTTTACTGGCCGCTTTTTGCCAAGCGCTTGGTGGCGTGATCGCAAAGCCTGTGATGCTAACCAGTGCTGACCCTATTGCTGCTTCAGCGATTCGAATGGCCTCAGCTTTTGGCGCCCACAGCCTATTAAGAATGACTAACTTACCTATCTCACGCCCTATTACTCCGATTAATCTACGTATATTAGGCATTGTTGCCTTAAATGGCTTTCTGGCGATGACCGTCGGCATGACATTAATCTTATATGCCTTACAAGAAGGAAATGTAGGCATGGTTGCCTTACTTTCTTCCACCACACCGATTATCATTTTGCCTTTGTTGTGGCTATACACAAAAAAAGCACCTAACCGTTTTGCGTGGTTGGGTGCTTGTTTGGCGGTAATTGGCACTGGGCTTATCGTTAGCTAATCCCTGTAAGTCAATGCACACTCACTTCTGTGGATTGGTATTACGCTCTATCAAAAGGAAAAGCCATCACTTGATCGATGTGCTTTTCCCCCATTGCTAACATAATCAAACGATCAATGCCTAACGCCACACCAGCGCAATCGGGAAATCCTGCTTCTAATGCTGCAATCAAATGATAATCGATCGGTTGCTCAATCAAACCCATTGATTTTCGTTTCGCATTGTCCTCTTCAAAACGAGCGAGTTGTTCCTTCGCATTATCAAGTTCATGGAAACCATTCGCTAATTCAATTCCTTTAAAATACACCTCAAATCGCTCAGCGACTCTAGGATCTTCAGGATTGATTTTAGCAAGAGCTGCTTGAGAAGCCGGGAAATCATAAACACAAACTGGCACCGTTTGTCCTATTTTCTCCTCAACGCCCATACTAAATAGCAATTGTAATAATGTATCTCGGTCTTCTTCAACATCAGCAATGTCTGACAACCCTAACGGTGCCGCTACAGCTCTAAGTTCATCCATCGACGCTTCTAATGGGCAAACACCAAGCACGTTAATGAAAGCTTGCTGATACGTCATTCGCTCAGCATCATCACATTTTAAAACAAGTTTAAGCAATTCGTTCATCTCATCCATCAATTGGTGATGATCAAACGTTGGGCGATACCATTCCAACATCGTAAATTCAGGGTTATGAAAACGCCCAGCTTCTTCGTTACGAAAGGCTTTATTAATTTGATAAATCGCACCACTGCCCGCAGACAGTAAGCGCTTCATATGAAATTCTGGACTGGTCATAAAATACAGATGTACGCCATCTGCGTAACCAGGGCCAACAAAGTCAGTTTGAAACGTATGAAGGTGCACATCCGTCACGGTTGCGTGACTCATTGCTGGCGTATCCACCTCCATCACTTTTCGCTCAAAGAAGAATCTACGGATTAAAGCAAGGATATCAGCACGTTGCTGTAATTGTTCAATTGATGCGCTAGGCATCCAGTTTTGACTAGTCATAACTTTATACATTAGAAAAACTTATCCAAAATGATACCTGATAACCGATTTCAAGGTTACCTATTTTTTAACTTTATAAATACCCTTAACCTTCAAGGGGATACACGTCCGATAAGAATCATTATCACTTACAAAACAACAACTTACCTACAATTTAACGCCAAAATTAACAGCTGTAACTAGTTGACGGAGATCACATTATTCGCAAGAAACCACCCCATTAGTGGTACTTGCACTACAAAACTTTATCCATATCAATTTTTATTCTAAAAGCTCACTTAGAATAGGCATCAGAATTTTTAAGTTATTATTTGCTCTTTTTTGTCACATGAGCAGGCTAGATTCACATAATTGATCATATTTGCATGATTAATTTAATTTTTTATCTTTTATCCCGGAGAATAACTGTGAAAACTATAACCACAGATATTGCAGTGATCGGCGCGGGCGGTGCAGGTCTACGTACCGCTATAGCAGCAGCAGAAGCGAACCCAGAGCTAAACATTGCTCTAATCTCAAAAGTTTACCCAATGCGTTCGCACACTGTTGCCGCTGAAGGTGGATCCGCAGCCGTGACCAAGGAAGAAGATACACTAGACAATCACTTCAACGATACCGTTGGTGGTGGTGATTGGCTGTGTGAACAGGATGTTGTTGAATACTTTGTAAAAAATGCATACCGCGAGATGACTCAATTAGAACAATGGGGTTGTCCTTGGAGCCGTAAAGAAAATGGCGAAGTAAACGTTCGTCGTTTTGGTGGTATGAAAGTTGAACGTACGTGGTTTGCTGCCGATAAAACGGGCTTCCACATGCTTCATACTCTGTTCCAAACTTCAATGAAATACCCTCAGATCAATCGTTATGATGAGTACTTCGTTGTCGATCTTCTTGTTGAAGATGGTCAAGTTCAAGGTTTGATTGCTATTCACATGGCTGAAGGCGAACTTATCTGTATCAAAGCTAAATCTGTTGTTTTAGCAACGGGTGGCGCAGGTCGTGTTTACCACTGTAATACTAACGGCGGTATCGTAACTGGCGATGGTATGGCAATGGCGTATCGCCATGGTATCCCTCTGCGTGATATGGAATTCGTTCAATACCACCCAACTGGCTTACCAGGTACTGGTATCTTGATGACTGAAGGTTGTCGTGGTGAAGGCGGTATCATGATCAATAAAAATGGTTACCGTTACCTACAAGATTACGGTATGGGTCCAGAAACACCTATCGGTGAGCCAAAGAACAAATACATGGAACTGGGTCCTCGTGACAAAGTTTCACAAGCATTTTGGCATGAACTTCAAAAAGGCAACACTATTAAACACCCACTGGGTGATGTAGTGCATTTGGATCTTCGTCACCTAGGTGAAGAATACCTAAATGAGCGTCTTCCGTTTATCTGTGAGCTATCAAAAGCTTACGTTAACGTTGATCCAGCTAAAGAACCAATCCCAATTCGCCCTACTGTTCACTACACCATGGGTGGTATTGAAACGGATAAGAACAACGAAACAAACATCAAAGGCCTATTCGCGGTTGGTGAATGTTCATCTGTTGGTCTTCACGGTGCAAACCGTTTAGGTTCAAACTCTCTAGCTGAGCTTGTTGTATTTGGTCGTCTTGCTGGTGAAAAAGCCGCTGAACGTGCCGCTGAATTCACAACTTGGAACGATGCTTCTATCCAAACTCAAATCGAAGCTGTTGAAGCTCGCATTGATGTTTTACTAGCACAAGAAGGCGATGAAAACTGGGCTGATATCCGTACTGAAATGGGTCACTCAATGGAAGCGGGCTGTGGTATCTACCGTAAAGAGCACGAAATGCAAGATACGGTTGATAAACTGGCTGAGCTGAAAAAACGTTACAAAAACATCAGCATCAAAGACAAAGGAAAAGTATTCAATACTGACCTTTTATACGCTATCGAAGTGGGTTACGGCCTTGAAGTTGCTGAAGCAATGGCTCACTCTGCCATTCAACGTAAAGAGTCTCGTGGTGCACACCAACGTTTAGATGAAGGTTGTACAGAACGTGATGATGTGAATTACTTAAAACACTCATTAGCGTATTACAACGAAGATGCAGCGCCAACAATCAAGTACAGTGGCGTAACCATCACAAAATCTCAACCAAAAGCTCGCCTATATGGTGAAGCAGCAGAAAAAGCAGCAGCAGAAGAAGCTGCCGCGGCGAAAAACGCAGAGGAGCAAGCATAATGACAGCTGGCAAGAGAGTCCAAAAAGTACACATTCTGCGTTATAACCCGATGACAGATTCAGAACCACATCTACAAACATTTGATGTGCCTTGTGATGATACAACATCAGTATTAGACGCATTAGGCTACATCAAAGATAACCTAGATAAAGACCTGTCTTACCGTTGGTCTTGTCGTATGGCGATCTGTGGTTCTTGCGGCATGATGGTAAACAACGTACCTAAGCTTGCATGTAAAGCGTTCTTACGTGATTACCCAGATGGGTTAACTATCGAGCCATTAGCAAACTTTGCTATTGAGAAAGACCTAATTGTTGATATGACGCCATTCATTGAGCGTTTAGAAGCAATCAAACCTTACATCATTGGTAATGACTTAACACCAGAGCAAGGACCAAATAACCAGACTCCAGAGCAAATGGCGAAATACAAACAATTCGCTGGTTGTATCAACTGTGGTCTATGTTACGCTGCTTGTCCTCAATTTGGTCTTAATCCAGAATTCATTGGCCCTGCTGCGTTAACAATGGCGCATCGTTATAATCTTGATAGCCGTGACCATGGTTCTGCGGAACGAATGAAATTAATTAATGGCGACAATGGCGCATGGGGTTGTACGTTTGTGGGTTACTGTTCTGAAGTATGTCCAAAACACGTTGACCCTGCTGCGGCAGTAAACCAAGGTAAGATCGCATCATCTCAAGACTTTCTTATCGCAATGCTTAAACCTCAGGAGGCATAAGGATGAGCAACCGTAAACCTTACGTTCGCGAAATGACACGTACGTGGTGGAAAGATCACCCTTTCTACCGTTTTTACATGGTGCGTGAAGCAACCATTCTTCCATTGATTTTCTTTACTATCTGTCTGCTTGTTGGTTTAGGTAGTTTAGTAAAAGGTCCACTGGCTTGGGCTTCATGGTTAGATTTCATGGCAAACCCTATTGTGGTTGCTTTGAACATTGTTGCTTTAGCGGGTAGCTTATTCCATGCTCAAACTTTCTTTAGCATGATGCCGCAAGTAATGCCGATTCGTCTGGGTGGTAAAACACTAGATAAAAAAGTGGTTGTGCTTGCACAATGGGCTGCAGTTGCAGCAATTACATTACTTGTATTGGTTATCGTTTAAGGAGAGTTATTGTGGTAAATCTTAATCCAAAGCGTTCTGACGAACCTGTATGGTGGGGCTTATTCGGTGCTGGCGGCACTTGGTTTGCGATGCTAACACCAGTAACAATCCTTGTTCTTGGTATTTTAGTACCACTTGGCGTGATCGGTCCTGAATCAATGAACTACCTACGTGTTGCTGGTTTTGTAACAAGCATCATTGGTGCATTATTTGTGATTGGTTCAATCTCAATGCCAATGTGGCATGCAATGCACCGTGTACACCATGGTATGCACGATCTTAAATTCCACACAGGAACAGCAGGTAAAATCGCTTGTTATGCAACGGCAGCACTAGCAACCGTTCTTTCTATTGTGTTTATCTTTATGATCTAATCTGAATTTAGATAAATAAAAAAAGGTTGGCTATCATGCCAACCTTTTTTGTATCTGTAATATTAAATGATATCGACTAGATAACAAAAAAGGCCACCGAAGCGACCTTTTTCTGACGTGTAGTACCAATCTGGATAAGCAGTTAATCACATACCTATTTAAGTTGGTATAAATACCAAGACTACTTGATATTACTTCACACGACCTACGTATTCACCCGTACGGGTATCAACTTTAACTACTTCACCGATAGCGATGAATAGCGGAACACGAACAACAGCGCCTGTTGCTAATGTAGCTGGTTTACCACCAGTACCTTGAGTATCACCTTTCAGACCAGGATCTGTTTCAGTCACTTCAATCTCAACAAAGTTTGGCGGTGTCACTGTAATTGGATTATCATTCCAAAGAGTCACAGTACAAGTGTTGTTTTCTACTAACCATTTAGCCGTGTCACCAACCGATTTAACATCAGCAGCGATTTGCTCAAAGCTTACGCTGTTCATGAAATGGAAGAATTCGCCATCGCTGTACAAGTAGTCAAGTTCTACGTCGACAACATCAGCAAGCTCAAAGCTTTCACCTGATTTAAATGTTTTTTCTAGTGTTTTACCAGAAAGCAATTTGCGAAGTTTTACACGGTTGAATGCTTGGCCTTTACCAGGTTTAACATATTCATTGTCGATAATTGAGCATGGCTCGTTATCAAACATAAATTTCAAACCGCCTTTGAATTCATTGGTACTTACTGACGCCATGATTTCCTCTTAACATCGTTGAGTTATAAATAATGTCACACATAATAACCCGAAATGACGCTCCTGTTGAGCAAAACTGGCTCAAAGAGATCTCAAATGCGATCTCAGATCCTCATCAACTGCTTTCAACTCTAGGGATTGATAGCTCGCCTTGGGAGAAAGGATTAGAAGCGAAAAAGTTATTTGCGTTACGTGTGCCGACAAGTTTTGTCGATCGAATGGAGTTTGGCAACCCTTTTGATCCTTTATTACGCCAAGTATTGCCTTTAGATCAAGAATTCGAAGTACATGACGGATATTCCACCGATCCTCTTGACGAACAAGACAACGAACAACCCGGATTACTTCATAAGTATAAAAACCGTGTTTTGTTAATTTTGAAAGGGGGCTGCGCGGTAAATTGTCGTTATTGTTTCCGTCGCCATTTTCCTTATGAAGATAATAAAGGCGGAAAATCAGTCTGGCAAAATTCCATCAACTATATTGCAGCGCACCCTGAGCTCAATGAAGTGATTCTTTCTGGTGGCGATCCTTTGATGGCAAAAGACCATGAACTTGAATGGTTAATTCAACATCTCGACAAAGTACCGCATATTAAACGTCTTCGTATTCACAGCCGTTTGCCTGTTGTCATTCCGAATCGAATTACGGATACATTATGCCGTCTATTTGCAGAGACTCGACTTCAAGTTATTTTGGTTACGCACATCAACCATGCCAATGAAATTAGTCCCTATTTCACAGATAAAATGACACAACTAAAACAAGCAAACGTCACGTTATTAAACCAAAGCGTATTACTAAAAGGCATTAACGACACATCGAAGGCTTTAACTAATTTAAGTGAAGCGCTATTTGATGCAGGGATCTTACCTTACTACCTTCATGTGTTAGACAAAGTGCAAGGTGCAGCGCATTTCTTTGTCTCTGATGAAAAAGCGAAAGAATTAATGGCAGAGCTAATAGAAAACGTATCAGGTTATCTTGTACCAACACTAGCAAGAGAGATTGGTGGCCGAAAAAGCAAAACACCACTCGACTTATATTTAGAATAGAGCGATATAAATCGACCTATTTTCCAGATATAAAAAAACCGAAGCTTATACTTCGGTTTTTCTTTTATAACTTAACAGTATTCTAAATTAGAATAACTCTTCCGCTACTTTATAAAGTTCTAGCTTCTCAGGACGACGCATATTTTCAATCGCATCGATAATATCGTGATGAACAAGTTGTTCATTTTGGATACCAACACAGCGACCGCCATGACCTTCAACAAGCAACTTAACACCGTAATTACCCATACGAGACGCTAAAATACGGTCGAATGCACCAGGCTGACCGCCACGTTGAATGTGACCAAGAACCGTAGCACGAGTCTCACGACCTGTTTCTGCTTCGATTTCTTTTGCTAATGCGTTTACATCAGTCATCAATTCAGTAATCGCAATGATTGCGTGTTTCTTACCTTTCGCAATACCATCTTGGATATTTTGAATTAATGCTTCTTTGTTTAACCCCGTTTCAGGTGTAATTACATATTCACAACCACCGGCAATTGCAGCCATTAAAGTCAAATCACCACAGTGACGACCCATAACTTCTACAATAGAAATACGTTGGTGAGAAGACGATGTATCACGTAAACGGTCAATCGCATCAATAACGGTGTTTAATGCCGTTAAGTAACCAATTGTATAGTCAGTACCCGCAATATCATTATCGATAGTGCCAGGAAGACCGATACATGGGTAACCCATCTCAGTTAACTTCTTAGCGCCCATGTAAGAACCATCACCACCGATAACAATTAAGGCATCAATATCGTGTTTCTTAAGATTTGCGATCGCTTTTTCACGAACAGCCACTTCTTTAAATTCAGGAAAACGTGCTGAACCTAAAAATGTACCGCCGCGGTTGATCATATCAGATACGCTATGGCGCTCTAATTTCTCGATACGATCTTCAACAAGACCTAAGTAGCCATCATGAATACCGAATACTTCTAAACCTTGCGTTAAGGCTGTACGAACAACACCACGAACTGCAGCATTCATACCCGGCGCATCGCCACCACTTGTTAAAACACCAATCTTCTTGACCATGGTTACCCTCTAAATATGGTTGGGAATGACAATTTCAATTTTTAATACAGCAAGTCGACTCCCTAACCAACTCGCCATTAATAATCTGTAATTTTTTTTCTTATGTAAGAGTATTACCATTTTACTGAAAAAGTTCGTTGATTCACATCAGAATCAATCACGACTATTTCATTTTTCTGTTACGAAAAAACAATAATTGCTAATAATACTACTAATTCTTACTGGATCTGTGTTTGATCTTTTCCTGAGTCTAGCACAACTGAAAGTGGGTCTTGATGAATTATAATGTCAGAATGTGGAAATACTGTTAAAAGTTCGTCTTCCACTTTATCTGCAATAATATGCGCTTCGACTAACGGCATTTGATCTGGCAACTCTAAATGCAATTGAATAAATCGAGTTGGTCCGGCTAAACGCGTACGCAAATCATGAATACCTTTTACCCCATCAACACGACAACACGCTTCTCTTATCTGCTCTAACTCTTCAATCGGCAATTGTCTATCAAGCAATGACTGAATCGCTTCATACGCCATTCTAAACGCACTGATCAATATATAAATGCCGATAATCAAAGCAAAAATAGCATCTGCTTCATGCCAACCATACCAGCTTAACGCAAGCGCCAACATAATGGCCGCGTTCATAAAAAGATCGGTTTTATAATGCAACGAATCCGCAGCAATCGCTTGGCTTCCTGTTTGCTTAACGACCCATTGCTGAACCATAACAAGCCCAAAGGTCAATATGATGGCAAAACCACTCACATAAACACCTAATTCAGGGTTTATTACATCTTGAGGGCGGAAGAAGCGCTCTACGCCATTTAACAATAAAAAACACGCCGAGCCAGAAATAAACATCGCTTGTGCTAATGCCGCAAGTGATTCCGCTTTACCGTGCCCAAAGCTGTGTTCTTCATCTGGTGGCTGAAGTGCGTAACGCACAACCAATAAATTGGTGATAGATGCTGCCATATCAAGTAATGAATCAACCAAAGACGCCAATAAACTTACCGAGCCGGTAACCCACCATGTTCCTAACTTTACTAACATTAAGATGGTTGCAACAATCGTTGCAAGCCAAGCGGCCATGGTTACTAAGGAGGCGTATTTTTTAGTCATGTTTCTTCCATTACTTACAAATCATCCTCTAGTATAAAGATTTAATTCGCTGACCGTTATTCCATTTGTTAATAAATACCTAACAAAATGAAAGCAATAAAAAAGCGAGCCTTTATTATTCATAAAGACTCGCTTTTATTTACTTCAGATTTCGCGTAATTATTTAGCGCAATCTGCCGTATATTTATCTTGGTTCGCTTTGAATTCTGTTTTTTGTTCTGGTGTTAAAACATTCATCATATCGTGGCGTTTTTTCATCATATTAACACGACGATCAATTTGTTTTTCTGACATTTTCTCGGCTAGATTACGAACAGCGGCTTCATCAAAGTTGTCCGCTAAAATAAGATTTTGCATTGCTTCATGGTCAGCTTTCATCTCAGCAGTAGGTTGACGTTTCTCCCCTTTTTTTGCTTTATGTTCTGCTTTACGATCATCACGCATTTTATCTAATTTATCTTCTTGCGCATCGGTTAAATCTAATTCTTTGAACGCTTTTTTATTGGCTTTCATCATACACTTGCCACCGTGCATACCTTCGCCATGCATGCCTTTACCTTTCATTCCGCCTTCATGGTGACTACCACCAGCAGCGAATGCAGAAGCCGACGCTAAAGAAAGAGGCAGAACAACAGCACCTAAAACTAATTTTTTAATCATATTCATTATGTTATCTCCACGATAGATAGTATTACGGTCAATGGCAGCGCCTTGCTGCTTGGTATGGAGTAATAATAGCTTACGTAAAGTAAAGCTGTGTGCTTGATGCGTAAATCAACGTAAAGGTGATTTTCAGCATTGGTATTCATCGTCATATTTGGCGATACTAAGACCATAAGAGATAACTCAGGTGAATAGTAATGGCAAAGATTTTATTGGTTGATGATGATGTAGAGCTAACCGCATTATTAAAAGATATTTTAAACTTAGAAGGCTACACCGTTGTTGAAGCCAATAATGGTATTGAGGGATTAAACGCCATTACCGATGATCTTGACCTTATTTTACTTGATATCATGATGCCTAAAATGAACGGCATGGACATGTTACGTAAACTGAGAGAAACCAACGAAACTCCCGTATTGATGCTGACCGCTAAAGGCGAAGAAATTGATCGAGTGATCGGCCTAGAGTTAGGCGCCGATGATTACCTACCAAAGCCGTTCAGTGATAGAGAGCTGCTTGCTAGAATTAGAGCAATCTTACGTCGCACTCAAGGTAAAACAAAAGAAAATCACACTAATAGCATTAAATATCAAGGTATTGAGATATTTATAGGCAAGCAAGAAGCTTACAGCCATGGGGAATTGCTTGATCTTACAGGCACCGAATTTGGGTTACTGGCTCAATTTATACAAAACCCAGGCTCCATTATTTCAAAAGAAGAATTAAGCTTAGAAGTATTAGGAAAACGCCTCGCGCCTTTTGATCGCGCAATTGACATGCACGTCTCTAATCTCAGAAAAAAATTGCCTCCATTAGCTGAAGGAAAACCACGAATTAAAACACTCCGTGGTCGTGGCTACTTATTTGTTGAGGAATAAATAAGGTGAAAAAGTACCTAACCTTTCCCCTACTCTCTAGTCTTTATGGCCGTATTTTTGCCATTTTTTGGCTGACACTGTTACTTGTTCTGATCGGCGTCGTTATTGGACCCAATTTTGATCCTCGTGATCGCCATGATATTGCCGCCGATCACCTCAGTAAAATGACTCAAATTGCGGCATATATTACAGGGAAATACTCAGAGAGTGATGATCTTAAAGCCGCATTAAAAGAGATCAGTCACAAAGCACACAATCACGACGAGAGCTTATCTCTATTTTTCACTACCCCAACAGGCGAGATATTAGATAAACCCAAAGAATTACGAGGCAGAAAAAAAGCCTTATTAAATTTCTTAACCTTATCGGATGATCCCAAACTTCCACAACAGAAATTGTATGCAAGAACCATGATGGCTGGCCCATTTGATATCATTATCGCAAAAGAAACGGTTTATATGTACGTCGGACGCTATTGGAAAAAGCCTCCCCCTTTTATTCTTCGAATTCTTGATAAACCAATACAATTACTGCTTGTCACCATGCTAATTAGTACCCCCTTTCTGCTTTGGCTTGCATGGGCATTAAGCCAACCAGCAAGACGATTACAAAAAGCCGCTGAACGCGTTGCTAAAGGTCAATTTGAACAAGATAAACGTTTAGAAAAAGGGCCTAAAGAATTCAGAAAAACAGGACAAAGCTTCAATCAAATGGTCGGTTCATTAAATACCATGATCTCTGGACAACAGCGCTTATTATCTGATATTTCTCACGAACTGAGATCCCCACTGACTCGACTACGAATGGCAACCGCGCTTGCCACTCGAAAACAAGGGGAAAGCTCAGAACTATCACGTATCGATATGGAAGCAGAGCGCCTTGAGCAAATGATATCGGAACTATTAGAGTTGTCTCGAATTCAAGTAAATAGCCATCAAGAACGAGAAGAAACAGACGCGTACTCACTGTGGTTTGATATTTTAGAAGACGCAAAATTTGAAGCGGAACACTTAAACAAAAATCTTACTTATTCGGGCCTTGAAGAAATCGCCGTTTTTGGTAATCCAAACCTGTTAATGAGTGCGGTAGAAAACGTGATTCGAAATGCCATTAAGTATGGCAATGACATCATCACGATTAATTTAACGGAAAACCAAAAAACCATCACCATTCACGTGGATGATAATGGCGAAGGGGTCCCCGATGATGAGCTACAAGACATTTTCAAGCCTTTCTACCGAGTATCTACCGCCCGTGATAGAAGCAGCGGCGGCACTGGTTTGGGACTCGCAATAACAGAAAGTGCGATTCGCCAGCACAACGGGACAATACTCGCGAGTAAAAGTCCTCTAGGTGGATTGCGAATGACAATATCTTTACCGATATCTCATTAATTTAGAGGTAGATGCCTATCTCTCTTAAAAGTGGATGAAAGATAAACACACCATGGATATACTGACACCACTTTCTATTTTATTAAGACAACATTATGTTTGAAATTGCACTATACGAACCTGAAATTGCACCAAATACAGGTAACATTATTCGTTTGTCTGCGAACTGCGGTGCCAACTTGCACTTAATTGAACCATTAGGTTTTGATCTAGAAGAAAAAAAATTACGCCGAGCAGGATTGGACTACCACGATTTAGCTCATGTAAAACGCCATAAAGATTATGCGGCGTTTCTTGATTACTTAGAAAATGAAAGTGAAGGCGAGCACCGTATTTTTGCTTGTACTACCAAAACAACAGGTCACCATACGACACCAAGCTATCAAAAAGGGGACGTTCTATTGTTTGGTCCTGAGACGCGTGGTTTACCCGCAGAGTTAATTGAAGGCTTACCAATGGAGCAACGTGTTCGTATACCTATGATGGCAGACAGTCGCAGTTTGAACTTATCAAACTCAGTGGCCATCATCGTGTTTGAAGCATGGCGTCAAATGGGCTTTGAAGGCGGACTATAGCTTTTCACTTCCCACGGTTCAAATACAAAAATAGCCACGATTAAGTGGCTATTTTTTTGTCGGTATAAACACGCAATAGAATGAATTAACTTACTCTAAGATTAAATACCATCACCAGACATAAACGTCTGAGACTTACCATTAAATTGTTGATCCATATCTAGAGACGGCATCTCTGAACTAGGGCGACCCACAATTTTGGCCGGAACCCCTGCCACTGTCGTATGAGGTGGAACCGCTTGAAGCACAACAGAACACGAACCAATCTTCGCACCGACACCAACTTCAATATTACCTAAAATCTTAGCGCCTGCACCAATCATAACCCCTTGACGGATCTTAGGATGACGATCACCACACTCTTTGCCAGTACCACCTAGCGTTACGTCTTGAAGGATAGAAACATCGTTCTCAACCACAGCCGTTTCGCCGATAACAATGCCCGTAGCATGGTCAAACATGATCCCTTTACCAATGGTAGCCGCAGGGTGAACATCCACTTGGCATGCAACAGAAATTTCATTCTGTAAGTAGGTTGCTAACGCTATTCGTCCTTGTTTCCATAGCCAGTTTGAAACACGATAACCTTGCAGCGCGTGATACCCTTTTAAGTACAATAAAGGCATTGAGTACATTGAAACCGCAGGATCTCGAGTTACCGTCGCACAAATATCGCACGCGGCCGCATCCGTAATACTTGGGTCGGAGGCGAACGCCTCTTCCACCACTTCACGAACCGCCATCGCAGGCATTGAAGCCGTGGCTAATTTATTCGCAAGAATGTAACTTAACGACGCCGCTAAATTTTCATGTTTAATGATGGTGGCATGATAAAAGCTTGCAAGTATGGGTTCTTGCTCAGATTGCTCGCGCGCTTCCTGAACAATTTTTTCCCATACTTTGTGTTTCTTACATTCATTCATCTTCATACCATCCTTGAATTACGATTCTGATTTTTTGTCGCGTGCTAATAAATCCTGCGCAGCAACTCTTGCATCTTTCCCTTGATACAATACTTGATAAATTTGCTCAACTATAGGCATTTCAACACCCATTCGTTCTGCAAGTAAAAACACTTCTTTCGTGTTTCTATACCCTTCTACAACTTGTCCGATTTCAACCTGAGCACTTTCTACGTCCCCACCTTGACCTAAAGCAAGACCAAAACGACGGTTGCGTGATTGGTTATCAGTACAAGTAAGCACTAAATCGCCCAAACCGGCCATCCCCATAAAGGTTTCCGCTTCAGCGCCTAATGCCACACCTAAACGGGTCATTTCTGCCAAACCACGAGTAATTAATGCCGTACGTGCATTTGCACCAAAACCAATGCCATCAGACATACCCGCCCCAATCGCGATCACATTTTTCACAGCACCGCCAAGTTGCATTCCAGTGAAGTCATTATTCGCATACACACGGAACGTTTTTGAACAGTGAATTTTCTCTTGAAGATCTTTCACAAATTGCTTATCAGGAGACGCCACAGCAATCGCGGTTGGCATACCAGAAGCAAGTTCTTTAGCAAAAGTAGGTCCAGATAAGACAGCCAGAGAGTGTGATTCACCCAATGCTTCTACTGCCACTTCTTTTAATAAACGACCTGTTTCAGGCTCAAGCCCTTTTGTCGCCCAACATACGCGAGAATCTTCACGTAGAAACGGTTTCACATTACCTAGCACTAATCCAAACACATGACTTGGCACAACCACCAATAAATCACGACTTGCTTGAACGGCTTTTTCTAAATCAGTTTCCATGAATAATGACGGTGGAAA
The DNA here is from genome assembly GCF_000196495.1 of Aliivibrio salmonicida LFI1238. Lineage (NCBI taxonomy): Bacteria > Pseudomonadati > Pseudomonadota > Gammaproteobacteria > Vibrionales > Vibrionaceae > Aliivibrio > Aliivibrio salmonicida. The sequence goes on from NC_011312.1 coordinate 3,033,630, forward strand.
AACAACACCAGGCAGAAATTCTTCATTCGCACGATCAGCGTCTAAACGATCCATATGCGCTTTCTCGTGTCCCCATAAAATGACTTTTGCGCCATTACGAGCTAACGAAATTGCCAGCGATGTACCATAAGAACCGGCACCAAGTACGGTCATATAAATATCAGAGTAATCGTTTTGTGTTGTCATTGTGACCATCCAAAAACTGGTATCAAAAGATACTAGGGTAATAAAAACAAAATGCACTTGTTATCAAAATATAGGAGCTATAGTAGATATAGAAACCATATTAGATAAAAAAGTGCATTTATTCTCTACAAATCAGTCAATAGTGAAAAATCATTAACTGGTTTTCTTCAAAAATTACGCTTCAGCGGGTGCTTCAGCGGGTGCTTCTGCGGTTTCTGAAGCTTGGTTTTGTAGGTAATTCATGAACAATGCGTCAAAGTTAGCAGGCGCAAGGTTAAGTTGTGGGAACGTACCTTTAACCACTAGGCTAGAGATCGTTTCACGAGCGTATGGGAAAAGAATGTTCGGGCAGAATGCACCTAGACAATGTGCTAGCTGAGCTTCTTCCATTTGACCAGCAGTAAAGATACCACCTTGTTGAACTTCACATAAGAATGCAGTTTCTTCTTCGTTTTTAACCGTTACAGTTAAACGTAAGATTACTTCGTAAACACCTTCACCAAGTTCACGACTTTGAGTATCAAGATCCAGTTTAACGTCTGGATTCCACTCTTTTTGGAACATGTTTGGAGAGTTAGGCGCTTCAAAAGAAACATCTTTTAAGAAGATACGTTGAATTGCAAAGTTTTGTTGTTCTTGTTGTGCTGCTTCAGCCATGGGAAAGTCCTTTATATCAATAAGTATGAACGCAGAATAACGATGTCATGCCACTCTGCATTCGTAATATCCAAAAAATGAGCCAGATATCACATCAAAATGAATTAGTTGCCTAGGAATTCGACAATTACTTTTTGCCTTTAACTAACGGTAAGTTAGCTTCATTCCAAGAGATCAAACCGTTTTTAAGCAGTTTAACTTGCTCAAAACCTGCTTTATGCAAATCATTTGCAGCAGCTTGAGCTGTTTGACCCGTCTTACATACAACAATAATTGGGGTAGTTTTTGAGTTTTCAAGACCGGCTAAGTTACCCGCTTTGATGTCGCTTGGTAAAATGTGACGTGCATCCGTAATGTGGCCTGATTTGAATTCGTCTTTAGAACGAACATCAACAACGATCGCGTTTTCACGGTTCATTAACGTTGTTGTTTGTGCTGAATCAACTTCTTGGTAGCCCGCTGTTTTTTGTTTAACTACGTTCTGAAGTAACGCAACAACAATACCAATCCATACAACAGCTAAAATCATGTTGTTGGTTACAAAATCGATGATTGACGTTTCCATATTCTATTCTCTGATTTTTAAGGCAACTCCGTATCATAAGATATCATCATTACCATGGGCTCTAAAATTAAGGCGAAAGTATACCTTAGCGTATCTTCATAGACTAGTAAGGATAAAGAAACAGCGTTATACAAAGAAAATGCTGTGATATTGGTTTTACAATTGAGACCAAACACCAACTCTGCCTAGTCAGAGTCCCCTCTATCTGAAATAATGCAACGATGAACATATACTCTTTAACTAAGCCTTTTTCTTGTCGTCAATTCTGTACGACAGCTTTACTGTGCCTGATGATTTCAATCCCTGCGACAGCTCATGCAAATGACGCAGAGTTAAAAGGAATGAAACAAGAAATATCTCGTCAAAGCACAGTATTAAACAAACAGAAAAAAGAGTTATCTAGCCTTCAAAGAAGTCTTAAAAAACACGAAGTCTCTATTGCGAGTGCCTCGACTAAAATCCGTAACGCAGAAAGTGAATTATCAAGCCTAAAACAATCGATAACGACACTTAAGCAACAACAATCTGAATTGACTCAACAACAGATTGGACAGACAGAAGTACTCAAAGACCTGCTCGTTAACTATTATCTCATCAGTCGAAATAATCAACTGTCTAACGTTCTCAGTGGTGATGACGTGACAAAAATTGACCGCATGACTCAATATGCACAACGATTATCAGAAGCTCGTGTCGGCGCTATTTCTCAACTTGAATTTACAACCGTACAACTTGAGGAAAAAGAAGCTGCCCTCATTAAGCAGCAGCAGCGTCAAAGTGAGTTAGTCGCTCAATATAAAAAAGAGAAATCGACCCTACAAGGTTCTCAGAATAAACGTCAACAAACCGTTTCAAGTATCAAAAAACGTATTTCAAATGAAAACGGATACTTAAATGAGCTTCAACAAAATGAAAAACGTTTAAAAGTTGCCATCGCAAAAGCAAAAGCCCAAAACAATGTACCGATGGATGGATTAGCCCGTCAAAAAGGTCGTCTACCTTGGCCTGTGAGTGGTGCAAAAACATTGCACAGCTTTGGTACTAAACAAACAGGACAATTAACCTGGAAAGGAATGGTTCTTGCGAGTGATTACGGCCAACCCGTAAAAGCGGTCTACTCTGGTAAAGTGGTCTTTGCTGATTGGTTACGTGGCTATGGTTTGATGGTATTGATTGATCACGGTAAAGGTGACATGACGCTATATGGTTACAACCAAAGTTTAATGAAGAAAGAAGGCGATAAAGTGAAAGCGGGAGAAACCATTGCGGTGGTTGGTGATAGTGGTGGTCAAGACAGACCTTCATTGTACTTTGAAATCCGTCGTAACAGTAAAGCACAAAACCCCCGTTCTTGGTTAAGACGCTAATAGAAAAAATTTATCCATTAAAAAAGCCGCGTTATCGACGTCTATTTATAGAGAGTGATCACGCGGCTTTTTTTATTTCATTATTTCAATGTTTTATTCGGATCGTCTTCTTTACGTTGAAACTCACCTTCAAACACATCGCCCTGTTGATCCTGCTGATTCGCTTGACCAAATGGGTCATGTTGACCAAAACCAGCATGAAAGCCACCTTGCGAACTACCAAGACCATTCACTTTTACACGACTCATGATTTGTTTTGCAAGCATTGCACGTGGGGCTGGTAATAAAATCAACATTCCTAACGCATCCGTCATAAAGCCGGGAGTCAGTAATAAAACACCAGATACGGCAAGCATAACGCCTTCAACAATTTGCTGTGCTGGCAATTCACCTTGCTGCATTTTTGATTGAACAGACATTAACGTTTGAATGCCTTGGCTACGAACCAGAGATGCCCCAACAAAGGCAGTGATTAGCACTAACGCAATCGTCGGCCACATTCCGATCATGCCTCCTACTTGCACAAATAAGGCAATTTCAATGATAGGAACAAAAATAAACATCACTAATAAAATAGGAAACACGGTTCACCTCAATAGGGTTTAATATAGTAGTCGTAGTGTAGCAGGCCTTATGACCTATTCACTTTTTCTTTCTCTATTATAATAGATGCGGCACATCAACTCTCTTTTCAAGAAAAAAGACTGTAAAAGAATGTAAACAGCCATCAATTTCATTAACTCAAGTAGCAGTTATATAACCTATAAAGTAAAGATATTAACAACTAATGAGAGCATTATCTCAATTTGAAATATTTTGCAAAAACTAGACTATAAAAGTGATCAAGTTAACACTTTTACCCCTAAAGAGGTGTATGATGACTTCAAAACAAGGCATCAGGTACGATATTGATCACTTCTGACGAACGGACTCTACTCGCAGGCATGGTCACTTGGAAAGAATCCAATAATTAAAATATAGAACCTTAAAGGCTTACTATGACTCAGATGCTTGATTTAGAAAAAACAAATACCGCAACTCGTATTGAAGAAGATTTACTAGGTGAACGCCACGTTCCCGCTGATGCTTACTACGGCATCCATACTCTTCGTGCGATGGAAAACTTCAACATTTCAAACGTCACGATCTCTGATGTTCCAGAATTAGTTCGTGGCATGATCTATACGAAAAAAGCAGCTGCTTTAGCAAACAAAGAATTAGGTGCTATTCCTTCACAAGTTGGTGAATACATCATCAAAGCATGTGACTTAATTCTTGAAACTGGCAAATGCATGGATCAGTTCCCATCAGATGTATATCAAGGTGGCGCTGGTACCTCTGTAAACATGAACGCAAATGAAGTTATCGCAAACGTTGCTCTTGAACTTATGGGCAAAGAGAAAGGCGAATACGACATCATTAACCCTAACGATCACGTTAACCGCTCTCAATCAACTAACTGTGCATACCCAACGGGTTTCCGCGTTGCTGTATACAACAGCATGATGAAATTGATTGAAGCGATCGAATACCTAAAAGGTGCATTCGATCTTAAAGATCAAGAATTCCGTAACGTTCTAAAAATGGGTCGTACTCAACTTCAAGATGCAGTTCCAATGACAGTAGGTCAAGAATTCCACGCTTGGGGCGTATTGCTTAAAGAAGAAGTGAAAAACCTTAATTACACAGCGCAACTTCTTTTAGAAGTAAACATCGGTGCAACGGCAATCGGTACTGGCTTAAACGCGGCGACGGGTTACCAAGAAGCGGCAGTTCGTCATCTAGCTGAAATAACGGGTCTAGAATGTGTTGCTGCTGAAGATTTAATCGAAGCGACTTCTGACTGTGGTGCTTACGTAATGATCCACGGTTCACTAAAACGTACTGCGGTTAAATTATCTAAAATCTGTAACGATTTACGTCTTCTTTCTTCTGGCCCTCGTGCTGGTTTCAATGAATTGAACTTACCTGAGCTTCAAGCGGGTTCTTCAATCATGCCTGCAAAAGTAAACCCAGTAATTCCAGAAGTTGTAAACCAAGTATGTTTCAAAGTAATTGGTAACGATACAACAGTGACTTTCGCTGCTGAAGCGGGCCAACTGCAATTAAACGTAATGGAACCTGTTATTGGTCAAGCCCTATTCGAATCTATCGAAATCTTGAAAAATGCATGTGTAAACTTACGTGACAAGTGTATCGATGGTATCACTGTAAACAAAGAAATATGTGAAGCTCATGTATTTAACTCTATCGGTATCGTTACTTACCTAAACCCATTCATTGGCCACCACGAAGGTGACATTGTTGGTAAGATTTGTGCTGAAACAGGTAAAAACGTTCGCGATGTAGTTCTTGAACGTGGTCTTCTAACAGAAGAGCAACTAGATGATATCTTCTCAGTAGAAAACCTGATGCACCCACAATACAAAGCAAAACGTTACGAATAATTCGTATCACCTCAAATAGCGAGCTCACTGAAGCTCGCTTTTTTTATCTTCTCAATATTTTATTTACAAAACACTCAATTAAACATTCATTCATCTTTTTATTGCATTGGTATATACACACCGTAAGCGTGCGGGGAACTACACCTAACAAATAAAATTCATTATGCGTATCTTACGATCTTTCATTTAACGAGAACGTAATTATGCAAAAAGATAAAAAGAGAACACCAGAGCAATGGCACGCTCTATTTGAATCTCAGCAATCTAGCAAGCTTAGTGCCGCTGAATTTTGTCGTAACCATAATATTCTGCCAAAGACATTTAGTGCACGTAAAGCACGATGGAAACAAAAGATTAACGCTTCTACTTTCTTGAAAGTAGAAGCGTTAACATCAACTATCATCGCCACTCCACAATTACCAGATATTCAACTTTCTATCGGAAAATTGCGATTAACATTGCCAGCTAATACTGAACCTCACTGGATAGGACTCTTATTAAAAGGGTATCAATCATGAATGTATTTACTGATGTTTCCACCATTTATCTTCATCGTGATTTTGTCGATTTTCGCAAGGCCATTAATGGCCTTGTCGTGATTGTTGAGCAAGAAATGCAACTATCACCGTTTAGTGATGCTCTATTTATATTTTGCAATAAGCCTCGTGATAAACTCAAAATATTGTATTGGGATAAAACAGGATTCGCTTTATGGTACAAGCGATTAGATGAAGACCGCTTCAAATGGCCACGAAATATAAATAACGATACGTTAGCATTATCAGAGCAGCAACTGACACTGCTATTACAAGGTTTTGATATCTTAGGACATCAACCAGTACATTATCAAACAACCCTTTAAATAGTTGATTCTCAGTCAAGAATAGGAGGCAACCGATTGATTACCTGTATTATCGTTATATAGTCATCTACATGACTGATAAAATAAAACCACTTCCTGATACCATTGACGAGCTGAAAGCACTTGTGCTTCAGCTTGAAAATAAATATAACCGTCTTCTAGAGCAATTTCGGCTGGCTCAACATCAGCGCTTTGGTAAAAGCAGTGAATCTGACTCGACTCAATTTGATTTATTCAATGAAACAGAAGAAGAAATCATCATTGAAAATGATGACACACAAACGATTACCTACACTCGTCAAAAGCCAAAACGCCAACGCTTACCTGAAGACTTACCGCGTACTGTTATTATATCCACGACATAAAAGATAAAACTTGTAAGTGTTGCGGTCTAGAGATGCATGCGATGGGTAAAGACATCAGTGAAAAGTTGGAATTTGTACCAGCTAAAGTGGAAGTTATTCAACATGTTCGTCCTAAATATGCTTGCCGAAATTGTGAAAAAAACAATACTTCAGTAGACATTAAACAAGCCCCAATGCCAGCGTCACCAATCCCTAAAGGGATTGCGACCGCAAGTTTACTTGCTCAAATTATTACGGCTAAATTTCAATACAGTCTTCCACTTTATCGTCAAGAAACGTTATTTCAGCAATGGGGTATCATTATTGGACGGCGAACGATGGCTGATTGGTTAATAAAATGCTCGGTATTATTTACCCCTCTTAATAACGAGTTACATCGTATTTTGCTTGAACAACCCACTCTGCATTGTGATGAAACAACGGTAAATGTGTTGGATGTTGAAAAAGCAAAATGTTATATGTGGGTCTACTGCTCTGGCTATGATTCTCCAGGCTCTGGTGTTTTGCCTGGAATTGTACTTTATGATTATCAATCTAGTAGGCATGGCTACCATCCAGTTAACTTTTTAAAAGGTTATAACGGGTATTTACATACCGATGGTTACCAAGGTTATGAACAAACTGAAGCGATGTTAGTTGGCTGTTGGGCACACGCACGTCGACGATTTATTGAGGCTCAACGTGTTCAAGTAAAAGGGAAAACAGGGAGTGCAGATTGGGTATTGAGTAAAATCCAAAAGCTATACCGGATCGAATCGTTATTAAAAGAGGCTTCCCCTGAAGCCAAGTATGTTGCTAGGCAGACAGAAGCCCGCGATTTACTTAAAGAGCTCCGTGATTGGCTTGATAGCGCAGTTAGTCGAGTATCACCTAAAACAAAATTAGGTGAGGTGATTAGCTATACATTAAATCAATGGGATAAATTAGTTCGTTATATTGATGATGGATTGTTATCTATTGATAACAATCGAGCAGAGCGAGCGGTTAAACCGTTTGTTATCGGCCGGAAAAACTGGTTATTTTCGGGTTCAACGGCTGGTGCAGATTCAAGTGCAATGCTTTACAGCATTGTAGAAACAGCAAAGGCAAACGGATTAATCCCTTACGATTATATTAGGTATTGTCTAGATCGTTTATGTGTTGGATCGCCAGATATCGATTCACTTTTACCTTGGAATGTAAAAGACAAGGTGTAGTTCCCCGCACGCTTACTACACACCTAATAAAAGTCTGAAATGATTATTTTAATTTTAAACATTGGAGTTACATTATGATTGCTGTACAACTTCTTGTCGTACTGCTGTTCATCTATTTAGGTGCACGCATCGGCGGTATTGGTATTGGATTTGCGGGTGGTGCGGGCGTTCTTGTTCTTACCATGATCTTAGGTTTAGATGCAGGTTCTATCCCTATTGATGTTATTTTAATCATCATGTCTGTAATCACGGCTATTGCTGCAATGCAAGTGGCTGGCGGTATGGATTGGTTGGTTGACCTAGCAGAAAAATTCTTACGCAAAAATCCAAAACGTATTACTTTCTACGCACCAATCGTGACTTACTTCATGACAATGCTAGCAGGAACAGGACACACGGCATTCTCTACGCTTCCAGTAATTGCTGAAGTAGCTAAAGAACAAGGTGTTCGCCCATCTCGCCCACTTTCTATCGCTGTTGTTGCTTCTCAAATTGCAATCACTGCGTCTCCAATCTCAGCGGCAGTTGTTTTCTTCTCTGGCATCCTTGAGCCATTAGGTGTGGATTACTTAACGCTATTAGCGGTATGTATTCCTTCTACATTCCTAGCATGTATGGTTGGTGCATTCGTTGCTAACTTCCTAGGTTGTGAGTTAAAAGATGATCCTGTTTATCAAGATCGCCTTGCAAAAGGTCTAATCAAAATGAACGGCACAGGTAAACGTGAAATCTTACCTACGGCAAAAACATCTGTTTATATCTTCTGTGTTGCCATCGTAGCCGTTGTTGCTTATGCAACGATGATCAGTGGCAGTGTGGGTCTTATTGAACACCCAACCATTGGCCGAAATGAAGCAATTATGGCGCTAATGCTAACAGCAGCGGCTGCTATTGTTACTTTCACTAAGATTGATGCCTCTAAAATTGCTAACGCAGCAACCTTCAAATCAGGCATGAGTGCATGTGTGTGTGCTTGGTGTAGCATGGCTTGGTGATACCTTCGTTTCTTCTCACATTGGTGAAATCAAAGAGTTCTCTGCTGAGATCCTTGCACAATACCCGTGGATGCTAGCGATTGTTTTATTCTTTGCTTCAATGTTGCTTTACTCTCAAGGCGCAACAACGACAGCATTAATGCCTGCTGCATTGGCAATCGGTGTTGCACCTATCACTGCCGTTGCTTCTTTTGCTGCGGTAAGTGCGTTGTTCGTTCTTCCTACTTATCCAACGCTTCTGGCGGCGGTTGAAATGGATGACACCGGCTCAACACGTATTGGTAACCTTGTATTCAACCACCCATTCTTCATCCCGGGTGTTGCAACGATTTCTACTTCTGTTGCTCTAGGTTTCTTATTTGGTGGCATTATTCTTTAATTAAGAAGACTCAAACATCTCTTTCAATGGCAGCTAATTTAGCTGCCATTTTTTATATCTCAATAATCGATTTAAAGAGGAAAAAATCTCAAAAAACGGATCATAGATGTTAGTGCGAATTGATATTATACTTGCTGAACTCTTGACCATTTCGATAGTCATATCCGTATCTATTTTTATAAAGACCCCCACATGACGAATTTACTCCGATTTAGAGCCGCCCTTTTATCATTCTTCATTTTATTTGCGTCCTTTGCACCCCAAGCGGTTGCGGCTTTTGATTTAACTAAACTACAAAATCAACAAGACTCTTCTTTTGTGACCGTAAATGAAGCCTTCCCATTCAACTTCATGCAACAAGGGGATCGCGTCTATTTAGATTGGCAAGTAAAACCTGATTATTACTTATATCAGCAGCGTATTTCAGTCTCAGCGCATGATGCTAACATTGCCGACTTAGTCATGGAACAAGGCACGCCTCATAACGATGAATTTTTTGGTGATGTTAATATCTACACCAAGCCATTGACCATCACTGTGCCACTCATCTCAGTCGATAAAGATGCAGAGCTAACCGTTCGTTATCAAGGGTGTGCAAAAGCAGGATTCTGTTATCCACCAGAAATCCGTAAAATCCCATTATCCATGCTCACAGCCTCAAGCTCAAGCTCATACCAAAACGAAACGGCAAATACTCATGTGGTAGCCAAAAGCGAAACCGCACCAGTGAGCGTAGAAAAAGCGACATCACCATCGGTAAATAGTCTAAATACCGCTGGTATTCAACAACCAAAAAATCAAACTCAACAGCAAGCGCTTGCAAGCGATCTGGGTGATGCTTGGTGGACTCCGTTTTTATTCTTAGCGTTAGGTATTGGTCTTGCGTTTACTCCTTGTGTGTTACCTATGTACCCTATTTTAACGGGCATTGTTTTAGGTGGCGGTAAACTTTCTCACGGTAAAGCCTTCAAACTGTCTTTTGTCTATGTTCAAGGCATGGCTCTTACTTACACCTTACTTGGGTTAGTCGTTGCTTCTGCCGGTCTACAATTCCAAGCAGCATTACAACATCCCTACGTTCTTATTGGTTTGAGTGTGATGTTTGTGCTGTTGGCACTGTCCATGTTTGGTGTTTACACCATTCAATTACCAAGCAGCTTACAAACCAAATTAAACGACATCAGTAACCAACAAAAAGGCGGTAACTTAGGTGGCGTATTTGCGATGGGTGCGATCTCTGGTTTAGTGTGCTCACCATGTACGACTGCACCACTGTCTGGTGCGTTACTTTATGTAGCAAAAAGTGGGGACTTACTAACAGGCGCTGTTGCGTTGTATGCCTTAGCGATTGGTATGGGTATCCCATTAATTTTAGCCGCAGTATTTGGTAATAAGCTACTACCAAAAGCAGGCGTATGGATGACGTATGTGAAAACCCTATTTGGTTTTATTCTTCTCGCGGTTCCAGTCTTCTTATTAGAGCGAATTCTTCCTCATAACATCACGCCATTTATTTGGTCTGCTCTTGGGATCGTAGCATTTGGTTGGTTATATCATGTCAAAGCAACGATGCCCCAATCATGGAAAACAAGTGTTGCTGGTATCATCGCTATTTTAGGTATCGTCGGCTCAGCTATTCCTGTCATCGATGCCATATCAGGGAAAACATCGAGCCAAGTTGCCACTACTCAAGCGGTAGCCTTTAAGCGCATCTCTACTATTGATGAATTAAACAAAGAGCTTAAGGTAGCAAAAATTCAAGGCAAGCCTGTGATGCTCGATTTCTATGCAGATTGGTGTGTCGCTTGTAAAGAATTTGAAAAATACACCTTTCATGATGAAAACGTTGAACCGTTACTATCCAACTTTATTTTGTTGCAAGCCGATGTCACCAAAAACAGCCCAGTTGATATTGAATTATTAAAACAACTTAAGGTGTTAGGTTTGCCTACCATAGATTTTTGGAATGCAAATGGCGATTATTTATCAGACTCTCGTCTTACGGGATTCATGAAAGCAGAGCCGTTTATTCAGCATTTGCAACAAAATGTGAGCTTGGTTGAATAATTTTGCTCCTTTATTGACCAAAATCATTAGCATTACGAAGGTACTTATTTTACAATGCGAATTAACGCAATTAAGCGAACAATTACATTAATTTTTTGAGGTATATGATGAGACTTATTCCATTAAACCAAGCAGAACAAGTAGGTGCATGGTCAGCACAACACATTGTTAACCGCATCAATGAGTTTAACCCAACAGCAGATCGTCCATTTGTTCTTGGTCTTCCTACTGGTGGAACTCCTCTTAATACTTACAAAAAGCTAATTGAACTGTACAAAGCAGACAAAGTAAGCTTTAAGAACGTAGTAACATTCAACATGGATGAGTACATCGGTCTTGATACAAACCACCCAGAATCTTACCGTACTTTCATGTTTGAAAACTTTTTCAACCATGTTGATATCCAAGAAGAAAACATTAACCTTCTAAACGGTAACACTGACAACCACGAAGAAGAATGCCAGCGTTACGAAGACAAAATTAAGTCTTACGGTCGCATTAACTTGTTCATGGGTGGTGTTGGTAACGACGGTCATATCGCATTTAACGAACCAGCTTCATCTCTAGCATCTCGTACTCGTATCAAAACACTAACTGAAGATACTCGTATTGCTAACTCTCGCTTCTTCGACGGCGATATTGCTCAAGTACCTAAGTACGCATTAACTATCGGTGTTGGTACTCTGCTTGATTCTGCTGAAATCATGATCCTAATTACTGGCCACAACAAAGCACTTGCTCTACAAGCTGCTGTTGAAGGTTCTGTAAACCACATGTGGACAGTATCAGCACTTCAAATTCACCCTAAATCAGTGATCGTTTGTGATGAAGCATCACAACAAGAACTGAAAGTGAAAACAGTTAAATACTTTAAAGAACTAGAAGCTGAAAATATTAAACACGTTTAATCTTCTGCTTTATACATCGCAAAAAGGAGAACTTATGTTCTCCTTTTTTTATGTCTATTTTTGGGATTATCATTTCAACACCATTCCATTAATCCACATTTAACCACTCACATCATATTCTTTTTCTATTCTCATGATCTTTTACCTCCAAAATACGCTTCAAATTCCACGCATACAAAAAATACCTTCTGATTGAAAGCACCCACAAACAAAAAAACAGAGTCGTAAAATGGAAATAAACCAAATGAAAGATAATACTTAAGGGGCAGTTTTATTCGTAATAAAATTTCAGTTTACAAGCAAAGAAATGAAACGATTTAATTCGGAGCGTGAATAAAAGATGAAAATGTGAGGCAAATCACCTTTATGTTTAATTATTTAAATTCAAATTCAACATTCGTGACAAGGATCACTATTTCTTACTTAAGAGAAGTGCTGCAAACGAGAACTTGATCGCCAAATAGTAATTGACAAAATTGAAATTTATTATTTGTAGTAAATTTTCAATACGTTAATGCAACGAAGATCTACTTTATTTATTGCAGATGGAGTGAAAACGTGACTTGATTCACGAATTTCCCGTTATCGGTTCAATTAAAAAATCTATGGTAAATTATGTCTGTACTTAGAAATTAACCAATGACTTTGGCGAGTCATTTTTAGACAGTTTAATAAAAACCTCAAACGGGGAATCACGCATGATATCACCAGATGCAAAGATCAAGATACAAAATTTTGGTCGTTTTTTATCAAATATGGTAATGCCTAACATTGGTGCGTTTATCGCATGGGGCTTTATCACAGCTTTATTTATTCCGACTGGTTGGATCCCTAACGAAGAGTTAGCAAAACTAGTTGGCCCAATGATTACTTATTTACTTCCACTGCTTATCGGTTATACCGGTGGGAAATTAGTGGGCGGCGAACGTGGTGCCATTGTTGGTGCAATTACCACTATGGGTGTGATTGCTGGTACTGATATCCCAATGTTCATGGGCGCAATGATGGTGGGTCCTATGGGCGGCCTAGCGATTAAACTGTTCGACCAAAAAGTCGATGGTAAAATCAAAAACGGCTTTGAAATGCTAGTTAACAACTTTTCTGCCGGCATCATTGGTATGTTGTGTGCAATTGTTGCTTTTTTCTTCATTGGTCCTTTTGTTAAGGTCTTATCTGCAGGTCTTGCTGGGGGGGTTAACTTCTTAGTCGATGCAGGTCTTCTGCCTTTAACTTCTATTTTTGTTGAACCAGCAAAAATTCTATTCCTGAATAACGCCATTAACCACGGTATCTTTTCTCCTCTAGGTATCCAACAGGCAAACGAAACTGGCCAATCTATCTTCTTCTTAATTGAAGCAAATCCAGGACCTGGCTTAGGTATTCTTCTTGCTTATATGTTCTTTGGTAAAGGCACAGCAAAACAAACCGCTGGTGGTGCATCTATCATTCACTTCTTTGGTGGTATTCACGAAATTTACTTCCCATACATTCTTATGAACCCGCGCTTAATTCTTGCAGCGATTGCTGGTGGCATGACAGGAGTATTCGTTCTAACTCTGTTTAATGCAGGTATGGTTGCTCCAGCGTCTCCAGGCTCTATCTTTGCCATCTTACTATTGACACCTAAAGCCTCTGCGCTTGGCGTTATCTGTTCAATTTTATCTGCGACTGCCGTTTCATTTACTGTTGCCGCAATCCTAATGAAAACTCAAGCGACATCAGATGAAAATGACGGAACATCACTCGATGATGCGACATCAAAAATGCGTAATATGAAATCTGATTCAAAAGGTCAACCTTCTGGTATCACTGCTGAAAAAAGTAACTCAACAAAATTCAATAACATCCAAAAAATCATCGTAGCGTGTGACGCAGGCATGGGGTCAAGTGCAATGGGCGCTGGTCTGCTTCGTAAAAAAGTACAAGCAGCAGGCTTAAAAATCAGCGTAACAAACTGTGCTATCAATAACTTGCCTACGGATGTCGATATTGTGATTACTCATAAAGATTTAACGGACCGTGCACGTAAGCACGCAGAAAACGCAGAGCATATTTCATTAACGAATTTCTTAGATAGCCATATCTATAACGATTTAGTCGCTCGTATCATGGCCTCTACTTATCCAAAAGCGGCAAATGATGATGAGATGCCACACGTTTCTCCAGTGGCAGCAAATGACGATTTCTTTGAACCACAAAATGCACACCCTTTCCAAATCGAGTCAAAAAACATCCATCTTGGATTAACATGTAAAACGAAAGAAGAAGCCATTCAATACGCAGGAGAGCAGCTCGTTTCACTGGGTTATGCTGAACCAGAATATGTATCGGCGATGTTTGATCGTGAAAAACTTGTCTCCACTTACCTTGGCGAATCTATTGCCGTACCACACGGAACAATAGAAGCCAAAGACCGAATAATCAAAACAGGCATTGTTATCTGTCAGTACCCATCAGGTGTTCAATTCACTGAAGACGGTGATGATATCGCTAAATTGGTTATTGGTATTGCTGCAAAAAATGATGAACACATTCAAGTAATTACTGCAATTACGAATGCACTTGACGAACCTGGTGCCATCGAAAAACTAACATCGACTAACAGCGTTAATGAGGTTTTAGAGATTCTTTCAGGCGAACAAGCAGCATAAGTATTTAGTACCAATAAGAAGTCAGCTTTACCCCTATAGGGCTGGCTTCCTCCTAATATAAAATTGAAGGTAATTATTATGAAAGCAGTACATTTTGGCGCAGGTAATATCGGTCGTGGTTTTATTGGTAAAGTTCTTTCTGATTCAAACGTCGCTGTTACATTCGCAGACGTTGATGCACCGTTAGTTGATCAACTTTGTCATGACCAATCATACAAAGTAAAAGTCGTTGGGTCTAAATGCCAAATCGACACAGTTACTCATGTAACTGCCGTAAACTCAACCAGTGACGATGTTATTGAGCGTATTGTACACACCGATTTAGTGACAACCGCCGTTGGCCCTAACGTATTAAATATTATTGCAAAAACCATTGCAAAAGGGTTAACCAAACGTTTTGAAGCCAACAATGAATCACCACTTAATATCATTGCTTGTGAAAATATGGTTCGAGGTACTACTCACCTTAAAAATGAAGTGTACTCTCATCTTGACGACTCTTTTCATGCACGTTGTGACGAATTAGTTGGTTTTGTTGATTCTGCGGTTGACCGTATTGTTCCACCATCAGAAGCGGCCAATGACGATTTACTTGAAGTTACCGTTGAAAGTTTCAGTGAATGGATTGTTGATGAAAAACAATTCAAAGGTGGCGTACCTAATATTGCTGGAATGGAAAAAACAGACAACCTAATGGCGTTTGTTGAGCGCAAACTCTTCACTTTAAATACGGGTCATTGCATTACGGCTTATCTTGGTGCATTAAAAGGCCATGAGACCGTACGTGACGCGATTCAAGACCCTGAAATTAGAACCGAAGTAAAAGCCGCAATGGAAGAAAGTGGTGAAGTGCTCATTCGTCGCTACGGTTTTGATAAAGAATTACATGCTGCCTATATCGAAAAAATCTTAGGCCGATTTGCGAATCCGTATTTACGAGATGAGATTGATCGCGTTGCCCGTCAGCCAATTCGTAAATTAGGTGAAAATGATCGCCTAATCAAACCGTTATTAGGTACAATCGAATACGGAATTGAAAATAAAACACTATTAAAAGGCATCGCTGCCGCATTTAAATACGTAAATGACACAGATCCACAAGCAGTCGAGCTACAAACTCACTTACAGGAATCTGGCTTAAAAGCGACATTAGCGCATTACACCGGATTAAATGAAAACAGTTCAGAAGCGAAAAAGATTGAAGCAATCTTTACGACATTAAACTAATAAGAAACAGTTAGAGAGGCGTAATGCCTCTCTCTTTTATGGCTATTTTATGACAGAAGTA
Organism: Aliivibrio salmonicida LFI1238; assembly: GCF_000196495.1. Classification (NCBI taxonomy): domain Bacteria; kingdom Pseudomonadati; phylum Pseudomonadota; class Gammaproteobacteria; order Vibrionales; family Vibrionaceae; genus Aliivibrio; species Aliivibrio salmonicida. The sequence continues at coordinate 3,049,563 of NC_011312.1, forward strand.
ATAAACGAATCTAACATCATTGAACGACTAGACGATGCACCTTCTGTGCGTGGTTTTTTCATCATTGCTGTCGATATTCTTAATGAGTCTATCGACGGGTTAATCCAACGTATTTTTCGTAAAGATGACTTCGCAGTTCAATCCGTGATCGGCCCATTACTCCAAGATTCAGGTCCACTCGGCGATTTAAACGTAAGGTTAAAGCTTCTTTTTGGCTTAGGTGTATTACCCAATAATACCTATCATGATATTGAAGGCTTAATTCAACTTCGTAATAAATTAAACGCTGAAATGAATGAATTTCAATTTACCGATCCACAAGTAATCACACCGATAAACTCACTTCATTTAGTTAAAAGAATGGGAATGCTCCAACTAGAAATCACCCCAATGAATGACGACACCGACCTGATGTTCTATCAAATGCAAATAGATCGACAAAAACAAATGATCCGTTCTGGTCTGTCATTAGCAATTGTCGATATTTGTGCAGAATTACAGAAAGAAAGTCCATTTTAATGATTTAATCTCTATTAACGTCATTCTGTATTTTTAGGTAATTTAATTGATATCAGCGTAGATAGAAGCAAGAAACCGAAAGATACCCACAAACACGCTGCAAAACCTGCCACTTGAAAGACTAGTCCAGATAAAATCGTTCCGATCAAACGTCCCATCGCATTCGCCATATAATAAAAACCGACATCCACAGAAACACCATCGCCTTTGGCGTAACTCACAATCAAGTACGAATGTAATGACGAATTAACCGCAAATACAGCCCCAAACATCAATAAACCAATCACGATCGTATATTCAGCTTGCCACTCAACTTGCACTAGATACGCAATAATCCCCGTGACTATCGTTAACAGCGCAACCCAATGTAATGCCGCTCTGCCATCAGGGGTTCGGCCTTCTTTTTTACCTGTTATCTTAGGAGCAAATCCTTGAACAAACCCATAAGCAATAACCCACAATGCTAAAAAACCACCCACTAAAGAGTGATCCCAACCAAACACACTGCCTAAATAAATCGGTAAAGCAACGACAAACCAAACATCTCTTGCACCAAACAAAAATAAACGTGCCGCTGATAACCGATTAATCTGTTCTGATTTTGAAAATAACTGCGTAAATTTAGGTTTGGACTTTGCTTTTCCCATGTCACCATCAAGCAACATTACGCTACCAAGAAAAACAGCAAAAAGAACCGCTGCCATCCCAATAACGGCAAGCTGAAATCCAACCGTCGTTAATAGTAATCCACCTAAAAAGAACCCGGCCCCTTTAAGCGCATTTTTAGAACCCGTAAGAATCGCTATCCACTTATAGAGCGCCCCTTCTTGATCGCTAGGCACCAATGTTTTAATCGCACTTTTTGCACTCATCTTATTCAGATCTTTAGCAATACCTGATAATGCTTGTGCTGCCATCACCCATGGGATAGTTAACCAAACACTCGGTAATGCCAGCATCAATAATGCAAAAACTTGCATTATCAAACCCACATTCATGGTTTTATTTAGCCCTAACCGAGCCCCTAACCACCCTCCGAGTAAATTCGTTACGACACCAAAAAATTCATAAAATAAAAAGAGAGAAGCAATGGCTAAGGTGCCATAACCTAAATCATGAAAATACAGCACCACCAACATACGCAATGCGCCATCAGTAATAGTGAAATTCCAATAATTAAACGTCACCAACATATACTGTCGAACGTTATGGCTAAATTGAGAAAACATAATAGAAAACCTAATAAAATGAAAAGACCTTAAAAAAAACAATATTAAGGTCTTTGTTAATGCAGATTATTTGTGAGCAATAAAATCAATGTATTCAATTTGCACAGGCTTAGTGAAAGCCCCCGGACGTAACGCTTGAACTTGCTGTTTAATTACATCCAAATCCCAGCCTAAATCCAACAGTAAATGCCCAGCAAGTAATCCTGTACGACCAGATCCCCCCATGCAATGCATTGCTACTTTGCCATTGTTTTCTACCACTTGTTGCAGATCAGGCGTTGCTAATTTCCATTGTTTTGCAAATTCATCCCCCGGAGCACAATCATCTTCAATGGGAAGATAAAACCATTTCATCCCTAGACGTTGTGCTTCTTCACCAAGAGAGCCTACGCCTTTTTCGGTAAGTTCATCTTGGTTTAACGCCGTGGCAATTGCTTCTACACCTTGTGCTTTTAATTGCATTAACGAGTCAATCAAATCAACGCCTTTCGTACCAGGGCACGGAGTTAAAATAAGCGCTCCGTCAGTACCAGAAACAGGTAATTCCCAAGTTGGATGTGTCATTATGAAACCTCTTAAAGTTAAGCTAAGCCAACAGTACGAACGAGTTCAGCAGTACGCGTCGCATACCCCATTTCATTGTCATACCACGCATAAATTTTTACCATTCGCTTACCCACAAGCATGGTAGATAGCGCATCAACAATGGTTGATCGTTGATCACCTTTATAATCAATCGATACTAATGGGCGATCTTCGTAACCTAAAATACCTTTTAGATCACCATAAGCCGCTTCCTTCAATAACTGATTTACTTCTTCAACCGTTGTGTCTCTTTTCACTTCAAAAACAATGTCCGTCAAAGACGCATTCGCTAAAGGAACTCGAACTGCATGACCATTAATTTTGTTTTCTAATTCAGGGAAGATTTCAACAATTGCTTTTGCCGATCCCGTCGTCGTTGGGATCAAACTCATTCCACATGCACGAGCACGACGTAAATCTTTATGGGGCGCATCTAAAATAGTTTGTGTATTAGTTAAATCATGAATAGTCGTAAATGCCGCGTTTTCGATACCAAACTCATTATTGATAACTTTAACAATTGGTGCGAGGCAATTAGTAGTACAAGAAGCCGCAGTTACAATCTGATGAATTACAGGATCAAAAATATCGTCATTCACGCCAACAACGATATTCGCAACACCGTCTTCTTTTACTGGCGCAGACACAACGACACGCTTTACACCCTGCACTAAATATTTATCGAGAAATGAGCGAGAGCGATGAACACCCGTTGCTTCAATAACGACATCACAACCAGACCAGTCAACAGCATCAATCTCTTTTTCTTGTGTGGTTATTAGCTTTTGGTCACCAATGATCATAGTGTTGCCATCGGTAGTCACTGCATGATTCCAACGTCCTTGAATTGAATCGAACTCAAGTAAATGCGCTAGAGTATGGGCATCACCCGCCACATCATTAATTTGTACAAATTCAAGCTCTGGCCAATCAAATGCGGCTCTTAAAGCCAAACGTCCAATACGACCAAAACCGTTAATACCTACTTTAATTGTCATCGTTTTAATCCTTAATTTAACAACATGATTTTATTGCTTTTAATTTATCGGTGTCTTTTTGATATTCAGTCTGTAAGCAATTCGATTGCTTCAACCCCTCAATAATTTTGTTTAACCAACCAGGTAATTGAGCACTAACTTGATAATAAACCCACTGCCCTTCACGGGTATCGACCAATACTCCAGATTGACGTAGTTGAGCTAAATGCCGAGAAACTTTCGGTTGGCTTTCTTCTAACGCTTCGGTTAACTGATTTACACATAAACGGCCTTCACGCGCGATAAGCAATAAGCAACGCATTCGAGTTTCATCTGAAAGCAGTTTAAAAAATTGATGAGGTAACATAGTAAACCTTAAATATGGATATGCGCATTTCCATATATGGTATATATTATAGTGTAAAAAACAATAAAAAAACTACGGAGTCACAAAAGGTTCATATAAGAAAATAACCCCCTAAATAGTGGTTCAATAATCACTCCTCAAAACTAAAAGGTAAATGATTTGATTTTGAACCTAATGACAATGAAATTAACATTTAATAATGATAGTTTTATAACTATACAAAATTCAAATAATTATAGCCCTACATGGATGTGCGTATGACAGCGTTTTTCACTTCTCATTTTGATTCACAAGACAACATTATTGACCTATCAAAATGGCAAGAACTTGCAGATTTAATTGTTGATATTTTTGGGGCCGACTGTGGTGCCGTTATCGAATTTACAGGTCATTCTTTCCATACCCTTATAAGCAGCAATAATAAAACAAATTTTCTTCGCCAAGGTTCTGAATGGCCTAGTGACAGCAAAAGCTTTTGTCGTGCCATTGTAGAAACAGGCAAAGAGTTATATGTACCTGATGCGTTAAAGAACGAATATTGGATTAATGCCCCAGCAGTTGAAGATGGCCCAGTAAGATCTTATTGTGGTGTTCCTGTCTTTCACCCTGATGGCTCTATTTATGGCACTATTTGTGCGATAGATACAAAGCATACTAATTATAAAAGTGCATTAGTTAAGCTACTGCATCACCTGTCAAAGCTCATTACGGCTGATTTGAAAATGGCAGAAGAAGCTGAGCAACATCGACAAATGGCACTTACCGATTCAATGACAGGGTTACTTAATCGTCGTGGATTAGACATTCTAGGTAAGCAGAAATTAAAAGATTCAAAAAGGTACCAAGATAATATTGGCATCCTATATTTTGATATTGATAATTTAAAACAAGTAAATGACAACCATGGCCACGAATTCGGAGATCAATGCATTCAACTATTGGCCAATATTTTAAAAAGCACAATCAGAGAATCCGATTTAACCGCTCGTACTGGCGGGGATGAATTTATTGTTTTAGCCTTGCTGAATAAGGAAAACGACAATGAACTTGCCTTACTCGCAGAACAAATCCGCCAACGTTACCAAGAAAAAACGATGCATCAACCAGGCTTAAACCTCACCAATATTAGTATTGGTCGTCATCTTGAACCTTATGATTCAGTACTATCACTTAAAGACATGTTCATTAATACAGATACCGCTATGTATAAAGAAAAAGATCAAAAAAAAGCCACCAGTAAATAATCTATAAAAATAAAAAATAACTATTACATATCAGTAAAGGTGATTTTCTATTTAAGGCTATTATCACTATTATAGAAACAAATATAATACTCACATTGAAACAGAACGTATCCCTTTGATGTTCTGTTAGCGAATTAAATTTGGCCTTTTGCCAACGCTTTAAATTAATAGTAAAGCGTATATTATGTGAGTAATTCCTATGTCCCGAATCGTTGTTGTCGGTGGTGGTGCTGCTGGTTTAGAACTGTCTACCTTATTAACTAAATCTATTCGTAAAGAAGATGACATCATTCTTGTCGAACCAGAAACGCATCATTACTGGAAACCTCGTTTGCATGAAATCGCCGCAGGCACGTTTGATAGTGATTTAGATTCTGTTTGTTATTTCACTCACGGCGCTCATCATGGTTATCAACACTACCAAGGCGCAATGACTGGCATAGATAGAGAAAATAAAACGGTATTAATTCGTCGACCTGACGGCACTGAATCAGGCATTAATTACGATTATCTTATTGTTGCTATTGGTGCAATTAGTAATGACTTCAATACGCTTGGCGCTCAAGATCATTGCCTATTTTTAGATTCAGCAAGCCAAGCTCGCCAAGCATGGAATCAAATTAGTCAAATACTGCGTGAAGGTAAAAACAGCACGATTAACATTGTTGGTGCAGGCGCTACAGGCGTTGAGCTATCAGCTGAATTGGCCAGAGTAAGTAAAAAACTAAAACGCTATAACGCCTCATCTTTAAATATTAATTTGATTGAAGCCGCGCATCGGGTTCTACCAAATAGCCCACAAAAAATGTCTGACAAGGTATTAAAAGAACTAGAGAAAAGCGGTGTTAATGTATTACTTGAAACTCGTATAAGTGAAGTAACCACTAATGGAATGCGAACTAATACTGATAAATTCTTGGGTGCAGACATTCAATTCTGGGCTGCGGGAGTTAAAGCCCCTGATTGGCTAAATGGCATTGGCGAATTAAGTTATAACCATATGAATCAAATTCATGTGAATCAAAACCTGAGTTCAAGCATCGATCCTCGTATCTTTGCCATTGGTGATTGTGCTGCAATCCCACAAGCTGACGGGTCTTTTGTTCCACCAAAAGCACAAGCAGCTAATCGTGCGGCGGTTCACCTAGCAAAAAGCTTAGGTCGTCATTTACGTGGGAAAGAGTTAACTGATTTTACCTTCCAAGACGGTGGAATGGTCGTTGCTGTTGGTCATCACTTTGCCGTGGGTACGTTTGCTCCTGGTACACGCTTAGAAGGCAAGTTAGTTTTGCAGGGACGATTAATTCGTCGTTTATACGATACTATTTTTAGACTCCATCAACGAACAGTAACGGGTATGTTTACCGTTTCTCGCTTAATGATTACTAAGCGTTCTTTAAGCCAGCGGGGATCTAACCTTAATAACTAAAATATACAAATAAAAACGGCAGCCTATCTGAGGCTACCGTTTTTTATTTCGTTATCAATGAGTAAAACTTACTCAACCGTTACCGCTTTTGCTAAGTTACGTGGCTGATCGACATCCGTCCCTTTAATCAGGGCAACATGATACGAAAGTAACTGCATTGGAACCGTATAATAGATTGGTGCAGTTATATCGCTAACATGAGGCATCGTAATGATCTTCATGTTTTCATCGCCTTCAAAGCCCGCTTGCTCGTCCGCGAAAACATACAGCAACCCACCACGAGCACGCACTTCTTCTACGTTTGATTTTAATTTTTCTAATAAATCATTGGTTGGGGCAACCACTACCACTGGCATATCCGCATCAATCAACGCTAAAGGACCGTGCTTTAATTCACCGGCAGCATACGCTTCCGCATGAATGTACGAAATCTCTTTTAATTTCAACGACGCTTCCATAGCGATTGGATAAAACTCTCCACGCCCTAAAAATAGCGTGTGTTGCTTGTCAGCAAAGTCAGGGGCTAACGCTTCGATTTCTTTATCAAATGACAGTGCTTTTTCTATTTGAGCGGGCAAAGCGTGCAAGGCTTCAACAATCTCTTTCTCTTTCTCTTTTGAGATACGATTTTGTTGTTTACCTAACGCCGTCACTAACATCAATAACGCCGCAAGTTGAGTGGTAAAGGCTTTCGTCGATGCCACACCAATCTCTGTTCCTGCACGCGTCATAAAGGCAAAATCAGATTCACGAACAAGAGATGAACCAGCAACATTACACACCGTCATTGCGCCCATGTAACCACGCTCTTTTGCTAGACGAAGGGCCGCTAACGTATCAGCCGTTTCACCCGATTGAGATAAGGTAATTAATAAGCTATTTGGACGCGTTACAAATTTACGGTAACGGAACTCAGAGGCAATTTCGACATCACAACTAACACCCGCCAGTGACTCAAACCAATAACGAGCCGTCATTCCCGCGTTGTAAGAAGTACCACATGCGATGATTTGTACGTGTTCTACTTTATTTAGGATCTCAACAGCATTAACGCCAATGCTTTCTGTTACAACAGAGTCATGAGTAATACGACCTTCCATGGTATTGATTAATGCTTTTGGCTGCTCGAACACTTCTTTTTGCATGAAGTGACGATATTGACCTTTATCTCCCGCATCATGCTCGGCGTTCGATTCTGTCACTTCACGCTCAACTTGTTCGCCATGCGCATCAAACACTCGAACATCACGACGAGTAATTTCAGCAACATCCCCTTCTTCAAGGTACATAAAGCGACGAGTTACGTTTAATAACGCCAGTTGATCTGACGCTAAAAAGTTTTCACCCACACCACGACCAATAACGATTGGGCTACCAGAGCGAGCGACAACTAAACGTTCAGGGTCACGACGATCCATTGCAACAGTACCGTACGCACCATCAAGTTGAGTCGCTGTTTTTTGTACCGCTTCAATCAAAGAATCCGACGTTCGTAATTCCCACTCAACTAAGTGTGCAATAACCTCGGTATCCGTTTGAGATTCAAATACATAACCGCGTTCTTTTAATAGCGCACGTAATGATTCGTGATTTTCAATAATGCCATTGTGAACAATCGTAATATCACCGGAAACGTGTGGGTGAGCGTTCACTTCAGACGGCTCACCATGCGTTGCCCAACGAGTATGAGCAATACCAGTACCGCCGACCACGTGTGATTCATTGACTGCATCCGCTAATTCCTTAACTTTACCTAAGCGACGCAGTCGAGTGTAATTACTGTCTGCATCAACAACGGCAACACCAGCCGAGTCATAACCGCGATATTCTAAACGGCGTAATCCTTCAACTAATATTTCAGCAACATCTCTTTGTGCAACAGCACCTACGATTCCACACATGGCAATACTCCATTATTCTATTTTTAAATTTAGTGGGCCCAATCCTGGTAATGCGATTGGTCTAGATAATGAGCGGCAACAAAAAGCTCACTATTGATATTCTTTATTGAGGAATTAAATCACTGAGCTCTAATGACTCGTACGTTATGTGACTCAATTTTTTTCTGATGTTCTTCGCTTAAATCATTATTGGTGATCAGCACATCAATACTGTCCCATGGCAATTCCACATTCGGAATTTTTCGACCAATTTTTTCTGATTCAACCATTAAAATTACTTCACGAGCGACTTCAGACATCACTCGACTTAAACCCACCAGTTCATTGAAGGTCGTGGTTCCACGCTCTAAGTCAATGCCATCTGCACCAATGAACAACTGATCAAAATCATAGGATCTTAATACCGACTCCGCCACTTGACCCTGAAATGAATCAGAATGACTGTCCCATGTTCCACCTGTCATTAATAACGTGGGTTCATTCTCGATTTCTTGCAATGCATTCGCCACCGGTAATGAATTGGTCATAACAACCAAACCATTTTTCGTTGATAATTGGTTAATCAACGCCGCCGTCGTACTGCCACTATCAATAATGATTCGATTATGATCTTTAATCAGTTCTACCGCTGAAATAGCCAAAGATAACTTTCGATTCGAAACTTCTTCGCACGTATCTTCTTGAATGATATTTGAAGGCATTAACACCGCCCCGCCATACTTACGCATCAGCAAACCATTCTTCTCTAACTCCGTTAGATCCTTACGAATGGTTACTTCTGATATATCAAAGAGCTCCGAAAGTTCTTCAACCGTAATTTCCCCTTTCTCAATTAATAAAGAAAGGATCATATGTCGACGTTGTTTAGTGTTTCTTTTTGACATGACAAACTCAATAAGTTTCGATTTGAAAGAAGTTTAGTTTCGTTTCATTCGATTGTCTAGTGTTGAGAATTAATTCGTTTTAAATATTAAGATCCCACAAATTTCATTTCATTTTTAAAAATAGAAATAAGATTAGAGAGACAGCGCAGACTTTAGCGTCTAAAAATTGCTCGAAAATGGGTTAGATGTTAATTTTATTAGATTACTCATGAGGAATTTTGTAGCCATGGACGACAACTACACCATCATTATCGCGGACGATCATCCCTTATTTCGCAATGCGCTTTTTCAATCCATTCATATGGCGATCAGCGGAGCCAATCTACTCGAAGCCGATTCTCTAGATGCACTCTTAACCGTATTAGAAAAAGAGCCCGATCCCGACTTATTATTACTCGATCTTAAAATGCCGGGCAGTAACGGAATGTCTGGTTTAATTCACCTTCGCTCTCAATATCCAGACCTGCCTATTGTGGTTGTCTCTGCCAGCGAAGAAAGCAGCATTGTCTCTCAAGCAAAGAGCCATGGGGCTTTTGGCTTTATTCCAAAATCAAGTGACATGCGATCATTAATTTCAGCGTTGAACCAAATTTTGGCAGGGGATTCTTATTTTCCAGAAGGCTCAATTAAAAACAACCAGGCGTGTGATGATCTCGCGACAAGAATCAGCAGTCTTACTCCTCAGCAATATAAAGTGCTTGGTATGCTGTCAGATGGCCTACTCAACAAGCAAATTGCGTATGATTTAGACGTATCAGAAGCAACGATCAAAGCTCACATGACCGCAATTTTTCGAAAATTAGGCGTAAAAAATCGTACTCAAGCGGTTATTTTTCTACAACAGACTGAAAGTTAACCTCGATATAACACTCTAGCCTATAAATTAAGGTAATCTATAGGTCTCTTTTGTATCCCTCTGTTTAACTTAACTCTGGGAGAGTTCATGATAAGTATCCTCGTTACTCAATTCGTTGTTCTTTGGGCTGTTATCGATCCTATCGGTTCAGTACCTGTCTATCTTTCACAAACTCAACATTTATCAGCCAAACAAAGAAAAGCGGTCGCACTAAAAGCCGTTGCGATTGCAACCTCTGTGCTGTTATTTTTCCTCGTTATAGGTCAGTTACTATTAGAAGCAATGCAAATCCCTTTGCCCGCGTTCCAAGTTGCTGGTGGATTGGTTCTTCTTATCTTTGCCTTAACGATGATTTTTGGTGAAAGCAAACCAGAACAAGAACAAAAATTGAGTGAAGACATCAGTCATTCTGACTTAGCTAATTTGGCAGTGTACCCATTAGCTATTCCATCGATCGCCTCTCCTGGCGCCATGATGGCCATCGTAATGTTAACTGACAATTCTCGTTATTCTTTTATAGATCAGTCAATTACTGCCGCGGTAATGATTGTTGTGCTGATCATTACCTTATGTTTATTACTTGGTGCGACCTTTATCCATAAAATTATTGGCAATGTTGGTGCTGCAATAATTAGCCGTGTAATGGGGTTAATCTTAGCGGCAGTGGCGGTCAATAATCTTCTTATGGGGATTAAAAATTTCTACTTTTAATGAATACCGATGCCTTAGACCTTGGTATCAATTAACATAAATACAACATAATAAAATCACAGCCCACCTCACATAAAACGCTCATATATTGGGTAATGCCGTTCACTTAAGGGTGAATGGCATTCTTGTTTCTGGCATATCGTTGAGGTCTTGGTTTTACCATTCGAGGGAATGTTCTTTCCCTTCGCCTATCAAGTATTAAGCTTTCAGCCATCTGGTGGAAGCCTTTTAATTGTCGAGGGATCGCTCCTGGCGTTGAGTATGGTAAACCAACTAATAATGCAGATACATGAGCAAGTGTCCCATTAAAACTCAATTGATAAGGGAGATAATTTCCTTTTAAATTAAAGCAAAGCTCTACCATTTGGTAGCGAATTAAATTATAAGTCAACAAGATACCCCATAGTTCTTGTTTCACTAATTCAGGCAGACGGCTTCGTAGTGTTAAGCGATTTCCTAACATGTATTGTTTCTGCTCTCGGTAACCCAATTCTATTTCCCAACGATGCTCATAAAGACCGACTATATCTTTCAATGGGTAACGTAATGGGTCAATCATTGACGTCAGAACTTGATAATCTTTTCCTTTAATTTTTCGAGTCACGAGACGAGCAGTCATCGTTTCAGGTAAATTAGAAAACAGTTTTCTTGCTCTTGGGTTACTCCGAAGAATAACAAGTTTGTCATTACGACCTAGCGATCGAATTATTTCATATTGAGTATTTTTTTTAAGGGGAATAAGCCAGTGACGCTCTGAGCCTGTCATCTGCCATTTATGTAGTAATCCTAATGAATAGAACCCCTTATCGAACATAGTTACGCTATGGTCAGGTGTACTATCTATTAACTTCTCTGCCAATATCATTTCATTTGTATTGTAATTATCGAAAGCGCTCGCTGTAATAAGATGACTGCTTAGCTCCATTTGGCAAACCATTCTTACCTGTGGATATTGAGTTCCTTTTTGGCGAGAAAAAGCCTCTTCATTTTTCTGGTTATCAGGTGCTCTCCATACAACACCATCAACGCCTAAGAGAGTTAGTCCATTCCATTTAGGAAGATTAGCACTCTTAAGCCAGGAACTTGTCATTCGCTCAAAGACTGCTTTCATTGCTGCTTCACCTAGATTTTTTCGGCGCTGAGTAAGGGCACTAGGAGCGACAAAAGCTTTACCTGTACGGTCTACAATATCAAGCTGATTAACTAAATCCTTCATGGATTTATTGTTATAGATAGCCATACCAACAAGTAACCATACCATTGATTCAAGAGTAAGCTTTCGCTTCCTCATCGTCACCGTATCAGTGAGAGAATAAGCCTCATCAATCAGATGGATTGGAAGTAAATCAGCGAGAGTCTCTACGTTGCTAGGTTTCCAGTCATTGATTATGTTTAGAGCTTGAGAAACATCCATAAAAAAATCCAAGTGCATAAAATACACTTGGATTTTGACATCTAAAAAGGATCGGTCAACCGATCATATTTACCTTAAATGATCGGCATTACTCATATATTGGGCGTTTTTCTTTATCTGCTCGACTAAAGTTGCACTGTTTTCTTTTCTTCTCGCTGCTAATCTCTTTTTGGTTACATATTACTAACATTAAAAAGGAGCCGGCTATGGCGTTCGAAACAAAAGAACAAGCACAAGCCTATTGGAAGGAAAATCTAAGGATAATGGGTGGACTACTCTTCGTCTGGTTTGCTGTCTCATTTGGTGCAGGCATTTTATTTGTCGATGCTCTGGATACGATTCAAATTGGGGGCTTTAAATTGGGCTTCTGGTTTGCACAACAAGGTTCAATTTATACCTTTGTTGCCCTGATCTTTATCTATGTGGTTCGCATGAACTCACTGGATAAAAAATACAACGTACAAGAAGACTAGAGGAATTAGCATGGATATCCAAACTTGGACGTTTATATTAGTAGGTATCACTTTCACCCTTTATATCGGTATTGCGATATGGGCAAGAGCAGGATCAACCAGTGAATTCTATGTGGCTGGCGGAGGGGTTCACCCTATTGCTAATGGCATGGCAACCGCCGTTGACTGGATGTCGGCTGCATCATTTATCTCAATGGCAGGTATCATTTCATTTGTTGGTTATGATGGGACTGTTTATTTAATGGGTTGGACTGGCGGTTATGTTTTATTAGCTTTATGTCTTGCGCCTTATTTACGTAAATTTGGTAAGTTTACGGTGCCAGATTTTATTGGCGAACGTTATTACTCACGAACCGCTCGTATGGTTGCGGTGTTCTGTGCCATCTTTGTCTCTTTCACGTATGTGGCAGGACAAATGCGTGGTGTTGGTGTGGTGTTCTCTCGGTTCCTAGAAGTTGATATCAACGTCGGCATCATCATTGGTATGGGTATCGTATTTTTCTATGCGGTATTAGGCGGTATGAAAGGCATCACTTATACGCAGGTAGCTCAATTCTGTGTCCTCATTTTCGCCTTCCTTGTTCCTGCTGTTTTCACCTCAATTATGATGACAGATAACGTTTTCCCTCAACTTGGTATGGGCTCAACCGTTACCGGCTCTGAAGTTTATTTACTGGATAAACTGGATGGATTAACCACTGAACTTGGTTTTACACCATACACTGATGGCTCTAAGAGCATGGTTGATGTGTTCTTTATCTGTGCTGCACTAATGGTTGGTACAGCAGGGCTTCCTCACGTAATTATTCGTTTCTTCACGGTTCCTCGTGTTAAAGATGCACGTATCTCTGCAGGTTGGGCTTTACTGTTTATTTCATTCTTATACACCACTGCACCTGCGGTTGCCGCGTTTGCTCGTGTAAATATGATTGAAACCATTAATGGAACCGACAACCAAGGGGTTGCCGCTGCGGATGCACCGAGTTGGTATAAAAACTGGGAAGACACAGGTCTAGTTGCTTGGGAAGATAAAAATGGCGATGGCAAGATGTTCTATTCTGGTGATGAGCGTAATGAAATGGACATCAACCGAGATATTATTGTTCTAGCATCTCCTGAACTGGCAAACTTACCAAACTGGGTTGTTGCATTGCTAGCAGCCGGTGGTTTAGCGGCGGCATTATCTACGGCGGCAGGTCTGCTACTGGTTATCTCAACCTCTATCTCTCATGATTTATTGAAAAAAGGCTTTAAGCCAGACATGACCGATAAGCAAGAGCTACTCGCAGCCCGCCTTGCTGCCATCGTTGCCATCATTGGTGCTGGTTACTTAGGGATAAACCCGCCGGGCTTTGTCGCACAGGTGGTCGCCTTCTCCTTCGGTTTAGCAGCAGCTTCTTTCTTCCCTGCCATTATCTTAGGTATTTTCTATAAGAAGATGAATAAGGAAGGCGCCATTGCAGGCATGGTTTCTGGTGTGGTGTTCACTACAGCTTATATCGTTTACTTTAAATTCATTAATCCAGCAGCAAGCACACCAGACAACTGGTGGTTTGGTATCAGCCCTGAAGGGATCGGTACGCTAGGTATGTGTCTAAACTTTATTGTTTCGATTGCTGTGAATAAAGTCACCGCTGAAGTACCACAAGATGTTCAAGATCTGGTTGAGTCGATTCGTTATCCTAAAGGTGCCGGTGAAGCTCAGGATCATTAATCTGATAATGTTCAGTTTAATAACGTCAGAAAAATAATTTGGCTGATATGAAAAGGGAGTTAGTTATGCTAGCTCCCTTCTTTTATGATTAGTCCTAAACCGCTGAGGTAGTATGGCGATTTAACACAGACCTTAATTTTAACGGTTTGACTGGCTTTGCAATAAAACCAAAACCATTACTTTTAATACTTTCTAGTAAATCCTCAGTTTTATCTGCACTGATCATTACCCCTTCAAAGTTATTTCCTAAACGTAAGCGGCATTGTTGTAATACTTCTAAGCCGGTTCGGTCGTTATCCAATCGGTAATCTGAGAAGATGACATCGGGTACCCAACCCTCTTCTAAGCAACGTAAACTGCCCATCAAATCCGTCGCCGTTTTGACTTCACAACCCCAACGTTCAAGTAGCGATTCCATACCAATCAAAATATCGGGTTCATTATCCACACACAACACACGAACCGAACTTAATGGCAATTCAGGCTTTTGGGTTATGGTAGGCGCATCGCTTTCAAGCACCACACCACGATCCAATGTGACAGAAAATACAGAGCCGTTATTCACCCATGAACGCAGAGAAATAGTATGCCCGAGCACATGAGAGATCCCTCTCGCAATCGCTAACCCTAATCCTAATCCTTGATCAGCTCTGCTTTGATCGACACGAGTAAACTCTTCAAAAATGGCTTGTTGTTTTTCTTCTGGAATACCAATACCACTGTCCCATACATCCAGACGAATTTTACCTTCGATTCTTCTCGCACCCAGTACCACTTTGCCTTCGGGGTTATATCGAAAGGCGTTGGTTAAGAAGTTCTGTAATACTCGACGTAATAATTTCGGATCGGATTCCACCACCACATCAGAATGAATCACTGAAAAATCGATGCCTTGTTGTTTTGCTAACGCACCAAATTCGGCTTCTAAATTAGAGAGCATATGGTGGAGTGAAAAACCGTGAACATTGGTTTCTAACTTACCCGCTTCTAAACGAGAAATATCCAATAAATCGCCGATTAACTCTTCTGCCGCCCCTAATGCACTTTCAATATGCCCTGATATTTTCTTTGTCTCACCGTCTTTAGCGACTTCGCTTAATGAAGACGCAAACAAGCGAGCGGCATTCAAGGGCTGCATTAAATCATGACTCACCGCCGCTAATAATCGTGTTTTTGAGTGCGAGGCTTTTTCTGCACTTTGGGTAGCGCCCACCAATCTCTGATTCAATTTTTCTAATTCTTTGGTTCGTTCATGCACTCGAAATTCTAGGCTTTCATTGGTTTCTTTTAGGGCTTTTTCTGCCTGTCTAAATACCGTGATGTCGGTAAAGCTCATCACAAAACCACCGTTTGGCATCGGGTTACCTTGCACTTCAATAACCTGTCCATCTGCTCGAATTCGAGAAGAAACGTGTCGAGTGCCTCGCTCTAAATGCTCAACTCGTCGCTTAACATGCACTTCAGGATCACCCGGCCCACAAAGCCCTTGTTCTGCATTATGTCGGATAACATCCGCTATCGGACGCCCGACTTGAATAAGTCCTGCTGGAAACGTAAATAACTCTAAATAGCGTTGATTCCATGCCACTAGCTTCATCTGCTTATCAACCACAGCAATGCCTTGGCTTATGTGTTCGATCGCTCCTTGCAATAACCCACGACTAAAATCATAAAGTTCAGAAGCCTCATCAACAATGGTTGCGACCTCTTCAAGTTGCATATTTCGTCCCTGCAAAGCAGACGTCAGTACCAAGCGAGAAGAAGAGGCACCAAATACTCCGGCGAGCACTCTCTCTGTATGACGAATCAATTGAGAGCTGGCTTGTTGCTGTGGAAGTAACGCATCACCATGCTGCTGAGCAAACTGACGAAATGCTTTTCTTGCTCTTTTTCGCCCGACAAAACGGGACGCTAACATTTCAAGTTCAGCCACTGTCACGCGAGTTTGGTATACGCTTACATCCTCACTTTCAGGCAAGGGAGCACCAACAAAAGCCGCGGCTTGTAAACGCTCACTTAACGACGCTCGAGTAACAGAAGAAACAAAAATGAACAACATGGCATTCAAACTTAAGCTCAACATCATTCCCCAATCGGACGTTTTAACTTCCAGATTTTGCAGCCAATTAGGCGGAGTAATGATCCACAATAAAAAATTATTCTCAGCACTGCCCGCTAACATTTGCGTCTGACTCATCAGCGTGATTAACCACAGCACAAAGCCAATCGCCAAACCCGCATAGACTCCTTTTTTATTTCCTTGTCGCCAATACAAACCACCAATAAGTGCTGGTGCAAATTGCGCGATTGCAGCAAACGCCAATAACCCAATAACAGAAAGAGAATCGATTGAATCCAACGCTTGATAAAAACCCCATGCGCCAACTAATAATAGAACTATCAATAACCGACGAATCGTCACTAATAATTTAGAAAAATGCCCAAAGGTTCGAGACGTGGTTCTTACTCTACGTAAGAGTAAAGGCAAGACTAAATCATTCGAAACCATAATCGCAAGTGCAATGGTCGAGACGATCACCATCCCACTCGCCGCTGAAGTCCCTCCAACAAAAGCAAGTAATGCCATGTGTTCAGCGCCAATAGACAATGGCACGCTAATGACAAAAGAGTCACTAACGCCACCAGAGAGCAATCCCTGTCCTGCCCATGAGATAGGTAAGACAAATAATCCCATCAATAATAAATAAAGAGGAAAGACCCAGCGTGCAGTTCTTAAGTCTTGCGCTTGTTCATTCTCCACCACTGTTGTGTGGAACTGACGAGGCAAACAAATTATCGCCGCCATCGTTAATAACGTATGAAACAATAAGGTAATTAGATTAGGCGATTGATAGGTGTCTTTTGCTACGGTAATCAGATCGACCGTTGGCTCTGAATACGCCAAATATAAAATGAACCCACCAACCGAAAGAAAGGCAACAAGCTTAACAATGGATTCAAAGGCCACTGCCATCATCAATCCACGATGATGTTCAGTGGTATCTATATGTCGAGTACCAAATAGAATAGTAAAAATCGCTAATGCACCACTGACAAACCAAGAAATGTGGCCATCTTGATAACCTAAATCCTGAGCTAAATTAGGAGCAACAAGATCGAGCCCCATGGTGATCCCTCGTAATTGCAACGCAATATAAGGAAGAATACCAATCACCGCAATGACCGTAATCACACCGGCTAAACCTTGAGATTTACCGTAACGAGCCGCAATAAAATCAGCAATGGACGTAATGTGCTCTCGCTTTGCAATCAGAATAATTCGGGCTAAAAAACGCCATGCAAAAACAAACACAAGAATGGGGGCAAGATAAATAGGAAGAAAAGACCACGGGTTGCTAGTGGCTTGGCCTACCGTGCCATAAAAGGTCCAAGAGGTGCAGTAAACCGCAATAGAAAGACTGTAAATCCACGGGCGATAACGCGATAACCACCCTTTTTGACGATCACCATACCAGGCAATTAAAAATAGCAATCCTAAATAAGCCAGCGAAACTGGCACGACGATCCATCCTTGTGTCATCACTCATCCTTGGTGATACCACTCTCAGTTCTGAGCATAAAAAACGCCAGAGTGGTACGAATATTCTGTCGCACCAGTCTAACGTTTTATTATTACTTCGCTTTTATCCAAGCCAACAAATGTGATTAGGACCTATTTATCTTTTACTTTATCCAGCTTAATCATTAAGGCAAAGGCACCCATCACTGCCATACCCCAGAAAATATGCGCTCCCCACACTTCATAACCCCAACCACTTAATGTTGTCATTAAGGCAATAAAGGCACCAAGCGGAATCGCATTATATAAGGCTTGTAGTGGGATCATTTTGTTTTGAGGGAATTTTTGAATGTATTGAATGGCGGCCAAATGTGCCATCGCAAAGGTCACACCATGCAGTGCTTGAACTAATATTAATGCCGATAACTCTGTCGTTGCCGCCGTTAATCCCCAGCGGATCATGACACCAACGGCTGCCACTTTAAATAAAGTCGAGACTTTCCATCCCGCGAACAATTGTCTACTAAAAGCAAACACCAACACTTCAGCGACGACACCTAAGCTCCACAAATAACCAATGGTACTTTCTTCATAGCCTGACGCTTTCCAATAAATAGAGCTGAAACTGTAATACGCGGCATGGCTACCTTGAATTAACGACACCAAAATAATAAATTTTAATACCGGAGCTTCACGAAGTAAGGCCAATAGTTTAGGGTGAGTTTGGTCTTCTTCCGAGACTGACACTGGCATTGGATTTGGATTACGCATCACTAAGAATAATGCCGCTAAAATACCAGCAATCGCAGTGTACACAATCATGTCGGTGCCAAAGCCTGACACTAGGTAACCCACGACCGTTGAGCCGGCAATAAAGCTGACTGAACCCCATAAACGAGTTCGACCATAATCTAATAATTTATTTTTCGCATAATAATTCGTCATTGCATCGGAGAGAGGAATCGCCGGACCACAGGACAAATTAAACAACACGGTGACAAATGCCATCCACCAGAAGTTGCCGCCATTAATAAGAAACAACCCAAGTGCAATCAAGGAGGCAAACGTTAATGCACGCAGGGCCGGAATTAAATATTCAACTTTATGTAAGCGAGGAGTGATCACTAAGTTCGCCACACAACGCGTCGCAAATCCCAAACCAATTAAAACACCAATATCTCCTGCTGATACCCCTTGGTCGGCAAACCACAGCGCCCAAAAAGGCAAATACACACCATAGGCAAAAAAGAACCCTCCAAAATATTGAGAGATCCAAGCAAAGGGAGAAACGCGTACCATGACAATGTCCAAAGGGAATAAAAAAGAGGCCGTCATTATAGCATCCTATTGATTTATAAAAAGGGAAAACAGAACAGAAGAAAAATGCACCTTTTAAAATGTGATAAACCCGAGATTTTAGAACTTTATGGGTAGACTAAAGTCGTCTTCATACTGTGCCTTTTTTTAGCCAAAATAGTAAAAAGGAACGCACAGAGGATGGGTTATGCCAAACAATATTGATCTCACCATTGCACCCTTCAATAAATTAAACGACAGACAGAAAAAGACGTTAATTAATCATCTTGATATTGCGTATTTTCGGCATGGCGACACGTTACTTTATCAAGGTCAGCCTTCTGAACATCTTTTCATTATCATTAAGGGCATTGTTGAAGAACGATCCAGCAGTAATGGAGAAATTTACGCTCATTATACGAATGACGATATTTTTGACGTACGATCTCAACTCGAACAACCCGTAAAACATACTTATCAAGCCATTGAAGATACCTTGTGCCACCTGCTGCCTACCGCCATTTTCCTTACTCTTTATCATGAAAACACAGAGTTCGCCGCTTATTTCAATAGCAGTTTGGCCACACGAAAAGCGTTAATGACACAAGCTCATCAACAGCAAAACTTAGCGGAGTTTATTCTCACCAAAATAGATAACGAAACCATTCAACCCAGTTTAGTTGTTGATTGGAATACCTCATTACAACAAGTCACTCAATTATTAAAAGACAAGGCAGTGGATGCATTATTTGTTGAACTAAACCAATACGATACTCGCCATAAATCGAATACTGCGCATTTACCGATTGGGATAATTACTCGAACAGATTTACTGCACGCTCTTATGCTCGAAGGCTATTCTCCTAATCATCCGGTAGGTCCAATAACCACTTACCCGATAGTAAGTATCAAAAAATACGATTATTTGTTCAATGCCATGACACTAATGACCCGCCACCACGTGAAACGAGTGGCGGTTATTGAAGAAAATAAATTGATCGGTATGTTAGATATGACTCAAATATTGAGCTTATTTTCCACCCACTACCATGTACTCACATTGAGAATTGCTCGAGCACAAACCATTGATGAACTCGCTTTGGCGGCCAACAGCCAAGCACAGTTAGTTGAAACGCTTCTTAACAATGGAATTCGTACCCGTTTTATTATGGAATTGATTTCTACCATTAATGAACAAATTATAGAAAAAGCATTTAATCTCACCGTGCCTAAAGCTCTGCATGATCATTGCTGCTTGATCGTGATGGGATCAGAAGGAAGAGGCGAACAAATTCTTAAAACCGATCAAGACAATGCCTTAATCATTAAAGAAGGATTAAAGTGGCATCAATGCCATGAACTGATGAAGAAGTTCACTCACACCCTGCTGCAGCTAGGCTATCCATTATGCAAAGGGAATATCATGGTCAGCAATGCGCATTGGGTAAAAACTGAACGTGAATGGCAACATTACATCACCAAATTAAGCACCGAATATAACGGTGAAAACATGATGCACCTTGCTATTTTATCGGATGCTCATGCCGTTGCGGGAAATCACCAATTACTTTCTCCTCTAAAACATTTATTAACTCAGAAGATGCAAGAAAATGAGCTCGCACTCAGTATCTTTGCCAGCCCTGCATTGCAATTTATTGTGCCATTAACTCTATTCGGAAAAGTAAAAAACAAAAAAGAAGGCATTGATATTAAACAAGGTGGCATTTTCCCTATCGTTCACGGAATTCGAACTCTCAGCTTAGAACATGGTATTACCGACACAAACACATTTACTCGTATTGAACTTCTTTGCCAACAGAACATCCTTGAATCCACAACAGCAGAAAATTTGAGTGAAGCTCTAAAGCTATTTTTTAAATTACGCTTACGCCACCAGTTAGAAGAAGTAAACCCAATGCCCAGTAATCAAATTCACATTCAACGATTAGATAGAAGTGAACGTGATTTACTTCGCCACAGTTTACACATCGTTAAAAAATTCAAAGAATGGCTTGGTTATCATTACCAAATTAGGGATTAACATGAATCAACTTCAACGCCTATGGTGGCGCTATAAACTACGAAACCACTCGAATCACTTTCTTTTTGAACGCTACAACGGCGAAGAATTGGTTTCTATTGATTGCGAAACAACAAGTCTTGACCCTAATCATGCGGAATTAGTGTCGATCGCGGCCATAAAAATAAAACAGAACAGAGTATTAACAAGCCAAACGATTCATCTCAAATTAAGACCACCACACAACCTAACGTCAGAATCAGTCAAAATACATCAACTAAGGCATCACGATCTCTCTCATGGACTGTCCGAAAAAGACGCTATCATT
The DNA here is from genome assembly GCF_000196495.1 of Aliivibrio salmonicida LFI1238. Classification (NCBI taxonomy): domain Bacteria; kingdom Pseudomonadati; phylum Pseudomonadota; class Gammaproteobacteria; order Vibrionales; family Vibrionaceae; genus Aliivibrio; species Aliivibrio salmonicida. Next base: position 3,071,030 of record NC_011312.1, read on the forward strand.
CAATTACTTCAATTTATTGGTAATCGACCGATTGTCGGCTACCACATTCACTACGACAAAAAGATTTTAGACCGCAGTTGCTTACGTCACTGTGGTCACCCTTTTCCTAATAGGCTAATCGAAGTCTGCCATATTTATCACCATAAATTAGAGTGCCTATTACCTAATGCGTATTACGATTTAAGCATTGAGGCCATCTCTACCCATTTAGATCTACCACAAGCCGAACGTCATGATGCTTTGCAAGATGCCATTGCCGCAGCATTGATTTATGTTCGTCTTCATTATGGTGATTTCCCTGAACTGCCTACCCCAAGAGCGCTTTAATTCACAACTTACTGATCTGTGTCTCAAAACGCTCTTCTCTTTTCCTCTCAAATTCAGTCATTTCCTCTTTCTCTGACTAAAGTCTAATTGTTGAAAATCGATTTCTAGCAGAAAGTAATATCAACGAAGCGCAGAACCAATGAAGGGGCTGCCATAAAATCCAGTCATAAATTGGATATTTGCTGTATTCACAAGGAGAATCAACATGAGTGACATTCACGTATACCCAGTCAATCAAGACATCGCAAAAAATGCACATGCCGATGAAGATAAATACCGTGAAATGTATCAGCAATCCGTCATCAATCCCGAAGGGTTTTGGCGTGAGCACGGACAAATAGTCGACTGGATGACTCCTTATACTAAAGTGAAAAACACCTCGTTCGATACTGGTCACGTAGACATCAAATGGTTTGAAGATGGTGAATTGAATGTCTCTGCAAACTGTATCGATCGCCATCTTGCTGCTCGCGGTGATGAAGTCGCGATCATCTGGGAAGGTGACGATCCACAAGATGATGCATCAATTACCTTCAATGAGCTGCACGAACAAGTGTGTAAATTCTCAAACGCACTTAAGAGTCAAGGCGTTCGCAAAGGCGATGTTGTGTGTATTTACATGCCAATGGTTGCAGAAGCAGCCATTGCAATGCTTGCTTGTACTCGCATTGGTGCGGTTCATACCGTTGTTTTTGGTGGGTTCTCACCAGAAGCATTGGCGGGTCGAATCGTTGATTCAGATGCGAAAGTCGTGATTACCGCCGATGAAGGCGTTCGTGGCGGTCGTACCGTACCTCTAAAGAAAAACGTCGACGATGCATTAAATAACCCTGAAGTAACAACCATTGAAAAAGTCGTTGTATTCCAACGCACCGGTAATGATATTGATTGGAATGAAGAACGCGATGTATGGTGGCATGAAGCAACCGCTGTAGCTTCTGCGCATTGTGAACCAGAAGCCATGAATGCGGAAGATCCTCTTTTCATTCTTTATACCTCAGGCTCAACAGGTAAACCAAAAGGCGTATTACACACCACTGGCGGCTACCTTGTTTATGCAGCAATGACCTTCAAATACATCTTTGATTACCAAGAAGGTGAGGTGTTCTGGTGTACCGCTGATGTAGGTTGGATCACTGGCCATACTTATTTAATCTACGGACCTCTCGCTAATGGCGCAAAAACCATTCTGTTTGAAGGGGTACCAAACTACCCAAGCACTAGCCGCATGAGTGAAGTGGTCGATAAGCACAACGTAAATATTCTTTATACTGCGCCAACAGCCATTCGAGCACTCATGGCTCACGGTAATGACGCTGTAGAAGGGACCTCAAGATCCTCATTACGCGTGATGGGATCCGTCGGCGAACCGATCAACCCTGAAGCATGGGAGTGGTATTACAACACCATTGGTGACGCTCGCTGCCCAATCGTTGATACGTGGTGGCAAACCGAAACGGGCGGGATTTTAATCTCTCCTCTTCCTGGTGCAACGGCTTTAAAACCGGGCTCGGCAACACGTCCTTTCTTTGGTGTTCAACCAGCTTTGGTTGATAACATGGGTAACCTTATTGAAGGTGCTGCCGATGGAAACCTCGTGATTACCGATTCATGGCCGGGTCAAATGCGCACCATTTATGGCGATCACGACCGTTTCGAACAAACTTATTTTTCAACGTTTAAAGGCATGTATTTTACCAGTGATGGTGCTCGACGTGATGAAGATGGTTATTACTGGATAACAGGTCGTGTTGATGATGTGCTCAATGTGTCTGGTCACCGAATGGGTACCGCTGAAGTTGAATCCGCCTTAGTTTCTTTCAGTAAAATTGCAGAGGCTGCCATTGTCGGTGTTCCTCATGATATTAAAGGCCAAGCGATTTACGCATACATCACCTTAAATTCGGGCGAATACCCAAGTGCTGAGCTCCATAAAGAAGTCAAAGATTGGGTAAGAAAAGAAATAGGCCCTATCGCAACACCTGATTTCTTGCATTGGACCGACTCATTACCAAAAACACGTTCAGGGAAAATAATGCGTCGAATTCTTCGTAAAATTGCGACGGGAGATACTTCAAATCTAGGCGATACATCCACACTTGCCGACCCTAGCGTGGTTAATAAACTAATTGAAGAACAAAGAAAAATTGCTTAACTGAATAGATTTAACAACATAACGGGCTAGAGCAAAAACTCAAACCGAATGAAAAAGTCGCTATTATTCGTAATAGCGACTTTTTTCTTGTGATTTCAAGCTCAAATTTACATATTGATAACGAGAGATATTTAGCTCAACAAAATAAACAAAATACAAAACTGTATAATTGTTCAACACATTGAAAGTATTTGTTAACTAATCATAAAATGGTTGAACCAGCTCATTAACCTAAGCTCTAATCTCATAAATAGAGATGACATTCACCCAAGCCTCGATACATAAAATAAGAACTTAGAGCTGATAAGACCAGTATTTTGCTGCGATTTGCTGTGATATTGTCTATAATTGCTTTTTATGAGCATTCGCAAGGCAAAAATTGCAAAAGCTCATCAAATCGAATATAAAAGGTGTGCTTTTTTTACTTTAACCGTAAAAACAAGGAATTTAGCATCACAATGTCTACTCAATCGCGAATTTTAATACTAAATGGCCCTAATCTTAATTTATTAGGACTTCGAGAGCCGGCACATTACGGCAGTCAAAATTTAGAACAGATCGTTAACGCTCTGACCATTCAAGCAACTGCATTGAATGTCGAACTTGAGCATTTACAATCTAACCGTGAATATGAGTTGATTGAAGCGATCCATAATGCTTATCAACGTATTGATTTCATTATTATCAATCCAGCAGCGTTTACACATACCAGTGTCGCTTTACGTGATGCTCTGCTTGGGGTTGATATTCCTTTTATTGAAGTACATTTATCTAATGTCCATGCACGCGAACCTTTCCGCCACCACTCTTATCTTTCAGATAAGGCCGTTGGTGTGATTTGCGGTTTAGGCGCAGATGGCTACGAATTTGCTTTGAAGGCGGCAGTAAAACGTCTGCGTTCAAATTGATCACTGAATATAAACAGAAGAGATTACACAATGGATATCCGTAAAATTAAGAAACTGATTGAACTAGTTGAAGAGTCTGGCATTGCTGAACTTGAGATTTCTGAAGGTGAAGAATCTGTACGTATCAGTCGCGCTGTAGCTCCTATGGCTCAACTAACACCAATGCAACCATACCCAGCGCCAGTTGCTCCTATGGCTGCACCAGTAGCCGCTCCGGTAGCTGCAGTTGAAGCTCCAGTAGCCGTAGCCGCAGGTCATAAAGTGTGTTCTCCAATGGTTGGCACTTTCTACGGTGCTTCAAGCCCTGATGCAAAACCATTTGTTAAAGTTGGCCAACAAGTTACTGCTGGCGATACATTATGTATCGTTGAAGCTATGAAAATGATGAACCAAATCGAAGCAGATAAGTCTGGTGTAGTTACTGCTATCCTAGCTGAAGACGGCCAACCGGTTGAATTCGACCAGCCACTTGTTGTGATCGAATAAATAGAGGTCACTATGTTAGATAAATTAGTTATCGCAAACCGTGGTGAAATTGCACTGCGTATCTTGCGAGCATGTAAAGAGCTTGGCATCAAAACGGTTGCTGTGCACTCTACTGCTGACCGTGATTTAAAACACGTATTACTTGCTGATGAAACCATTTGTATCGGTCCTGCTCGCAGTAGTGACAGCTACTTAAACATCCCACGTATTATTAGTGCGGCGGAAGTAACAGGTGCAGTTGCTGTTCACCCTGGTTACGGTTTCTTAGCTGAAAATGCAGACTTTGCAGAGCAAGTTGAACGTTCAGGCTTTATTTTTGTTGGTCCTAAAGCGGAAACTATTCGCATGATGGGTGACAAAGTGTCTGCGATCAGTTCAATGAAAAAAGCCGGTGTACCTTGTGTTCCGGGTTCTGACGGCCCGTTAGATAACGATGAAGCAAAAAACAAATCATTTGCTAAGCGTATCGGCTACCCAATTATCATCAAAGCCTCTAGCGGTGGCGGTGGTCGTGGTATGCGTGTTGTTCGTGCAGAAAAAGACCTTATTGAAGCGATTGCAATGACACGTGCAGAAGCAACAGCGTGTTTTGGTGATGGTACGGTTTACATGGAAAAATTCCTTGAAAACCCTCGTCACATTGAAGTACAAATCATTGCAGATGGTCAAGGTAACGCGATTCATCTTGGCGAACGTGATTGTTCTATGCAACGTCGTCATCAAAAAGTGGTTGAAGAAGCTCCAGCTCCTGGTATCACCGAAGAAATGCGTAAATACATTGGTGAGCGTTGTACGCGTGCTTGTGTTGATATCGCTTATCGTGGTGCCGGTACGTTTGAATTCCTATATGAAAATGGTGAATTCTACTTCATTGAGATGAATACTCGTATTCAAGTTGAACACACAATTACCGAAATGGTAACGGGTATCGACTTAATCAAAGAGCAACTGCGCATTGCTGCAGGCCAACCTCTTTCATTCACTCAAGATGATATCAAATTGCGTGGTCACTCAATTGAGTGTCGTATTAATGCTGAAGATCCTGTTCGTTTCCTACCTTCTCCAGGTAAGATTGAACGTTTCCATGCACCAGGTGGTATGGGAGTTCGTTGGGAATCTCACATTTACACTGGCTACACAGTACCGCCACACTACGATTCAATGATTGGTAAGCTAATTACTTACGGTGAAAACCGTGACGTAGCTATCGCACGTATGAAAAATGCATTAAGTGAAATGATCATTGAAGGCATCAATACAAATATCACTCTACACTTAGATATTATGAATGATGAAAACTTCCAACATGGTGGTGCTAATATCCACTATCTTGAGAAAAAACTGGGTCTTCAATAAGACACCAATTTCATTCTTTAAGTTAAAGACATAAATAAAGGCCATGAGTGATTATACTCATGGCCTTTTTCTATGATAAAATTCGCCGATATTTTCAACTAAATAAAGTGATCCCCATGCCTTGGATTCAAGTAAAACTAAATGCAACATCTGAAAATGCTGAACTAATCAGTGACATGCTAGTAGAAGAGACCGGTGCTCTTTCTGTTACATTTTTAGATGCTAAAGATACCCCGATCTTTGAACCTCTTCCTGGAGAGACTCGCTTATGGGGTGAAACGGACATTGTTGCTCTTTATGATGCAGAAACCGACATGGATTTAGTCATTACACAATTGAAAGCAAGCGCCGTACTTGATGACAACTTTGCCTACAAAATAGAGCAACTTGAAGATAAAGACTGGGAACGCGAATGGATGGATAACTTCCACCCAATGAAATTTGGTGAGCGCTTGTGGATTTGCCCAAGCTGGCGTGAAATTCCAGAGCCAGACGCGATTAACGTCATGCTTGATCCTGGCCTTGCATTTGGCACAGGAACGCATGCAACAACCGCACTTTGTCTTGAATGGCTAGAAAGCATCGATCTTACTGGTAAAACAGTTATCGACTTCGGTTGTGGTTCTGGCATCTTAGCGATCGCCGCTATCAAACTAGGCGCAGCGAAAGTGGTTGGGATCGATATAGATCCTCAAGCGATCACAGCATCAAAAGACAATGCAACTCGCAATGGTGTTGCTGAACAACTAACGCTTTTCCTTCCTCAAGACCAACCAGAAAACCTTGTCGCTGACGTTGTTGTTGCTAATATTCTTGCAGCCCCTTTACGTGAACTTTCAAGTATAATTACCGCTCATGTGAAGCCTGGAGGCGCACTAGCTATGTCTGGTGTACTCGATACTCAAGCAAATAATGTCGCTTCATACTACTCAGACAACTTCACTCTTGATGCGATTGCAGAGCAACAAGAATGGTGCAGAATCTCAGGAATTAAGAAGTAACGGCCTCTAAGACCTACTCTTCCTAGAAAAAACTTCAATGCCTCAATACTAAATTTGAGGCATAAAACCATCTAATTGACTGAAATATAAACAAATTACACAAACAATTTGTAAATGCTCAAAATTTGGTCTTTTCAGGCGAGGAAAAAATGCGTAAAATGCGCGCCCTTGCTGACACAAACGTGCGTGGATGTTTTGCAGATAGGTAAATATACATTAAAGAACAATCTTATCGTTGCTCCTATGGCTGGTGTGACTGATAAACCTTTTCGTGAGTTATGTATGCGTTACGGCGCAGGCATGGCTGTGAGCGAGATGATGTCTTCTAATCCAAAACTGTGGAAAACATCTAAGTCCCAAAATCGCATGGTACATGAAGGTGAATCTGGTATTCGCTCGGTACAAATTGCAGGGGCAGATCCTAAGTTAATGGCGGAAGCAGCGCGATACTGTGTTGAGACTGGTGCGCAAATCATCGATATCAATATGGGATGCCCTGCTAAGAAAGTGAATAAGAAGCTTGCAGGCTCAGCGCTCCTACAACGCCCAGATTTGATTGAAGAGATCTTACTGGCAGTTGTGAAAGCGGTTGATGTTCCTGTCACTCTGAAAACGCGTACAGGCTGGGATCCGGACAATAGAAACTGTGTTCAGGTTGCAAAAATGGCAGAACAATGCGGCATTCAAGCTTTAGCGCTCCATGGGCGTACCAGAGCTTGTATGTACAAAGGTGATGCTGAGTACGACAACATTAAAGCGGTAAAAGAAGCGATTTCGATTCCGGTTATAGCAAACGGTGATATTGACTCACCGGAAAAGGCTCGTTTTGTGCTTGATTACACCGGCGCAGACGCTTTAATGATCGGCCGACCTGCACAAGGTAGGCCATGGATTTTTCAAGAAATCCAACATTATTTAGAAACGGGCGAATTCATGCCACCTCTTCCAATTGAAGAAGTGAAGGCCACTTTATTGGGTCATGTTCAAGCGCTTCACCTATTTTATGGTGAGTTTTTAGGCCCTCGCATTGCTCGTAAGCATGTGGGTTGGTATTTAAAAGAGCACGAACAAGCAAATGAATTCCGCCGCGGCTTTAATGCTATTGAAGATGCCCATCAGCAACTTCAACAGCTTGAAAGCTATTTCGACCACGTTGCATCATAATAACAGAAGAGCTAAACAGAATATGTTCGATCAATCTATGACTTCAGAAGCATTAACAGTTACAACAGTTACAGCACAAGACCAGATTACTCAGAAGCCACTACGTGACTCTGTTAAGGCTTCGCTGAAAAACTACTTAGGCCAATTAAACGGTCAAGAAGTTAACGACTTATATGAATTAGTATTAGCTGAAGTAGAGCAACCTCTACTAGACATGATCATGCAGCATACTCGCGGCAACCAAACAAAAGCAGCAAATATGATGGGTATCAACCGTGGTACTCTTCGCAAGAAACTTAAAAAATACGGCATGAACTAATCACGCCTTATGAAAAATTCAAAGCAGTATTAAGCAATTAACACTGCTTTTTTTATATCTAATAATCTTCATATTACTAGATATAAAAAAGCCGATACTACATCACTGTAATATCGGCTTTTTTATTTGATTTACTCGACTACGGCCAAGCGCGCTTTTTAGCACCACCAGTCCCAGCCCCTGAACGAAGAAGTTCGACAGCTTTTGCTGTTTTCTCTTCAATGCCTTTTAAACGCTCATCTAACTCACTTAAATCTGCAGATGCTCCGGCTGTACTAGAGCCTTTAGATCCCGCATCCACCATTTGAGCGATTTTTGCGTTCTGGGCTTCAATACGCTTAATGCGAGCATCTAGCTCCATTACCGCTTTGCCTTGCTCACTGATCTTTCTATCGATAACTTTCAGAGCAGAAAGCAATTTGATTACGTATTGTTTTTCCATTAATGGGCTCTCACCTAAATTTTCGCTCAAACTTCTATACATTACTTATCGACCATTTTATCAAAATCTTTAATAAACAGTCACAATAAATTACGCTTTCTTCTCTTCTAAATCAGCCAATGCCGAAAGTATTGAACAATGCGAAGCATCATCATCAATATGACCGCAACACGCATCATTAATACTTTTCAATGCAATACGAATGTCGGTTAGCTGTGCAATTTTTTCATCTATAATCGTTAACTTGGTTTGAGTGATCGATTTAACTTCTGCACAGCTATGCTTGGTTGCCTCCAAGCGAATCGCAAGCAACTCTTTAATCTCATCAAGAGTTAGACCTAATTGCTTTGCTTTTAAAATAAAACGGATTTGTGCTAGATTTTCTTCATTGTAAAGACGATAGCCACTATTGCTTCTTCCTGACGGAATGAGTAATCCATTCTTTTCATAAAAACGTAATGTATCACTGGTTACATTACAGTGTTTTGCCAATTCACCAATTAAATACATTTTCATTAACTCTAATCCCTCTTTTTCTGCTCCCATTTTCATTCTTTTTTAATAAAAATGGCATCTTTTTTTGAGAATACAATCGATTGCGGAAGCTTTTTTGTTTAACTTTAGTTAGAATATGCGCCATTACGTTGATGTGATGTTTCGTGCTTAACTCTTTATTAGGGTATTTTCCAAAACTGGCCAATTACTGTTTGCCTTCTTTATTACTAAGAATGATAAACAGAACAAGTTCATTTTTGGCAAAAATCCTAACTTAATTCTAAAGGAAGAAAGTAGCAATGAATAACCCACGTCCGATCCGTCGTGCGCTAATTAGCGTATCTGATAAAACTGGTATTGTAGAATTTGCTCAAGCACTGACTGAACGTGGTGTAGATATTCTATCTACTGGCGGCACTGCTCGCCTGCTTGCGGAAAAAAATATCCCTGTAACAGAAGTATCTGATTACACTGGCTTCCCAGAAATGATGGATGGCCGCGTTAAAACTCTTCATCCTAAAGTACATGGTGGTGTTCTTGGTCGTCGCGGTCAAGATGATGGCATCATGGAGCAACACGGCATCAACCCAATCGATATTGTTGTTGTTAACCTTTATCCATTCGCTGAAACCGTAGCAAAAGAAGGCTGTACGCTAGCTGATGCTGTTGAGAACATCGATATCGGTGGTCCAACAATGGTTCGCTCTGCGGCTAAAAACCACAAAGACGTTACTATTGTCGTTAATGCTCACGATTACGATCGCGTCATTGCTGAAATGGACACTAACGACAAATCACTGACTCAAGCAACGCGTTTTGATTTAGCGATTGCAGCATTTGAGCACACCGCTTCTTACGATGGCATGATCGCTAATTACTTCGGCACTATGGTTCCTAGCTATGGTGAGAACAAAGAAGGCGATAACGAATCTAAATTCCCTCGTACCTTCAACCAACAGTTCGAGAAAAAACAAGACATGCGCTACGGTGAGAACAGTCATCAAGCGGCTGCATTCTATGTTGAAGCTAATCCTGAAGAAGCGTCAGTATCAACGGCTCGTCAAATCCAAGGTAAAGCCCTTTCTTATAACAACATTGCTGATACTGACGCCGCTCTTGAGTGTGTGAAAGAGTTCAACGAACCAGCATGTGTTATCGTTAAGCACGCAAACCCTTGTGGTGTTGCATTAGGTAAAGACGTTCTTGAAGCTTATCACCGTGCTTACCAAACAGATCCTACCTCAGCATTTGGCGGCATCATTGCTTTCAACCGTGAATTAGATGCTGCGACTGCAACAGCGATTACTGAACGTCAATTTGTTGAAGTGATTATTGCCCCTTCTGTTTCTGCTGAAGCAATTGAAATCATAGCGGCTAAGAAAAACCTTCGCTTACTTGAGTGTGGCGAATGGTCAACAAAAACCACGGAATTTGATATTAAGCGTGTTAACGGCGGCCTATTGGTTCAAGACCGTGACCAAGGCATGGTATCGGAAGATGAGCTTGAAGTGGTTTCTAAGCGCCAACCAACGGCTGAAGAATTAAAAGACGCACTGTTCTGTTGGAAAGTAGCGAAATACGTGAAATCTAACGCCATTGTTTACTCTAAAGGTGACATGACTATCGGTGTCGGCGCTGGCCAAATGAGCCGCGTGTATTCTGCAAAAATTGCAGGTATTAAAGCCGCGGACGAAGGTTTAGTGGTCGAAGGTTGCGCAATGGCATCCGATGCGTTCTTCCCATTCCGTGATGGCATTGATGCAGCGGCAGAAGCTGGCATTAAATGTGTTATCCAACCGGGTGGTTCAATGCGTGATGATGAAGTTATCGCAGCAGCAGACGAGCATGGTATGGCGATGATCTTTACTGGTATGCGCCACTTCCGCCACTAATTTATTCTTCATATTTAATACTGTAGCGTCGTTAACTACTTCCGCCCACCCCAGTCACATAGCACGCTATGCTCCCGGGATGGGCTCAATTGTTGCCTAGTTACAGCACCAACTATTTTGAATAAAAAATTAATCATTTTGTTTTTTGAATATTTAGATATTTGAGAGTAAGGATTTAACAATGCGAGTTTTAATCATCGGTGCCGGCGGTCGTGAGCACGCGCTTGGCTGGAAAGCAGCACAAAACCCAAACGTTGAAACGGTATTTATCGCTCCAGGTAATGCAGGTACAGCGCTTGAACCAAAATTAGAAAACGTAGCGATTAATGTTGAAGACATCGCTAGCCTTGTTGCATTTGCTAAAGAAAAAGCCATTGAACTGACTATCGTTGGTCCAGAAGGCCCATTAGTGATTGGTGTGGTTGATGCATTCCGTGAAGCAGGATTACCTATCTTTGGTCCAACGAAAGCGGCAGCACAACTAGAAGGATCTAAAGCGTTTACTAAAGACTTTTTAGCTCGTCATGATATTCCGACAGGCTACTACTCTAACTTCACAGAGATAGAGCCTGCATTAGCGTATGTACGTGAGCAAGGCGCACCTATCGTTGTTAAAGCCGATGGTCTTGCTGCGGGTAAAGGCGTTATCGTTGCGATGACTCTGAAAGAAGCTGAAGATGCTATCAAAGACATGCTTTCTGACAATGTTTTTGGTGAAGCCGGTAGCCGTGTCGTTATAGAAGAGTTCTTAGAAGGTGAAGAAGCAAGCTTCATCGTGATGGTTGATGGCGCTAGCGTCTTACCAATGGCAACAAGCCAAGATCATAAACGTGTTGGTGATAAAGATACAGGCCCTAACACGGGTGGCATGGGTGCATATTCTCCAGCGCCTGTTGTCACACCTGAAATCCATAACCGTATTCTAGAAGAAGTTATCTACCCTACCGTTCGCGGCATGGATGCAGAAGGCGCACCTTACACTGGCTTCCTATATGCAGGTTTGATGATTGATGCTGATGGTACACCAAAGGTAATCGAATATAACTGCCGCTTTGGTGATCCAGAAACACAACCAATTATGATGCGCATGGAATCAGATCTTGTAGAACTGTGTTTAATGGCTATCGATGAAAAACTGGATGAAGCAGAATCTAAATGGGATCCTCGTGCTGCTATTGGTGTTGTTCTAGCTGCCGGCGGTTACCCTGCCGATTATGCAAAAGGTGATGTTATTTCTCTTCCTGCAACAGAACTTGAAGGTCAGAAAATATTCCACGCAGGAACAACCAACAACGCCGCTGGTGATGTGACAACAAATGGTGGACGTGTACTTTGTGCGACCGCACTCGGTAATACCGTCTCAGAAGCTCAAGAGCGCGCGTATGAGCTAACTAAACAAGTAAGTTGGAATGGAATGTTCCATCGCAATGACATCGGTTACCGCGCCATTGCTCGCGAATTAGAAAGCAAGTAAACATTACTTTTCTACAAATAACAAAAAAGGCGCTGTGATAGCTAATGCCGATCATTTAAGGTAAATATGATCGGTTGACCGATCCTTTTTAGATGTCAAAATCCAAGTGTATTTTATGCACTTGGATTTTTTTATGGATGTTTCTCAAGCTCTAAACATAATCAATGACTGGAAACCTAGCAACGTAGAGACTCTCGCTGATTTACTTCCAATCCATCTGATTGATGAGGCTTATTCTCTCACTGATACGGTGACGATGAGGAAGCGAAAGCTTACTCTTGAATCAATGGTATGGTTACTTGTTGGTATGGCTATCTATAACAATAAATCCATGAAGGATTTAGTTAATCAGCTTGATATTGTAGACCGTACAGGTAAAGCTTTTGTCGCTCCTAGTGCCCTTACTCAGCGCCGAAAAAATCTAGGTGAAGCAGCAATGAAAGCAGTCTTTGAGCGAATGACAAGTTCCTGGCTTAAGAGTGCTAATCTTCCTAAATGGAATGGACTAACTCTCTTAGGCGTTGATGGTGTTGTATGGAGAGCACCTGATAACCAGAAAAATGAAGAGGCTTTTTCTCGCCAAAAAGGAACTCAATATCCACAGGTAAGAATGGTTTGCCAAATGGAGCTAAGCAGTCATCTTATTACAGCGAGCGCTTTCGATAATTACAATACAAATGAAATGATATTGGCAGAGAAGTTAATAGATAGTACACCTGACCATAGCGTAACTATGTTCGATAAGGGGTTCTATTCATTAGGATTACTACATAAATGGCAGATGACAGGCTCAGAGCGTCACTGGCTTATTCCCCTTAAAAAAAATACTCAATATGAAATAATTCGATCGCTAGGTCGTAATGACAAACTTGTTATTCTTCGGAGTAACCCAAGAGCAAGAAAACTGTTTTCTAATTTACCTGAAACGATGACTGCTCGTCTCGTGACTCGAAAAATTAAAGGAAAAGATTATCAAGTTCTGACGTCAATGATTGACCCATTACGTTACCCATTGAAAGATATAGTCGGTCTTTATGAGCATCGTTGGGAAATAGAATTGGGTTACCGAGAGCAGAAACAATACATGTTAGGAAATCGCTTAACACTACGAAGCCGTCTGCCTGAATTAGTGAAACAAGAACTATGGGGTATCTTGTTGACTTATAATTTAATTCGCTACCAAATGGTAGAGCTTTGCTTTAATTTAAAAGGAAATTATCTCCCTTATCAATTGAGTTTTAATGGGACACTTGCTCATGTATCTGCATTATTAGTTGGTTTACCATACTCAACGCCAGGAGCGATCCCTCGACAATTAAAAGGCTTCCACCAGATGGCTGAAAGCTTAATACTTGATAGGCGAAGGGAAAGAACATTCCCTCGAATGGTAAAACCAAGACCTCAACGATATGCCAGAAACAAGAATGCCATTCACCCTTAAGTGAACGGCATTAGCTGTGATAGCGCCTTTTTTTCTAATAACAGATTACTCTTGAATCAGTTCAGGGCGTTCTATACAGGTAGAACTGTCGTCTGTTAATAGTAATAATTCGGACATTTTTAATACTGCTTTATCTTTATTTTCAGTGGTGCCTAAAAACGAAATAAAACTGTCTAGCCCTGAAAGTCGAGCCACCACAAAGTTAGGCAATATTTGATTAAACTCTAATTGATCGTATTGCTTACCATCACACGAGTAAAATGTTTCACCATCCCACTCACCTTGGAATAACGAGTTATCATTCTTATTTAACTCTTCCACTTTCGCAATTAAGTATTTGGATTGATCTTGAAACTGAGTTAATTGATTTGGCATTAACGGGAATATTTTTCCATCTTTACGATAACGCTGATATACCGCTTCACCATTGCTGTTATAGCGAACATGCATCATGTAAGGAATGAGTCCATCACTACCATCAAGCATCTCGCCTTCACGAACGGCTTCAACCAGTGTGCTTTTTTCCCAACGATATGTTGTTTTATACCAACCATAATCACCCATTGTGACGTAATCAGAAGCAATAACAGGTTGTTGTAAACGACGTGTATACCAATAGTAACTCGTTGCGTCACCTTGGATTTGACCACCAGTCAAGACCGTTGGTTTTATGCGTTGTTCGTCTAATGGATTAGATGAACAGCCAAAAAGAAATGCGGAGAGAAGTAAGGTGGATAGAATGCGCTTCATAAAAATGCCGAGTTAAGGAATAACTCGGCAAAGTATATCTTAGTTTACTGATTCTTTCAGTGCTTTACCGGCAACAAATGCTGGAACATTAGCCGCTTTAATTTGAATCTCTTCACCAGTCTTAGGGTTGCGACCAGTACGAGCTGCGCGGTGATTAACTTTAAATGTACCAAAGCCAATAAGTTGAACCTGATCGCCATCTTTCAATGCGCCAGTTACGCCTTCTAGAGTCGCTTCAAGAGCTGCTTTTGCTTGTGCTTTTGATAGGTCTGCTTTTTCAGCAATAGCATCAATTAACTGGGTTTTATTCATTAGGGTTTCCCTTCTATTTTTTTTAAAATCACCTTCACTCTAATGCATAAAGCCCCTACCTGGCAAAGGTTTGTCGCTATTCTTGCTGCAGAATGCGCGTTCTTTAGGCATAAACTGAGTAACGTCTCACAATTTGTTACTAATTTTCAATTATGAGTCATTGTAATTTGCTCATTCAATACCCATTTTATAAGGGCTTGCTTACTTTTTTTGAGATTACTAATGTTAATTTTATCCATCTATATCGCTATTTCTATCAGCGTATCTTTTATATGTTCTGTTCTTGAGGCCATTTTACTCAGTATCAGTCCTAGCTATCTAGCCCAAATGCGACAGGAAAAACATCCTTCCGCAGAAAGATTAACGCAACTAAAAAACAATGTAGATCGCCCTTTAGCTTCCATTTTGACACTAAACACTATTGCCCATACCGCAGGTGCTGCAGCATCTGGTGCTCAAGCTTCCATCGTATTTGGCAGTGAATGGCTAGGCGTATTCTCTGCGTTCTTAACATTCGCTATTTTACTGTTCTCTGAAATCGTCCCTAAAACTATCGGGGCAACCTATTGGCGTCAACTCGCACCACTTGCGGGAAAAATGCTTTATTGGATGGTTTTATTACTAACGCCTGTTGTATGGGCTTCAGAGCAATTAACAAAACGCTTAGCTCGTGGGCATCAGCCTCCTAAATTAAGAGACGAAATTGCAGCAATGGCTACGCTTGCAAAAGAAAATGGGGAATTTGCGGAAGGTGAATCAAAAATCTTAACCAATATTTTAAATATTAAAGATATTTCAGTGACTCAAGTGATGACTCCGAGAACGGTACTGTTTCGTGTAAATTCAGAAATGAGTATTGACGATTTCTTACAAGATTATGCAGACACTCCATTTTCTCGCCCTTTAGTTTACAGCGAAGACAGTGATAACATCATTGGTTTCACACATCGATTAGAATTATTCTCTGCAGTACGTAAAGGTCAAGGCAGACGAACTTTAGGCTCTGTGATGCGTCCAATTCAAGTGGTCATTAGTACTTCAACATTGCCAAAAGCTTTTGAGCATCTAATGAAGCACAGAGCACAGCTTGCTCTTGTTATTGATGAATACGGTACCGTTCAAGGCTTATTGACTCTAGAAGATATCTTTGAGTATATGGTTGGTGAAGAGATCATTGATGAAGCAGACAAAACGACAGATATGCAACAATTAGCTCAACAACGTTGGATTAATTGGAAAAATAAACATGGCGTGATCGATAATACAGATGCAGAAGAACACTAATATGATTAGTGCGTAGTATAAAGGTGTTAGCAAGCCCCTTTAGATAAAAATAAAAAAACCGATGAATAATCATCGGTTTTTTTATATGAGAAAAAATTAATATTGCAGCTCTAAGCCTATATTACTTACATTTTCATCTCTTAATTCTTGGCGTAAATCTTTAATCAAATCAATATCACGCTCTTCAGCTTCACGTAGTGGTCTAAAGATAGCCCATTGAACGTCCCACTCTTCACAAATCACTTCAATTTCTTTTTGATTTTCATCAGTGACTTCTTCACCTGTTTGAGCTTCAACCAACTGAGCAACTGTTGTTACTGATAATTGGCTAACCTTAAACATTGCATCCTCTAAAACATCACGATCTAAGATCCCATGTAAAAAAGTAGATAGAGCAACACATGCATCAATCGCTGGATAAGTTAGATAAATTGAATCATCATTTACCTCTGGGATCATTTCTTCTAGTTTTTCTAATTGACGTTCAAAATTAATTTTGGCATTTTTAACGGTCAATAGCTCCCAAATGCTATCTAGAATAACTCGATAAGTTTGAGGCTCAGCAAAGCCTGTCGCCTTACAATAATGCGCGTAGTTTGGATACATACGTTCACATAAAGAAGCCATAAAAGTTATTTGTTGCCATGGTTCAAATTTTTCTAAACGAACTTGGATAGGATTGCGTAACATATACGATTCTACACTATAAAAAAATGACGCTTTAAGTGTACTTGATAACCACGAATGACAAAAGGAAGGTTATGAATAAATTACTTATCATTTCACAAGAAAAAGAGAAATATATCTCTCTTTTTGAGCAATCAGATCTTCCTGATCTTGAAATTTGTCATGATCTGAAAAAAGCTGACATTATTCTTGCCGATCCACCATTGATTAAAGACCTTCTTAGTCAACTTAAATCAGTCAAATGGATCCAATCAACCTTCGCAGGGATTGATACGTTAATACAACCACATTTAAGACAAGACTACGATCTTACTAATGTAAAAGGGATCTTCGGCCAACAAATTTCAGAGTATGTTTTAGGTTATTCTATTCAGTATTTCCAACACTTCCAACACTATGCTAAACAACAAAATAACAAAGAATGGTTAGTTCATTCTTATTCTAGTTTATCGGAAAAAAGCATGGTGATTTTAGGTACGGGATCGATAGGTTGTTATTTAGCAAAGACAGCAAAAGCACTCGGTTTTAGTGTTTCTGGCATTAATCGCTCAGGTATCCCACCGAAAAACTCGCCATTTAATCAAGTATTTCATATCTCAGAAATAAAAAATGCGCTTAAAACGGCCGATGTCATTGTAAGTACTCTTCCTAAAACGGAACAAACAATAGACTTACTCAACATAGATACATTAGAAAATTGCAATCAGGCCATATTATTTAACGTTGGTCGTGGAGAAGTGTTGGATAACTATGGATTGTTGAATGCTCTCACTGCTGGATCGTTATCCCATGCTTTTCTTGATGTGTTTAATAATGAGCCTTTATCACAGGAGTGCCCGTATTGGCACCACCCAAACATTACGATTACCCCTCATATCGCTGCACTTAGTTTTCCTGAGCAAGTATTTCAGCAATTCTCAGAAAACTATTTACGTTGGCATGATGGTTTTTCATTACTTAATCAAATTGATTTTGATAAAGGCTATTAATCTCAAGCTTTCATTCTATTCACATATCGTTATGCGAATATTATTCACTCGCTTTTTTGGCTGCTAGTTTTGCTCGGATAAATGCTGAATGTTCAATATAAATAAGGTCTGATACTTGTCGTATTACGGCCTCTTCCATTGGTTCAATAATCCCATCCGCGTATGCAATTTCCCACATGCCTTCGATTAATTGAAAGCGCTCTTCTGGCAGTAAACTGCGTAATTTAGTCGTAAATTCATACAAAGAAACGGATGCTTTGCTTTTTATTTTAGCTTGAACAAGTAACTCTTGAGCACTTTCTTCATTAAGATCAAGCAGCTTAATTAATAATTGTATTTTTGCCACTTCTTCTTTTGCATTCACTTGATGATCAGCATTAGAAACTTCACACAATAATGATGCCATTGCTAAATTCATACCCGCGGTATCAATCGCACCACCCTCACCGCCTTCATGCATAATTTTACGGAATAATGTCTGTAATTGTTTAAACATGTTATGCCTCTTACTTTAATCTCTATATATTATGGAATGTATTCAGGTACTAATTAAGAATACTCAATGATTCTTTGAATGCCAATAAGTATACGACAACACTTATCTTCACGTGTTCCTTTTGACCTCTGCTTACTATCAAGCATAAAAAAAGAGGCTCTACTAATAGGCCCCTTTGATTTTCTTATTCTATCTACTATTTATGATATGGTTTTGATAACTCATGAACCGCATCAACAAATACACCCGCATTTTCAGGCGGTACATCAAGATGAATACCATGACCTAGATTGAATACGTGGCCTGTTCCTTCATTACCAAACCCTTCAAGAATAGTGCTAACTTCTTGGCGAATACGCTCAGGTTGTGCATAAAGGATTGATGGATCCATGTTACCTTGCAGAGCAACTTTATCACCAATACGTTTCTTCGCATCAGCAATATTGATTGTCCAATCCAGACCAATGGCATCACAACCTGTTGCTGCAATTTGCTCTAACCACATTCCACCATTCTTTGTGAATAGAGTCACAGGAACACGACGACCTTCATTTTCACGAATCAATGCATCGACAATTTTATGCATATAACGTAATGAGAACTCGTTATAGTCACGAGGGGTTAATACACCGCCCCATGTATCAAATACCATGACCGATTGTGCACCGGCTTTAATTTGAGCATTAAGGTACTCAATAACAGTATCTGCCAATTTATCGAGTAATAGATGTAATATTGCAGGCTCTGCATACATCATTTTTTTGATTTTAGTAAAAGCTTTAGAGCTTCCGCCTTCAACCATGTAAGTCGCCAATGTCCACGGGCTACCAGAGAAGCCAATCAATGGAACTTCACCTTTAAGATCTTTACGGATCTGACGTACGGCATTCATTACGTATTGTAATTCACCTTCAGGATCAGGAATGCCAATTTTATCGACGTCGGCTTTACACGTAATTGGACGTTCAAATTTAGGACCTTCGCCAGCTTCAAAGTACAGACCTAGACCCATTGCATCTGGAATCGTCAGGATATCTGAAAATAAAATCGCAGCATCTAGAGGGAAACGGCGCAAAGGCTGAAGCGTAACTTCAGAAGCAAGTCCTGCATTCTTACACAAAGACATAAAATCGCCCGCTTCTGCACGCGTGGCTTTATATTCTGGTAGGTAACGGCCTGCTTGGCGCATCATCCAAACTGGTGTGTAATCTACTGGTTGTTTTAATAACGCACGTAGGTAACGGTCGTTTTTTAATTCTGTCATGATCTTTCCCCATACTTAGATCCCGCTATTGTAACATCCAATTCATTGAACAGAAGCTTACCTTTGCTAGCGAGATCATATTTACTTAATGTTCTCTTAAAACCAAATGACCACAAATTAAAAATTTGTCTTATAAATGAAGTGAGATATCCTATTTATAATAGAATTATAAATTAAAACGTTACCCTTTTTCATTCACTATTTTATTCTTATTTTAGGCTTTTATTTTCTCTAATGTGGTCTCAATTAATGTTCTCGCTATCGTGCCTTTTGGTGCCAATTCGGGCAAATCATCCTCACAATACCAATCCGCTTTAATTAACTCATTTTTATCAATACGAATGTCGCCAGAATCATAATCCGCCATATACCCCATCATTAAACTTGAAGGGAACGCCCAAGGCTGACTCCCTATATAACGAATATTTTTTATCTTAATGCCCGTTTCTTCAAACACTTCACGCTCAACGGCCATCTCAAGCGTCTCACCGACTTCCACAAAACCAGCTAAAACGGTAAATAATCCCCCTTTATGCCTTTGATGTTGTGCAAGTAAGATCTGCTCACCACGACGAACAGCGACAATGATAGAAGGGAATATTCTAGGGTAATGTAATTTACGACATTCATTACATTGCATCGCGATTTGATTAGAACAATAGGCGCCTACGGCGCAAATCAAAAGGACTCAACCTCTTCCATTGTTGCCAATAAATCGTTTATCCTATCGCCATGCACGCATATAAACCCCTGAAACAATTATTTAATAGTCAAAATAACGGGCTTAAATTTCTTCATAATAACAAAGCTAACCTAAGAGCGGTCGTGATTGAAAATGTCACAAAGATGCTGTCCTGTGGGACAGCGGCTTTTGGCTCTCGCGAATATCATTGTTGCAACCCTGACTGTACCCATATCAAATATATTCACCAAACCTGTAAATCTCGAGCGTGCAGTAGCTGTGGCATGAAAGCCACAGAGCGATGGATACAAAAGCAACAACATGTCTTCCCTGAATGCGAATATCAACACATCACCTTTACCCTTCCAAACACGCTATGGCCTATCTTTCGTCATAACCGTTGGCTGTTAAATAAATTATTCAAATGTGCTGCAAACATTCTGCTGGGATGGGCAAAAGATAAAGGAATAGATGTCGGTATCTTTTGTGCTCTTCATACTTACGGTCGAAAACTGAATTGGAATACGCACTTACATTTATCGGTCACTCGTGGGGGAATTTGTGAACGTACCGGTTTATGGAAACCCATTTACTTCCAAATGAAAACGACAGAGCCTTGTTGGAGAGCGGCTATCGTCAGTTTATTGGGTAAGGCTTATGATGAGCTTGATTTATCAAGCGAAGAATGCCCCTATATCCGTAATAAAACGGATTGGTCACGCTTTTTAAGCAGTCAATATAATCGTCGTTGGAAGCTTCATTTTGCTAAAAAGACAAATAATGTAAAACCGACGATGAACTATCTTGGTCGGTATTTAAAACGGCCCCCGATTTCAGCGTCACGTTTAAGTCATTACGCCAAAGGCGGAATGATAACGTTTAATTATTTAGACCATCGAACAGGAACAACAGACAGCCTAACATTATCACCAGAAGAGATGATAAGACGGATAGTAGAGCACTATCCTGATAAACATTTCAAGATGATCCGATACTACGGTTTTTTATCAATGCGTCGTCGTGGAGAAGCTCTGCCTAGAGTTTATGCAGCTTTAGGTATGACAATAGAAGCTGAGCCGAAAATGCCAGGGTATGCCGCAATGTTAAAAGGATATGTAAAAGTAGATCCGTACGAATGTATTTTATGTGAAAGTCGTCTGGTGTTTACGAATTTCCGAGTCGGAAATTCGGTCAATGATTTAGTCACCCATGCGATAGTTCAGTCAGAATTGAGGGCAGCATAATAAGGTTTGTAGGATAAGTGTATCTAAAACTCATGAAATAGGGCTAAAACAGTTATAAAATCCCCGATAATTATATTTTCGATACCTTTTAAAAAAACAGCGATGGTGAAATTGGCTTTTTTAGACGGGCCAATGCTAACTCAGCAACATTCAAATTCCTTACCTTATATTGAGTTGATTACGTCCACCACACTGAGGACAAAATCGAAACTCTCTCGCCATAAAGCCATATTGAATTGATTTACTGATCATAAAAAAAAGTGATTCTTTCACTAATAAAAGTGACCTTAAATTAGTATAAATCAACGTCTGTTCTACATGCTCATCATTCAACCATAATACTGGTCTGTTCTCGTATTCTCCAATGCGCACGGCGCTTTCAAAAGGTAAGTTCATATCAATGGCGCTACCATAAGGGAGAGATTCTGCTTCTAACCAAATTGCGGAATCATTCACGACACACCAATACGCTTTTGTATGTTGGTTTAACATCTTTCTCACAACCCTCTTGCAGCCATCAATATTTACTGGCAATCTTAATCAATATAGTAATGAGTGTATACCTAACCCATTTCCGCTGAAACCGTATTTGGGTGTAACTTAGGTATAGCTATAAAACTTTGGTTTATGACTTGCAACTACAAGGATATCGTTATGCTAACTAAACTAAATCAATTTCAAGAAGAATGGGGTGGGAATAGCGAGGTTATTGATCATTGGTTATCAACTCGTCAAGACTTGCTAGTTGAATACTGTAAATTGGCAGGCCTACCTCCTTTTGATTCATCAAACTCCTCTCTGCCGTCTTTCTCATCAATTCAATTGTTTACACAGCATTTAATTGATTATATTTCTGAAGGACATTTCAAAATTTATAACATGGTAATGGCGAAGTGGGATTCAACTGGTTTTTCTCCAACAGAAGAGATGAGTCAGCTATATGCCAAAATCACAAAAACAACCGATCCAATGTTGAATTTTACCGATAAATACTCACAAGAAAATGAAGACTTACTGCTCTCTGACTTTGATAAAGATTTTTCAATCTTAGGTGAGACCATTGGCGAACGTTTTGAACTGGAAGATGGGCTAATTGAGCAAATTGCGACTAGTTTAAATCACCCACCAGGGGCTTAACAAAAAAGAGCGTTTATGTATTTTAAACGCTCTTTTTCCGTTATAAAACTTGATTCGTTTCTGAGGAATACTTGCGGAATATTGGGTTTTCTTTGCCATTTGGATTCTCTGGACGCCATAAGCCCTCTTCAATCCCTTTAACAATGAGATGAATCACCGCTGAGTCAATTGCTGACATTAACGCAATATTTACGGGCTCATTATTGGTGTAACCTAACTCCACCTCTAATAACTCTTTATAATCAACAAATCGAAATGCCCCTGCTGATAATTCATAGGATAAGATTGTTTTACTTGTTGTTACACTCGTTAAAATTTTCCCACTTCGAACATCGACGGCTCTGATGTTAACCGTTACCTGATCTGCTCTATATTGCCCTGAACCACCAATACCTAGATATCGAGCACCAGCCCCTCCTGTTTTAATATTTGAATCATAAGCGACAATCCCCCCTTCAATCATGACATTCGCTGACAAAAGCGAAGGCAATGTTGAACCATGGTTACTGATTGACTCTTGTTTTTTTGTGCCGCTCTAATTATCTTTCTTTCCGTTAACAGGTTTTGAAGCCCTTGACGCTCTAACGGATAAAACCATTCAGAATCCAACAATGCCATTGTGAGTAAAGCCGTACCGCCCTGAGGGACTGCCGTTGAGAAGTTACTATTAGGCTGAGGCTTATACTGCCCGGTCTGATCTCTGAAATCATAAACAGAAACATAAATTTTACCTTGAGGTTTAGGCAAAGAGATCAAATCTAAATACGTGGCACCACGCTGCATTAATGTCGGAGATTCAGAAGCATCAGGAACTCCAATTGATTTAGAGCAACCTGATATCATAAAAAGTAATAAAAATAACATTGAATATTTCATTGCTGATTCCTTAGCTTAGAAATTAATCTGGAGTAAGACCACTGACTTGTATTTCAGAGGTTTCACCTGTTTCTTTATCAACAATTTGAATCAGTAACGCTCCAGAATCATCAACAATATTAAGTATAAAATCATCAGTAACTAATTGGCCTGTATTACCGTTGCCCACATCCGCCAATAGCTGGCTAATCAAACGAGATTCTAAACTTGAGGTTAAGCGATCTAACGCCGATTCTTGCTCAAATAATGAGTCATCTTGCGGCCCTTTATAATCATTAATGGCATTCGCTCCAGCAAATAAATGGCTTGTGTTAAGCGGGTTTCCCCCAAAATTTGGATTTACTGGAATATAAACAAGCTCACTTGCTTGACCTACGCTTGCTACCATATTGATCAGAATAAAGAGTATGATCCTTATGTTCATGCTACATCCTTAGATCTCCGGAAAATCGAGATCATATGTATCTTTAAATAATTTTTCTGTTTGCCATTTCACGATATATTGATTAACCGCTTCTACTGCTTGCTCTGCTTTCTCTTCTGCTTGTCTTTGACCTGGAGAAAGAGCGCCTCGATAAATCACCTTATCAAAATGGTAAACCCCGATAATGCTGCCAGATAATGCTGTTGGTCTCTCTTTTACAGTTAAGTTCACGCCTAGATCATCGTATTTACTGTTCATTTTTATGGAAAAAGAAAAATAAAAATCTTTTCCTAATCGAGTTAAAGTACGATCAATAATTAACCCATCAATCTCAACAAGGTCATCAACCTCATTTACCTTGTCTTTTTCTAATGGTGTCGAATTTTCTAATGCTGCTTTGCTTTCAGAAGCATTCGATAGAGAAGAAAAAAGTAACGCCATAAGTACTTTAAATAAAATATATTTATTCATTCACTTATCCCTTCAAAGTCATACCCCTTTGTCCATATCATTGCTTGCAAGCGATTCTTTACATTCAATTTTTTAAATACATTATGCAAATGTGTTTTAACCGTATTTTCACTAACAAAAAGTGTATTTGCGATATCTATATTTGATGCCCCTAAAGAAAGAAGCTTTAATATTTCTTTTTCTCTTGTCGTTAAAGAAACCGATGATGTTAATATTCCATTTTGTTTTGAACGATAAATAGAAATAAGATCATTTGTTATTTTCCGGCTAAGCCACATCTCACCATCAATTATTTTCTTTACCCCTTCAGATATTACGTCGACATTATCTTTTTCATAAAAAACGCCAACAACACTGGGGTATCTCATTATATTTTTTGTTATATTTTCATTAGTTACGTTAAAGAGTATTTCTTTTACCTTCAATTTATATTTCGTTATAACAGAGAGATACTGTTTATATTTCTTATCTGTTTGGTTTTTAAAATCCAAAATAACTAAAATGTCTTCATCTTCTTTTTCTCCTTTCATACCTAACTCATCACAATCAAGTGTCATTATCTTTCTACCAGAAGATTTTTCTAATAAATCAATGAGTAAAGATGAATACAAGGTTGGACTTGATGATAAATAATAAATGTTCATCCCTGACCTCCACTAATATTGTTATTTAAAACTAGTTCAAACGGACTATATATCCACTAAATAACTAAGTATTCCGTAGATATATAAGGCCAGTATCAAAATTGAGAATATAATAATAGTAACAAAAACAAAACCCCTAATACTTTAGTTTATTTTTTTAAATTAAAAATATCATAATTAAGTTCATGGTTGTTCTCTGTGTAAATCCCATACTTTTGATGTAGCAAACTTGCTATTGAAAAGAGGGATACTGATATGAAAAAACTATCAGTAAATTATCTCTATTTATTAATGGCTGTGAGTAGTTATACATACGCAGATTTAGATTTAGGCATCAACGAGTTTAATGCACCTAGTGAGCTAACTGAATTATCAGAGCTTAATACGGGTCATAAGTAGTCACGCAAAAGTTATTGTGAATTTTTCGCCGTAATAATTTAATATGTTTTTGATGTTAATACTGAGGTCTTCAAACGTTTTGAACGCTTCACATGGTAACCATTCATATTTTACTTTCTTCCACAATATCTCAATGATATTGAGCTCTGGAGAGTACGGTGGTAGATAACAAACTAATACATCATTCATCAACCACTCATGCAATTTTTGTTTAAATTTTGCTGACCTATGAAAAGAGGCATTATCTAAGATAATAAAGCATGGCTTATCGTTTTTTCGTGCGTTGATAAAGTGCTCAAATGCATCAATTACTGTATCGGTAGTTACTCTTCCTTCCGTTGTTTGAAAACTCAATTTACCTTGTCTACTTAAGAAGCCAAGAACATTGAGCCGTTTGCTGTGTGAATGAGCAGGCCTTAGCGATTGAACACCGATAGGTCCCCAACAATAAGGAAGATTAGATTTCTGACTAAAGCCTGACTCATCAAAATAAAAGAGTTCACATTTATTCGTACGTTCCATTTCAATCAATGAATTCAATATATTACTGAAATTATTGAATTTCATATCGTCACGCTTTAACTTTAATGAGTGTCGGGCTCTTTTGTAACTGTAATCACTTTTTTTATATTTCGTTTAATAGTGTCTAAGCTGGATTTTTTACCTGTTTCTTCTTCAAGTATTGCTTGTGCTCGTTTAAGTTGATGTGGCTCTTCATCAACCAATGACTTCAAACGATATACTTCTGCTTCTGTGTAAATAGGTTTTCTACCTATACGAACAGCGTCATACAATCCGAGCATTCCACAGGCTTCCCAATGGTCTATCCATGACGATATGGTCTCAAATTTAGCGTCTAAAATATCAGTTAACGCTAAAATAGAGTAGCCTTTATCACTGAGAATAATCGCATGTGCTCGTATTCTTACTCTATTTTTTGGATGATTAGCGATCGCTTCTTTTAGGGTTATTTTTTCATTGTCTGTTAAAGGATTAACTGCTTTCATTATGATATAGACACTGACGTTAAAATACTCATTTTAATACCATATGGATATATGGATATATGGTAAAGGCGAAATCTTCATTCTCGAAAACTTATCATTAACTACTTAACCTGAATTCTGGATAAAACATGCTTTAAGCGAGGATTAGTTCAAATTCACATTCTGATAGCTTAATTCGTGGCTTTTGTTTTTTTAAACAATAAGCCACAACGCCTGAAATTACATTTAGCATGAAACCAGTCACGCTACGATGACGGCTATGTTCAATTTGAGAGATATTCTTCAATTGGTCATTTATCGTTTCGATAATGTATCTCTTTGATAACATAGCCTTATCAAAAGCACTTATCTCTTTTGCTTTCATGTTTTTTCGCGAGGTAGTCACTAAATCGACATCAGAGTTCTTTAAGCTCTCACTCAACTTTTTACCTATGTACCCTTTATCAGCGTACAATTTCCCCGAGAGTTCTTTGCATAAATCAGGTACAGGAGTCCTATCATTTACATTGCCAGCTGTGATTTTCAGCGAAATAATTTCTCCAAGATGGTTAATCAATAAATGAAGTTTGAAGCCGAAAAACCATCCCATGGTACCTTTTCCTCTTTTCGCAACACCATCAAAGACTTTATGGCGAGGAATTCGAATGTTATGGCATACTTTAAGACTCGTGGAGTCAACAAAAGCAATGCCAGTCGGCTTACCTTTGATAGATTGAAAATAGGCACACATTGGGGCGATTAGGCTAGGCATTTTGCTCACAAATCGAGTGTAGCTAACCTGAATTCTGGATAAAACATGCTTTAAGCGAGGATTAGTTCAAATTCACATTCTGATAGCTTAATTCGTGGCTTTTGTTTTTTTAAACAATAAGCCACAACGCCTGAAATTACATTTAGCATGAAACCAGTCACGCTACGATGACGGCTATGTTCAATTTGAGAGATATTCTTCAATTGGTCATTTATCGTTTCGATAATGTATCTCTTTGATAACATAGCCTTATCAAAAGCACTTATCTCTTTTGCTTTCATGTTTTTTCGCGAGGTAGTCACTAAATCGACATCAGAGTTCTTTAAGCTCTCACTCAACTTTTTACCTATGTACCCTTTATCAGCGTACAATTTCCCCGAGAGTTCTTTGCATAAATCAGGTACAGGAGTCCTATCATTTACATTGCCAGCTGTGATTTTCAGCGAAATAATTTCTCCAAGATGGTTAATCAATAAATGAAGTTTGAAGCCGAAAAACCATCCCATGGTACCTTTTCCTCTTTTCGCAACACCATCAAAGACTTTATGGCGAGGAATTCGAATGTTATGGCATACTTTAAGACTCGTGGAGTCAACAAAAGCAATGCCAGTCGGCTTACCTTTGATAGATTGAAAATAGGCACACATTGGGGCGATTAGGCTAGGCATTTTGCTCACAAATCGAGTGTAGCTAAGTAAATTTGGAAAGTATCCTTTCCAATATTGATGAACTAACCCGATATAGAAGTTCTTGAAATCTCTATGATTTGATTGATGAAAAGCGATGACAATAGTCATACATTCACTAGTAGACATTACTGACTGACGTTTTCTTTTTCTCTCACTAGCCTCAACAAGGTATTTTTCCCATTGAGATAAGAATTGATAACAAAAATCATCGACATCACAAAATATATCAACTAATTTATTCATCTTGCCCACCTTTTAAAATACGTTCAAATAATTCTTGGTCGAAAGATCTGATCGTTAGGTGGGCAATTAGTTCAGCCTTATCCAGAATTCAGGTTACTTAATAATAATGCCATAGTAGATCTTACTACTTCGACAAATTCTCGAATAACTATCGTGCAGCATAATGTAAGTGGAGCAGGAAATAATAAAGCAAAAGTAAGACAAGCTGGCTATAACAATACAGCGACAGTATTGCAGCTTGGAAGCAATAACACAGGGCTAATCGTTCAAAATGGCACAAATAATTCAGCCTCTCTAGAGCAATGGGGTGTGAACCATGAAGCGTCTATTTTACAGGATGGTAATGACAATATTGCCTATTTAAGACAGGCGGGTAATGGGAAACAAAACGCAGTAAATCAAACGGGTGATTCAAATATTGCAGCAGCAGTGAATAAAAATAATGGTGCAGGTTTTTCCATTAGTCAGACTGGCAATCAAGGAATTATCTTAGTCAATGGAATGGATAGATTCATATCCATCATAAATTAAAATCATTTCAAGGAAGTTTATTATGAAAAAGCTAGCAATCGCAATCTCAACCATCTTACTGTCTAGTACAGTTTATGCAGGAAATACAGCAGACGTAGAGTTGTTTAATGCAGATGATAATGACGTTAATATTTTCCAATTATCTCCCGCTGTTGGTAATGACGCAGATGTGTTAATTAGAAATTCGGATGATAATGACGTTGATATCTATCAAATGGGACGCCACAACGAAGCAGTAGTACGAGCTCGTAATGGTAGTGATGATAATGACCTAATGATAGAGCAAGATGGCCGTCATAATAGAGCTGTATTAAAAGCTCGTTTTGGTAGTGACGATAATGATTTTTCTATTGAACAAGATGGTCGTAATAATCTAGGTAAAGTTATTGCTTATGGAAGTGATGATAACAATGGATTAATAGATCAACGTGGACGAAGCAATAAAGCTAATATCAACTTTGATAATGCAGACAATAATGCAAATAATAAAATTGTACAAAGAGGCCGTCGAAACGAAGGTGATATAAGTATTATGGGCGGTTCAAACAATGGAACTCTTAAAATTCACCAAAAAGGACGTGATAACGATTCTACAATTCATGTTTATGGTGGTTCAGGTAATGATGCATTAACAAAAATTAATGGTAATGACAATACAACTTATACTGCATTCTATGCCGGTGCATCAGACAATGATACGAACATACGTATGAAAAATGATTCACTAGATAACACGGTTTATGCCGTTGTTGTTGGTGGTAGCTTTAATGAAGCAGATGTAACAATTGACGCAAGTAATGATAACTACCTTACTGTCTCTCAATGGGGTAGTGATTCTGATGCCACTCTTACTTTGGAAAATGGATCAAATAATAACTGGATGATGATTAATCAAACTAATAATGATTCAGCGACTGTTATGGCTGACAATAGTAGTAATAACGTTGTTTTAATCACACAGTTATAATCACACATACGTTTAAATATAAAAAAAGCCCTGCATTTCTGTAGGGCTTTTTATTTAGCGAATATTAAAACTAATTACTCTTCAGAAGAGAAACCCGCATTCAATAGTGCCGCTAAGTTATCTGTTGCTTCTTCAGCAGAAGGCGCAACTTTCGCTGCTGCTTTTTGCTTTTGACGTGCTTGGTGGTATGAGAAACCTGTACCCGCTGGAATTAGACGACCAACGATTACGTTTTCTTTCAGACCACGTAGTTCATCACGCTTACCAGAAACCGCAGCCTCAGTAAGTACGCGCGTCGTTTCTTGGAACGATGCAGCAGAGATGAACGACTCAGTAGCAAGAGACGCTTTAGTAATACCTAGTAAATCACGACCAAAACGAGCTGGTTGCTTTCCTTCAGCTTCAAGCTGACGGTTTGCAATAGTTACGTTTGCAAATTCTAGTTGCTCACCTTCAAGGAAAGTAGAGTCACCAGAATGTGTGATAGTACACTTACGTAGCATTTGACGAACGATAGTCTCAATGTGCTTATCGTTAATCTTAACGCCTTGTAAACGGTAAACTTCTTGAACTTCGTTTGTGATGTATTCAGTAACGGCATGAATACCACGTAAACGTAGAATATCATGTGGTGTTTCTGGACCATCAGAAATAACGTCACCGCGTTCAACTTTATCACCATCAAAAATGTTAAGTTGACGATGTTTATGAATCATTTCTTCATAAACTTCACCAGTATCATCACGAGTGATCAATAAGCGTACTTTACCTTTCGTTTCTTTACCAAAAGCAACGATACCTGCGTGCTCAGCAAGAATTGCTGGCTCTTTAGGTTTACGAGCTTCAAATAAATCCGCAACGCGTGGAAGACCACCGGTAATATCTTTAGTACCACTTGAAGCTTGAGGAATACGAGCCAGTGTTTCACCGATACCTACATCGCCACCATCAGCCAAGTTAACAATTGCTTTACCTGGTAGGAAGTATTGAGCTGGCATTTCAGTGCCAGGGATCATGATGTCACGACCATTCGCATCAACAAGTTTCACTGTTGGACGCATGTCTTTACCAGCAGAAGCACGCTCAGCCGTATCAAGGATAACAATTGACGATAGACCAGTTAACTCATCAGTTTGAGTTGTAATAGTCACACCATCAATCATATCAACGAATTGAACTTGACCTTTTACTTCTGTGATGATTGGCATTGTATGCGGGTCCCAAGCTGCGATCTTATCGCCTTGAGTCACAACATCACCATCTTTCTTAGAAAGAATAGTACCGTAAGATAGCTTGTAGCTTTCTTTCGTACGACCATGCCCATCAATAACCGTCAGTTGAGATGCACGAGAAGTAATAACTAGGTTGCCTTCGTTATTCGTTACGTGCTTAGCATTATGAAGTTTAATCGAACCTGTCGTCTTAACTTGAATGCTGTTGTCTGCTGCTGCTGTAGATGCCGCACCACCGATATGGAACGTACGCATCGTAAGCTGTGTACCAGGTTCACCAATAGACTGAGCCGCAATAACACCGACTGCCTCACCTTGGTTTACCATGTGTCCACGAGCAAGGTCACGGCCATAACAGTTTGCACAACAACCGAAGTCAGCTTCACAACTTACAACTGAACGTACTTTGATTTGGTCAACTGAGTTTTCTTCAACGATTTGACACTGCTTCTCATCAAGAAGCGTGTTACGTGGAAGAAGGATCTCATCAGTACCTGGTTTCAATACATCTTCAGCAACGACACGACCTAGAACACGTTCATGTAGAGGTTCTTTAACATCACCACCTTCAATTAGAGGCATCATGGTAACACCTTCAAGTGTTCCACAGTCATCTAAATGAACGACTACATCTTGAGCAACGTCTACTAAACGACGAGTCAGGTAACCTGAGTTCGCTGTTTTAAGTGCAGTATCGGCAAGACCTTTACGCGCACCATGCGTTGAGATGAAATATTGGTTTACGTTTAGACCTTCACGGAAGTTCGCCGTGATCGGTGTTTCGATGATTGAACCATCTGGTTTCGCCATCAGACCACGCATACCTGCAAGCTGACGAATCTGAGCTGCAGAACCACGAGCACCTGAATCGGCCATCATGTAAACGCTGTTAAACGATTCTTGTTGCTCTTCTTCACCATCGCGGTTAAGCACAGTTTCTGAAGACAAGTTATCCATCATCTCTTTAGCAACTTGTTCATTCGTTGCTGCCCAGATATCGATAACTTTGTTGTAACGTTCGCCAGCAGTTACAAGACCAGATTGATATTGTTCTTGAATTTGCTTAACTTCTTCTTCTGCTTCAGCAACTTTCGTATACTTAGCATCAGGGATAACCATGTCATCGATACCAACAGACGCACCAGACAATGCCGCGTATGCGAAACCGGTGTACATGATTTGGTCTGCAAAGATTACTGTATCTTTAGAACCAAGAGTACGATATGCCTCGTTTAATAGGTTAGAGATTTGCTTCTTACCTAACTTCTGGTTAATGATGCTGTAAGGAAGACCTTCAGGAACGATCTGCCATAGCATTGCACGACCAACAGTCGTATCAACCAGTTTAGTTTCACGAGTTTCAATACCGTTCTCATCACGAAGAACTTCTGTGATACGAACTTTAACGCGAGCATGTAGCTCAGCATTACCTGTACGGTATGCTTTTTCAGCTTCAGCAAAACCTTCTAGGTACATGCCTTCGCCTTTCGCGTTAATTCTGTCACGCGTCATGTAGTACAGACCTAATACAACATCCTGAGAAGGAACGATGATTGGATCACCTGATGCTGGCGACAGAATATTATTCGTCGACATCATTAGGGTACGAGCTTCTAGCTGAGCTTCCAGAGTTAGTGGTACGTGTACCGCCATCTGGTCACCATCGAAATCGGCATTATATGCCGCACACACTAATGGGTGCAGCTGAATCGCTTTACCTTCGATTAGTACTGGTTCAAACGCTTGAATACCAAGACGGTGAAGTGTTGGTGCACGGTTAAGCAGTACTGGGTGTTCACGAATAACGTCATCTAGGATATCCCAAACGATCGCTTCTTCACGCTCTACCATTTTCTTAGCAGCTTTGATTGTCGTAGCAAAACCACGACCTTCTAATTTGCTATAAATAAATGGTTTAAATAATTCAAGTGCCATCTTCTTAGGAAGACCACACTGATGTAGACGAAGGTATGGACCTACTGTAATAACAGAACGACCAGAGTAGTCTACACGTTTACCAAGCAAGTTCTGACGGAAACGACCTTGTTTACCCTTGATCATATCAGCAAGAGATTTCAAAGGACGCTTGTTAGAACCTGTAATCGCACGACCACGACGACCGTTATCAAGCAGCGCATCAACAGACTCTTGCAGCATACGTTTTTCATTACGTACGATGATGTCTGGTGCAGCTAAGTCTAAAAGACGCTTCAAACGGTTGTTACGGTTAATCACACGACGGTATAAATCATTTAGATCAGACGTAGCAAAACGACCGCCATCTAGTGGAACTAGAGGACGAAGATCTGGCGGAAGAACAGGTAGAACAGTTAAGATCATCCATTCTGGGTTGTTACCAGATTGAACAAATGCTTCTACAAGTTTTAAACGCTTAGTCAGCTTCTTACGTTTTGTTTCTGAGT
Source organism: Aliivibrio salmonicida LFI1238 (assembly GCF_000196495.1). Classification (NCBI taxonomy): domain Bacteria; kingdom Pseudomonadati; phylum Pseudomonadota; class Gammaproteobacteria; order Vibrionales; family Vibrionaceae; genus Aliivibrio; species Aliivibrio salmonicida. The sequence goes on from NC_011312.1 coordinate 3,103,992, forward strand.
TAGTTGTTTCTAACTCTTCACGCATGTTCTCGATTTCAGCTTGCATGTCCATAGAACCAAGCAAGTCTTTAATCGCTTCCGCACCCATCTTAGCTGTGAATTCGTCACCGAACTCTTCAAGCTTATCAAGATATTCTTCTTCTGAAAGAAGTTGGCTGCGCTCTAAGTCAGTCATACCTGGCTCTGTAACCACATATGATTCAAAATAAAGTACACGTTCGATATCACGCAGAGGGATGTCCATTAACAAACCAATACGAGACGGAAGTGACTTAAGGAACCAGATGTGTGCAACAGGAGACGCAAGTTCAATATGACCCATACGGTCACGACGAACTTTAGTTTGCGTTACTTCTACGCCACATTTTTCACAGATAACACCACGGTGCTTCAGGCGCTTATATTTACCACATAAGCACTCGTAGTCTTTCACTGGGCCAAAGATACGTGCACAGAAAAGACCGTCACGTTCTGGCTTAAAGGTACGATAGTTGATTGTTTCTGGCTTTTTAACTTCACCAAAAGACCATGAACGAATTTGGTCAGGTGAAGCAAGACCGATTTTGATTGCATCAAATTCTTCGGTCTTATGTTGTGCTTTCAGAAACTTTAATAAGTCTTTCACATTCGGCTCCTGTAAGGAGAAAAAAGGCGCTCGGCGAGCGCCTTATATTCTACCGGACAATCTCAATGAGATTATTCTTCGTCTTCTAACTCGATGTTGATACCAAGTGAGCGGATCTCTTTCAACAATACGTTGAATGATTCTGGCATACCTGGTTCCATACGATGATCGCCATCTACGATGTTTTTATACATCTTAGTACGACCGTTCACGTCATCCGACTTAACTGTTAGCATTTCTTGTAGAGTATATGCAGCACCATATGCTTCAAGTGCCCATACTTCCATCTCACCGAAACGCTGACCACCGAACTGAGCTTTACCACCAAGTGGCTGCTGAGTTACAAGGCTGTAAGAGCCGGTAGAACGTGCGTGCATCTTGTCATCGACTAAGTGGTTTAGTTTTAGCATATACATGTAACCAACAGTTACAGGACGCTCAAACGCATCACCAGTACGACCATCAAACAATTTCAACTGACCAGATTCTGGCAGATCAACAAGTTTTAATAGTTCTTTAATTGATGATTCTGGAGCACCATCAAAGATTGGTGTTGCGATTGGTAAACCACCGCGTAAGTTCTTAACTAATGTACGAACTTCGTCATCAGACAGTGCAGCGATGTCTACTTCTTGGCGAGTTTCACCAAGATCGTATACTTTTTGTAAGAAGTTACGGAACTTATGCAGTTCTTGTTGCTCTTTAAGCATTTGGTTAAGTTTATCACCAACACCTTTCGCAGCAAGACCCATATGAACTTCAAGAATTTGACCGATGTTCATACGAGAAGGTACACCCAGTGGGTTCAGAACGATATCTACTGGCTGACCTTTTTCATCATAAGGCATGTCTTCAACAGGGTTAATCTTAGAGATTACACCCTTGTTACCATGACGACCCGCCATCTTATCACCAGGCTGAATACGACGTTTTACCGCTAGGTAAACTTTAACGATTTTCAGTACGCCTGGTGCAAGATCATCACCTTGAGTGATCTTACGACGTTTAGTTTCGAATTTCTTATCGAACTCAGCTTTAAGTTCATCATATTGCTCAGCAAGCTGCTCAAGTTGATTTTGTTGTGATTCATCATCAAGCGTGATTTCTAACCACTGCTTACGATCCATCGCATCAAGTTTAACTTCAGAAGTACCTGCAAGCGTTAGAAGTGTGCGAACACGTGCTAATAAGCCACCTTCAAGAATCTGGAATTCTTCAGTGATGTCTTTCTTAGCTTCTTTAAGCTGCATTTGTTCGATTTCTAGAGCACGTTTATCTTTTTCAACACCATCACGCGTAAATACTTGTACGTCAATGATAGTACCTGAAACAGAGTTTGGTACACGTAGAGAAGAATCTTTAACATCTGATGCTTTTTCACCAAAGATAGCTCGTAGTAGCTTCTCTTCTGGAGTCAGTTGAGTTTCACCTTTAGGTGTTACTTTACCAACTAAGATGTCTCCACCCTTAACTTCAGCACCGATATAAACAATACCTGATTCATCAAGTTTAGACAGAGCAGCTTCGCCTACGTTAGGGATATCTGCAGTGATCTCTTCAGAGCCAAGTTTAGTATCACGAGCCACACAAGATAGTTCTTGAATGTGAATCGTCGTGAAACGGTCTTCCTGAACTACACGCTCAGATACAAGGATTGAATCCTCGAAGTTATAACCATTCCAAGGCATAAATGCGATACGCATGTTCTGACCAAGTGCAAGCTCACCAAGATCCGTTGACGGACCATCAGCAAGAACATCACCACGAGTAACAGGTTCACCAGGAAGCACTGTTGGACGTTGGTTGATACACGTATTTTGGTTAGAACGAGTGTATTTAGTTAAGTTGTAGATATCGATACCAGCTTCGCCAGGTACCAATTCTTCTTCGTTCACTTTGATAACGATACGAGAAGCATCTACTGACTGAACCATACCGCCACGTTTAGCAACAGCGGTTACACCTGAATCGATTGCTACACAACGCTCAATACCAGTACCAACTAAAGGCTTATCAGCTCTTAATGTAGGTACAGCTTGACGCTGCATGTTCGCACCCATTAGGGCACGGTTCGCATCATCGTGTTCTAGGAACGGGATAAGCGATGCAGCTACAGATACAACTTGGTTTGTCGCGACATCCATATATTGGATGTGTTCACGTGGATGTAGGCCTGATTCACCTTTCTGACGAGCGATGATTAATTCATCAGCGAAAGTACCTTCTTCTGTTAACACGGCATTCGCCTGTGCAATAACAAATGTACCTTCTTCAATCGCAGATAGGTAATCTACATCTTCAGTCACGATATTATCAACAACACGACGATATGGAGTCTCTAGGAAACCATATTCATTACATCGAGCATACGCTGATAATGAGTTAATTAGACCGATGTTTGGTCCTTCAGGAGTTTCGATTGGACATAGGCGACCGTAGTGAGTCGCGTGTACATCACGAACTTCGAAACCAGCACGCTCACGAGTTAGACCGCCAGGCCCTAAAGCAGAAATACGACGTTTGTGCGTAACTTCTGACAATGGGTTATTCTGATCCATAAACTGAGACAGCTGTGAAGAGCCAAAGAATTCTTTAACTGCAGCTGAAATCGGCTTAGCGTTGATAAGATCTTGAGGCATAATTGCATCAAGATCACCAAGACTTAGACGTTCACGAACAGCACGTTCTACACGAACTAAACCAACACGGAATTGGTTTTCTGCCATTTCGCCAACAGAACGAATACGACGGTTACCAAGGTGATCGATATCATCAACCTCGCCTTTACCGTTACGAATATCGATCAGTTTACGCATAACTTCGATGATGTCTGTTTCATCAAGGATGCCTGCGCCTTCACCATTATCACGACCAATTGAGCTATTGAACTTCATACGACCAACAGTCGATAAGTCATAACGATCTTCAGAGAAGAATAGGCTTTCAAATAATGATTCAGCAGCTTCTTTTGTTGGTGGCTCGCCTGGGCGCATCATACGATAAACTTCAACAAGTGCCGATAAACGGTCAACAGTTGAATCTGCACGTAATGTGTCAGAGATGTATGCACCATGATCAAGGTCATTCGTAAATAACACTTCAATCTTTTTGTGGCCAGCTTGAGATAAATTAGCAAGATCTTCTAAGCTAAACTCTTGGTTAGCCGCGATAATGATCTCACCAGTGTCTTCATTCACATAATCGTGAGAAGCCACTTTACCTACGATATAATCTACTGGTACTTCGATATTATTTACTTCGTCTTTCGTCAATTGACGAATATGACGCGCAGTAATACGACGACCGGCTTCAACATAAACTTTGCCGTTCGATTCAATATCAAATGTTGCAGTCTCACCACGTAAACGTTCAGGAAGTAATTCCATCATTAACGTTTGGTCTTTCACTTCAAATACAACTTTATCGAAGAATAGATCTAAGATTTCTTCTGTTGTTTTACGAAGTGCACGTAAGATGATCGTTGCTGGTAATTTACGACGACGGTCGATACGTACGAATAAGTTATCCTTAGGATCAAATTCGAAATCTAACCATGAACCACGGTAAGGAATTACACGCGCGTTATAAAGAACTTTACCAGATGAATGGGTTTTACCCTTATCGCTGTCGAAGAAGACACCTGGGCTGCGGTGCAGCTGGGATACGATAACCCTTTCAGTACCATTGATTACAAAAGTACCGTTGTCAGTCATAAGCGGAATTTCGCCCATGTAGACTTCTTGTTCTTTAATGTCTTTTACCGTGCCTGCAGGTGCATCTTTATCGTACACAACTAAACGTAATTTAACGCGTAAAGGTGCAGAATAGGTAACACCGCGGATTTGACATTCTTTAACATCAAATTCTGGCTCACGGAGATTATAGCTAACGTATTCTAGCTTAGAGTTGCCATTGTAGCTCTGAATTGGAAAAACAGAACGGAAAGCAGCCTCAAGACCGTATTGCCCTTCAGGATCTTGCTCGATAAATTTAGTAAAAGAATCAAGCTGGATCGATAGTAAGTATGGTATGTCCAACACTTGTGGACGCTTACCAAAATCCTTACGGATGCGCTTTTTCTCTGTATAAGAGTAAACCATGGGGTTCCTCAGCTCGCTGATAAGTGACCCGAACCGTCCGCCTTCGAAAGGTTTGGACAGCACTAATAGCACTGTTTAATGTAGGACATAATCTCTGATTGAGACTATGTTTTTTGCTCGAATATAGGGACTTTAAACAGTGTGAAATTACCCTATACCCTACAGCGCAAAAAGGCCAGTGGTTAATAAACCACCAGCCATTAGCCGCTAGGCTATGAAACTAAGTAATAATTACTTGATTTCAACAGTTGCACCAGCTTCTTCAAGCTGTGCTTTAAGGCCTTCAGCTTCAGCTTTGTCAACGCCTTCTTTAAGTGCAGCAGGAGCAGAATCAACTAGACCCTTCGCTTCTTTCAGGCCAAGACCTGTAGCGCCACGTACTGCTTTGATTACAGAAACTTTGTTTCCGCCAATGGCAGTTAGGATAACATCAAATTCAGTTTGCTCTTCAGCAGCTTCAGCAGCAGCGCCACCAGCAACTACTGCAGCAGCAGCAGTAACACCGAATTTTTCTTCCATAGCTTCGATAAGCTCAACAACTTGCATTACAGACATTTCTGCAACTGCGTCTAGGATTTGCTCGTTAGTAATAGACATAACAATTCTCTTTTAAGTCAACAATAATTTATTTTGTAATCAAATAAAGCAGGGCTTATGCCTCAGCTTCTTCTTTTTGATCACGAACAGCAGCGATAGTACGTACCAATTTACCAGCAGAAGCTTCTTTCATGCACATCATTAAGCGTGCAATTGCTTCGTCGTAAGTTGGTAGTGTCGCTAGTACATCAGCATCAGTAACTGCGCCTTCAAATGCAGCAGCTTTAATCTCGAAGTTTTTATTCTCTTTAGCAAAGTCTTTAAAAAGACGTGCTGCGGCACCTGGGTGCTCGTTAGAGAATGCAAGTAGAGATGGGCCAGTAAATGTGTCTTGTAGACACTCATACTGAGTACCTTCTACTGCACGACGTGCTAGTGTGTTACGAACAACTCTCATGTAAACACCCGCTTCACGCGCTTGTTTACGTAGAGAAGTCATTGCGCCAACAGTAACGCCACGAGAGTCAGCTACAACTGCAGAAAGTGCACCACTGGCTGCTTCGTTGACTTCAGCAACAATTGCTTTTTTGTCTTGAAGATTTAAAGCCATTTGGATTAACCTCTGGTTGTGATTACACCACTCACTACAAAAACTGTAGGAGAGTAATTACGATGCATTCACAGAAAACTAATTTCGAAAAATTAGCCTTTAGTTCGGCACCGTCTACGCAGGTTTTATTAAGCCCTTTCGAGCGCCTACGGTCTTGGACGGAGACTATTTAATCAAAAATCAAACAGCCCCAACCATAAATTTGATAGGCGCAAAATTATACACAAATTTTGCGGCTTTGCAAATTACTTTGTTGTTGTCTCTAAAGTAGATTGATCTAGAGAAACACCAGCACCCATTGTAGTTGAGATGCTTACCTTCTTCAGGAAAACACCTTTAGCTGAAGTAGGTTTTGCTTTTTTCAGTGCAACTAGAAGAGATTCTAAGTTCTCTTTAAGTTGAGCGCCATCAAAGTCCACTTTACCGATAGTAGTGTGGATGATGCCGTTTTTGTCGTTACGGTAACGAACCTGACCAGCTTTAGCATTTTTAACTGCTTGAGCAACGTTAGGAGTTACAGTACCAACTTTAGGGTTTGGCATAAGACCGCGAGGACCTAGGATTGTACCTAGTTGACCAACAACGCGCATTGCATCTGGAGAAGCAACAACAACGTCAAAGTTCATTTCGCCTTTCTTAACTAGCTCAGCAAGATCTTCCATGCCTACTAGATCAGCGCCTGCTTCTTTAGCAGCTTCTGCGTTTGCACCTTGAGTGAACACAGCAACACGAACATTACGACCAGTACCGTGTGGTAGTACAGTTGCACCACGTACGTTTTGGTCTGATTTACGTGCATCAATGCCAAGGTTAACAGCAACGTCAACGCTTTCATTAAAGTTAGCTGTTGCTAATTCTTTAAGAAGAGCAATTGCTTCGTTGATTTCGTAGTCTTTAGTAACTTCCACTTTTTCGCGGATATTACGCATACGCTTAGTAAGTTTAGTCATAATCTTAACCCTCTACCACTAGGCCCATAGAACGAGCAGTACCAGCAATTGAACGCTTCATAGCTTCAATGTCAGCACCAGTCATGTCCGCAGCTTTAGTTTCTGCGATCTCTTGTATTTGAGAGTCTGTAACAGTACCAACTTTGTCACTGTTTGGACGGCCAGAACCAGACTTAACGCCTGCAGCTTTCTTAAGAAGAACTGCTGCTGGTGGAGTCTTAGTAATGAACGTAAAAGAACGGTCGCTGTATACAGAGATAACTACTGGAGTAGGTAGACCTTTCTCAACAGATTCTGTTCTTGCGTTAAACGCTTTACAGAATTCCATGATATTTACACCGTGTTGACCTAGAGCAGGACCAACTGGTGGACTTGGGTTCGCCATACCTGCTGCAACTTGCAGTTTGATATAAGCTTCAACTTTCTTAGCCATGATATTTCCTAATTTTTGGGTTCATACGCTGTCCAATAGGAGCAGCTCCCCGTTAACAAAAACGCGCGAGATTATAATAATAATTCGCGCCTTTTACAATAGCTTTGCTGATTTTTCGATCAGTTTTTTTCTACTTGGCTAAACTCTAGTTCAACTGGAGTTGCACGGCCAAAGATAGAAACTGACACTTTGATGCGACTTTTTTCGTAATCAACATTTTCAACAGTACCGTTAAAGTCAGCAAATGGTCCTTCAGTAACACGAACCACTTCACCAGCTTCAAATAACGTTTTAGGGCGAGGTGCTTCACTCGCTTGTTGAAGACGATTTAAAATTGCATCAGCTTCTTTATCAGTAATTGGTGCAGGGCGATCTGAAGTACCACCAATGAATCCCATAACACGTGGAATACTACGTACCAAGTACCATGATTCATCATTCATGATCATTTGCACTAACACGTAACCAGGGAAAAATTTACGTTCGCTTTTACGACGCTGACCGGCACGCATTTCTACCACTTCTTCAGTTGGTACAAGTACTTCGCCAAATAACTCTTCCATGTTATGCATTTTAATATATTCGCGTAACGATTGAGATACACGACCTTCAAACCCTGAAAAGGCTTGAACTACATACCAACGTTTCTTTGGAGCTTCACTCATGATCACTTATCCTCAAACACCTGTGATTAAGCCAATTAGTCTTACCATAATACCATCAATACCCCATAAAATAAGAGCCATTACGATACATACAGCAAGAACAATGAAAGTTGTTTGTGTTGTTTCTTGCCGTGTAGGCCAAACAACCTTACGTACTTCCATTCTTGATTCGCGAGCAAATTCAATTGCAGTTTGACCTTTTGCTGTGAAGGCAGCAATACCACCAGCAGCAGCAATTAATGCAACTACGCCGGCAGCTCGAATAACAACAGACAAATCAGCTAGTAAATAATTACCAATTACCGCAGCAGAAAGTAGAACTAAAACTAGTAACCACTTTATTGTATCAACTGCGCCTGAAGTTTCTGTCGTCTCAGTATTTGTTTTCATAAAACCAACCTGTGACATAACTAAAATCATTTTCCATCATTAGACAGAAATTCAAAAACAAGAGTAAATATACCCTACTCTCTTCATCCTATAAACCAGCGATTTGCTAATTTATCTGCGCTGTACTCTGCATTTTCTTAAAAAATCAAGGTGCAGATAAAACAACACACAATACAACGCAGAAAAAGGGCATCAAATGATGCCCTTTTTGCTAGTACTTAGTCAAATCTTAAGCGAAGATTTTAGCAACAACACCAGCACCAACTGTACGGCCACCTTCACGGATTGCGAAGCGTAGACCTTCGTCCATTGCGATTGGAGCAATTAGCTCAACCGTCATTTGAACGTTATCACCAGGCATTACCATTTCAACACCTTCAGGAAGTGTGATATCACCAGTTACATCCGTTGTACGGAAGTAGAACTGTGGACGGTAGCCTTTGAAGAAAGGAGTATGACGGCCGCCTTCATCTTTAGAAAGAACGTATACTTCTGACTCAAATTTAGTGTGTGGGTTGATTGAACCTTTAGCAGCAAGTACTTGGCCACGTTCAACGTCATCACGCTTAGTACCACGTAGAAGTGCACCAACGTTCTCACCAGCACGACCTTCGTCAAGCAGTTTACGGAACATTTCAACACCAGTACATGTAGAAACTGTAGTTTCTTTGATACCAATGATTTCTACTTCGTCGCCTACACGTAGAATACCACGTTCGATACGACCAGTAACAACTGTACCACGACCTTGAATTGAGAATACATCTTCAATAGGAAGTAGGAAAGGCATGTCAACAGCACGTTCAGGAAGAGGAATATATGTATCTAGAGCTTCTGCAAGCTCAATGATTTTATCTTCCCATTGTTTTTCGCCGTTTAGAGCGCCAAGAGCTGAACCTTGGATTACTGGTAAATCATCACCTGGGTAATCGTATTCAGAAAGAAGTTCACGAACTTCCATTTCTACTAGCTCAAGAAGTTCTTCATCATCAACCATGTCACATTTGTTCATGAACACAACGATGAAAGGAATACCAACTTGACGACCAAGTAGGATGTGCTCACGTGTTTGTGGCATAGGGCCATCAGTTGCAGCAACAACTAGGATACCACCATCCATTTGAGCAGCACCAGTGATCATGTTTTTAACATAATCGGCGTGTCCAGGACAGTCAACGTGTGCATAGTGACGTGCAGGAGTATCGTACTCAACGTGAGAAGTTGAGATTGTGATACCACGCTCGCGCTCTTCAGGAGCGTTATCGATTGATGCGAAATCTTTAGCTACGCCACCGTAAATTTTTGCAAGTGTAGTACAGATAGCAGCAGTTAGAGTTGTTTTACCGTGGTCAACGTGGCCGATTGTACCAACGTTTACGTGCGGTTTCGTACGTTCAAATTTTTCTTTAGACATGGATAGTCCCTCTAGGTACGGCTATTGGTGGCTTTATATGGCCACGTAACCAATAAAAATATATTTGAAGTTATAAAGGATAAATAGAGAAGATGGAGCGTGCAGCGGGAATCGAACCCGCATCATCAGCTTGGAAGGCTGAGGTAATAGCCATTATACGATGCACGCATGTCATTCGACAGAACTATTTAACCTTGAATATGGTGGAGGGGGACGGATTCGAACCATCGAAGCTTTCGCGGCAGATTTACAGTCTGCTCCCTTTGGCCACTCGGGAACCCCTCCACATTTTTATTTCTTTATATTAAACATAAAAAGAAATGGTGCCGACTACCGGAGTCGAACTGGTGACCTACTGATTACAAGTCAGTTGCTCTACCTACTGAGCTAAGTCGGCACAATTGGTGCGCATTCTAGTTAATATGGAAATATCATGCAACCGAAAATTTCAATAATCTGTTCTTTTTTACATTAACTAGAATAAATAACCTGAATTCTGGATAAGGCTGAACTAATTGCCCACCTAACGATCAGATCTTTCGACCAAGAATTATTTGAACGTATTTTAAAAGGTGGGCAAGATGAATAAATTAGTTGATATATTTTGTGATGTCGATGATTTTTGTTATCAATTCTTATCTCAATGGGAAAAATACCTTGTTGAGGCTAGTGAGAGAAAAAGAAAACGTCAGTCAGTAATGTCTACTAGTGAATGTATGACTATTGTCATCGCTTTTCATCAATCAAATCATAGAGATTTCAAGAACTTCTATATCGGGTTAGTTCATCAATATTGGAAAGGATACTTTCCAAATTTACTTAGCTACACTCGATTTGTGAGCAAAATGCCTAGCCTAATCGCCCCAATGTGTGCCTATTTTCAATCTATCAAAGGTAAGCCGACTGGCATTGCTTTTGTTGACTCCACGAGTCTTAAAGTATGCCATAACATTCGAATTCCTCGCCATAAAGTCTTTGATGGTGTTGCGAAAAGAGGAAAAGGTACCATGGGATGGTTTTTCGGCTTCAAACTTCATTTATTGATTAACCATCTTGGAGAAATTATTTCGCTGAAAATCACAGCTGGCAATGTAAATGATAGGACTCCTGTACCTGATTTATGCAAAGAACTCTCGGGGAAATTGTACGCTGATAAAGGGTACATAGGTAAAAAGTTGAGTGAGAGCTTAAAGAACTCTGATGTCGATTTAGTGACTACCTCGCGAAAAAACATGAAAGCAAAAGAGATAAGTGCTTTTGATAAGGCTATGTTATCAAAGAGATACATTATCGAAACGATAAATGACCAATTGAAGAATATCTCTCAAATTGAACATAGCCGTCATCGTAGCGTGACTGGTTTCATGCTAAATGTAATTTCAGGCGTTGTGGCTTATTGTTTAAAAAAACAAAAGCCACGAATTAAGCTATCAGAATGTGAATTTGAACTAATCCTCGCTTAAAGCATGTTTTATCCAGAATTCAGGTTAAATAAGCTTTTTTCACTCAAACTTTCTTAAAAACAAACCTAGGCTACTTTTTTATTCTTATGCCTTACTGTATTGTTCAAATTCATTTAATCATCTGGTAAGTATTGTGAATCCATACCTAAATTTCACTCGAAAGAGCTGGGCAGAATTACGTAATTCAATACCTTTAACGCTCACAGAAATCGAATTAATGGCATTACGAGGGATTAATGAAAATATAAATATAAATGAAGTCTCAGAAATATATTTGCCGTTGATACGTTTGATCCAATTACATATAGAAAGCTATCAACAAAAAAATATTATCCTCGATAACTTCCTTTTAAACAAAGGCTTCCAATCTCCATTCATTATTGGTATCGCGGGAAGCGTTGCTGTTGGTAAAAGTACGACAGCTCGTATTTTACAAACGCTATTAACTCAATTGCTTCCAGAATTGAGCACTCAGCTAGTAACCACTGATGGATTTTTATATCCCAACAAATATTTAAATGAACATAATATTATGCATAAGAAGGGATTTCCTGAATCTTATGATATTCAAACCTTAGTTTCCTTTGTTTCAGATATAAAATCAGGTAAGGCAAACGTAAAAGCACCAGTATATTCGCATTTGACCTACGATGTGACAAATGAAAAAAAAGTAATTAATAAACCTGACATACTAATAATTGAAGGCTTAAATGTACTTCAAAATGGCAGTGATTACCCTCACGATAACCATAATACTTTCGTTTCTGATTTTCTTGATTTTTCGATTTATGTCGATGCGGCACCCATATTACTAAAACAGTGGTATGTAGATCGTTTTCTTAAATTAAGAATCAGTACATTCAAAAAAGATAATTCTTACTTCTCACACTACACAGGATTATCCATTGAAAAATCCATTGAAAAAGCAGAGCATATTTGGAATACCATCAATGGATTAAATTTAACTGAAAATATATTACCTACCAAAGAAAGAGCCAGTTTAATTCTAACGAAAGGTGAACATCATTCTATTGAATACGTATCGATAAAAAAATAATCACGCTTTTCTAACTGAAATCTCACCACCGAAATAAGATTCGACGATACAGTTACGTTCAAGCAATATCGCACCTTGCGAATTTATACCTCGACAAACACCATGAATAGATTGGCTACCCATGGTAAGCGTGATGCTTTCATCTATAAAATTATCAAGTTCTTTCCATCGGTTGATGAAAGACTGTAGCCCCGAATGCTCAAACTCAAGTAATGTTTTATTTAAGGATACTAATAATTCACTCGCAAGCTTATTCCTGATGTTCCTTTCACCTAATATAGTCATCAAATCAACCCAAGGTTGATCAATCACTAAAGCAGATTTTTCATTCAACTCTATATTGATGCCAATTCCAATAACCACATCTGCACTTCCTCCTGATTGACCGGAAAGCTCAATAAGAACACCTGCTAACTTTAATTCATTCCAATAAATATCATTCGGCCATTTCAGCTTTAAGCCTTTACAACCAATAACTTCTAGGGCGTCAACAACAGCAATTCCAATTGCTAAACTTAATCCCATGGTTGCGGCAAGTCCATTATCAAATCTCCAGAATATAGAACAGTAGATATTACTACCGAATGGAGATACCCATGTTCGACCTCTCCTTCCTCGCCCTGCCACTTGATATTCAGCAAAGCAAGATTGCCCTTTTTTAAGCACAGTCATTTGGTCCAATAAGAACTGATTTGTAGAATCAACAACACCAAGAATTGAAGTTTGTGGCAGATCCTTACATATTACCTGATCTACTGAGAGTAATTCTAAAGGAGAAGATAAAGCATAACCTTTACCCTGAATTCTATATATTGATAATCCCCACTCCTGAATCCCCTTGATATGCTTGCTTATGGCAGCTCTGGATACGCCAATGTCATCACCTAAGTCCTCACCTGAATGAAAAGAACCATCACTGAGCGCCTTCAATATTTCTAGCTTTTTCAAGTGTTCCTTCATTCAAACAACTCCGAGAGTGACGTTTCTTTGCCCGAAAAATAAAATCGAACTTCATGTTCCAACTCTATATGATAAATATCAAAAATTGTTTTTTGAACATGGCGAGCTAACTCTAAAATATCTTTCGATGTTGCATTTCCATTGTTGATTAGTACAAGAGCTTGTTCTTTATGCACTTGGGCATCGTTAATCGAGAAACCTTTAAGTCCCGCGTGATCTATCAACCAACCTGCAGATATTTTCTTTCCATCAGAGACGGTATATGCAGGCAGAGTAGGAAAATTTTTCGATAGTTTTAAATAACATTCATCTGATACGATAGGATTTTTAAAAAAACTACCGGCATTCCCAAGCACTTCAGGATTGGGTAATTTAAGAGAGCGAATATCACAAATAGCTTTAAATACAGATTCAGCGGTTACTCCTACCACACTACTTAAATCAGCAAGCGGCCCATACGTCAAAAGTGGGGCCCACGATTTTGATAATTTAAAACCGACAGATGTAATGATTACTTTATCTTTTAATGATTTCTTGAAAATTGAATCTCTATAACCAAAATCACATTCACTTTTTGATAAACGTTTAATGTTCAATGATTCTAAATCTAAATACTCAACATAATCACAAACATCTTTAAACTCTAAACCGTATGCACCAATATTTTGAATAGGAGCAGATCCTACACAACCAGGGATCATTGCAAGATTTTCAATACCATTGTAATTATGCTCTACACACCACTTAACAAAACTAGGCCAATCTTCGCCGCTTGAAACAGATAATAAATAATCAGTTTCTGTTTCCGTTACTTCTTTACCCAAAATTCGGTTAAGTACAATAACACCAGAAAAATCATTACAAAATAAAGTGTTACTGCCTCGCCCTAATGGTAACTTAATCGATGAGCGATAATCGTCATTTGACCATATATCAATAAAATCATTTATTGAATTTGCTTCGATAATAACATCCGCATTAACGTCAATAGAAAAACTATTAAAAGGGCGAAGATTTTTATTTAATAAAATATTCATATCACTTTATTTCATAGGTTAGATTAAGTACATTCTAACGCAATGAATACAATCTACATAGAATCCAACGAATGAATCTTACTGTTTCTCACTTAAACAAAATGCGCTTACCTCTTCTTCATAAGATTTATAAAGAGAATTACCCATCAGGCAAACCTAAAGGGAAAGAAGAAATATTAATACTTGAAGACGACAAGAAAATCATAGGTTCTGTCCGTATAAAGACTTATCAAGATTGTAATTTCTTAACCGGTATGATGATAATTGAGAATAGAAGAAGAAAAAAACTAGGTAACTATTTCTTAAAAGAAATCATGACTCGTATAGATAATATTCAAAATTGCTATTGTTTTTGTGAACCCTCTCTTTTATCTTTTTATACTCAAAACCACTTTATCATCGCAGAGTCAAAGTTCACTCCAAATGTTATTAGGTCCAAATTTGAACGATACTCAAATTCAGGAAAAAAACTTCATCTTCTACGATATAAAAAAGATTAAGTATTCGACATTAATCTCGGCATTTTGACTTAAATTTGCTAAAATATCGAATATTATATTGATAATTTAATGACTAGTTATGAACTCAACAACTCATGAAAGTAAAGAGCAGCTACGTAAACTCCCTATGTTGTCTCAACATCCTGAGAATATAAAGACCCTTCATACAGCTGAAGATTTTCGGTATGAACTATTAAACCAAATAAAAAAAGCTACAAAACGCATCTACATTGTGGCTCTATATCTTGAAAATGATGATGCAGGTAGAGAAATTTTCACCGCATTATATGAAGCAAAACAAAAACAACCATCATTAGATGTGAATGTTCTAGTTGATTGGCACAGAGCACAAAGAGGCTTAATTGGTGCCGAAAAAAGCGATGGTAATGCTGCTCTCTATCGTGAATTTTCCGAAACTTACAAGTACCCAATAAATGTATTAGGTGTACCTGTAAGGAATAAAGAAGTTTTCGGTGTCCTACACCTTAAAGGCTTTATTTTTGATGATACCGTCGTTTATAGTGGCGCAAGCTTAAATGATGTATATCTTGCTCATAAAGATAAATATCGCTTTGATCGATACCATATACTGAACAATACATTCTTAGCCAATTCTATGGTGTCACTTATCTCCAAAACACTTGTAGCTAGTGACGCTGTAAATTGCTTATCACAGGCCAATCGACCAGATACAAAATCATTAAAGCCTGCAATCAAAGAGCTAAGGCAACAATTAAGCATTGTAAATTACCAATTTATACCTCAAACAAGAAAAGTAGGTGAAGTTGGTGTTACACCTTTAATTGGTTTAGGTCGCAAAGGTAACCGCTTAAACAAATACATACAATTATTGCTTGCATCTGCGGTAAGTGAAATAACAATATGTACTCCTTATTTCAACTTTCCAAAACAGATTGCGAAAGAACTAAAAAAAGCACTCCGTCGAGGAGTGAAAGTGACTATTATCGTTGGTGACAAAACAGCTAACGACTTCTATATCGCTCCAGAAGAGGATTTTAGAACGATAGCAGGACTTCCCTATTTATATGAGATGAACCTTCGACACTTTGCAAAATCAAATGAGACATCTATTGCAAGTCGACAGCTATCAATCCATTTATGGAAACATGAGAATAATAGTTTTCACTTAAAAGGTTTGTGGGTTGATAATGAATTCACCCTAATCACTGGTAGTAATTTAAACCCAAGAGCTTGGAAATTAGACCTAGAAAATGGGTTGTTATTACAAGATCCAGAAAAATTGCTAATCACCGAAAAAGAATCCGAACTAAAGGTAATACTTCAACATACTCAATTAGTCGGTTCTTACAAACAAGTCGATAAACTAGAATCTTATCCCATCCCTGTAAAGCGTTTAATAAAACGCATTAAACGAATAAAAGCCGACCACATACTAAATCAAATTTTATAATTAAAAGAGGCTTATTAAGGCCTCTTTCTTTATCTAAACATTATTAATCTACGTCATCAACATAGCTAAAACACCACTGATGTAAGCGTGCGGGGAACTACACCTAACAAATAAAATTCATTATGCGTATCTTACGATCTTTCATTTAACGAGAACGTAATTATGCAAAAAGATAAAAAGAGAACACCAGAGCAATGGCACGCTCTATTTGAATCTCAGCAATCTAGCAAGCTTAGTGCCGCTGAATTTTGTCGTAACCATAATATTCTGCCAAAGACATTTAGTGCACGTAAAGCACGATGGAAACAAAAGATTAACGCTTCTACTTTCTTGAAAGTAGAAGCGTTAACATCAACTATCATCGCCACTCCACAATTACCAGATATTCAACTTTCTATCGGAAAATTGCGATTAACATTGCCAGCTAATACTGAACCTCACTGGATAGGACTCTTATTAAAAGGGTATCAATCATGAATGTATTTACTGATGTTTCCACCATTTATCTTCATCGTGATTTTGTCGATTTTCGCAAGGCCATTAATGGCCTTGTCGTGATTGTTGAGCAAGAAATGCAACTATCACCGTTTAGTGATGCTCTATTTATATTTTGCAATAAGCCTCGTGATAAACTCAAAATATTGTATTGGGATAAAACAGGATTCGCTTTATGGTACAAGCGATTAGATGAAGACCGCTTCAAATGGCCACGAAATATAAATAACGATACGTTAGCATTATCAGAGCAGCAACTGACACTGCTATTACAAGGTTTTGATATCTTAGGACATCAACCGGTACATTATCAAACAACCCTTTAAATAGTTGATTCTCAGTCAAGAATAGGAGGCAACCGATTGATTACCTGTATTATCGTTATATAGTCATCTACATGACTGATAAAATAAAACCACTTCCTGATACCATTGACGAGCTGAAAGCACTTGTGCTTCAGCTTGAAAATAAATATAACCGTCTTCTAGAGCAATTTCGGCTGGCTCAACATCAGCGCTTTGGTAAAAGCAGTGAATCTGACTCGACTCAATTTGATTTATTCAATGAAACAGAAGAAGAAATCATCATTGAAAATGATGACACACAAACGATTACCTACACTCGTCAAAAGCCAAAACGCCAACGCTTACCTGAAGACTTACCGCGTACTGTTATTATCCACGACATAAAAGATAAAACTTGTAAGTGTTGCGGTCTAGAGATGCATGCGATGGGTAAAGACATCAGTGAAAAGTTGGAATTTGTACCAGCTAAAGTGGA
Source organism: Aliivibrio salmonicida LFI1238 (assembly GCF_000196495.1). NCBI lineage: Bacteria > Pseudomonadati > Pseudomonadota > Gammaproteobacteria > Vibrionales > Vibrionaceae > Aliivibrio > Aliivibrio salmonicida. Next base: position 3,121,440 of record NC_011312.1, read on the forward strand.
AGTTATTCAACATGTTCGTCCTAAATATGCTTGCCGAAATTGTGAAAAACACAATACTTCAGTAGACATTAAACAAGCCCCAATGCCAGCGTCACCAATCCCTAAAGGGATTGCGACCGCAAGTTTACTTGCTCAAATTATTACGGCTAAATTTCAATACAGTCTTCCACTTTATCGTCAAGAAACGTTATTTCAGCAATGGGGTATCATTATTGGACGGCGAACGATGGCGGATTGGTTAATAAAATGCTCGGTACTATTTACCCCTCTTAATAACGAGTTACATCGTATTTTGCTTGAACAACCCACTCTGCATTGTGATGAAACAACGGTAAATGTGTTGGATGTTGAAAAAGCAAAATGTTATATGTGGGTCTACTGCTCTGGCTATGATTCTCCAGGCTCTGGTGTTTTGCCTGGAATTGTACTTTATGATTATCAATCTAGCAGGCATGGCTACCATCCAGTTAACTTTTTAAAAGGTTATAACGGGTATTTACATACCGATGGTTACCAAGGTTATGAACAAACTGAAGCGATTTTAGTTGGCTGTTGGGCACACGCACGTCGACGATTTATTGAGGCTCAACGTGTTCAAGTAAAAGGGAAAACAGGGAGTGCAGATTGGGTATTGAGTAAAATCCAAAAGCTATACCGGATCGAATCGTTATTAAAAGAGGCTTCCCCTGAAGCCAAGTATGTTGCTAGGCAGACAGAAGCCCGCGATTTACTTAAAGAGCTCCGTGATTGGCTTGATAGCGCAGTTAGTCGAGTATCACCTAAAACAAAATTAGGTGAGGCGATTAGCTATACATTAAATCAATGGGATAAATTAGTTCGTTATATTGATGATGGATTGTTATCTATTGATAACAATCGAGCAGAGCGAGCGGTTAAACCGTTTGTTATCGGCCGGAAAAACTGGTTATTTTCGGGTTCAACGGCTGGTGCAGATTCAAGTGCAATGCTTTACAGCATTGTAGAAACAGCAAAGGCAAACGGATTAATCCCTTACGATTATATTAGGTATTGTCTAGATCGTTTATGTGTTGGATCGCCAGATATCGATTCACTTTTACCTTGGAATGTAAAAGACAAGGTGTAGTTCCCCGCACGCTTACCGCTTACCCACTGATTAATCAATATTTATTTTATATAGACGAAAAAAAGCCCTAATCGTAAGATTAGGGCTTTTTAAATAGTGGCGGAGTGGACGGGACTCGAACCCGCGACCCCCGGCGTGACAGGCCGGTATTCTAACCAACTGAACTACCACTCCGCAGTGTCTATTCAGCATTATGCTATTACTTAAATAAAACGTGTCAGCGTTTTATTCTTTGTCTTCATCTTCTAAAAAAGATAAAAACTTAATTCAAGCCTGGCGATGTCCTACTCTCACATGGGGAGACCCCACACTACCATCGGCGCTATTACGTTTCACTTCTGAGTTCGGCATGGGATCAGGTGGGTCCATAACGCTATGGTCGCCAAGCAAATTCTTTAATTCGGAAAGCTGTATTGTGTTCTTAATCACATTCAATCTGTTTCTTGCTATCTTAAATCCGTTCAAAACCCCTTGGGTGTTGTATGGTTAAGCCTCACGGGCAATTAGTACAGGTTAGCTCAATGCCTCGCAGCACTTACACACCCTGCCTATCAACGTCGTAGTCTTCAACAACCCTTTAGGATACTTAAAGTATCAGGGATGACTCATCTCAAGGCTCGCTTCACGCTTAGATGCTTTCAGCGTTTATCGATCCCGAACTTAGCTACCGGGCAATGCTACTGGCGTAACAACCCGAACACCAGAGGTTCGTCCACTCCGGTCCTCTCGTACTAGGAGCAGCCCCTTTCAATCATCCAACGCCCACGGCAGATAGGGACCGAACTGTCTCACGACGTTCTAAACCCAGCTCGCGTACCACTTTAAATGGCGAACAGCCATACCCTTGGGACCGACTTCAGCCCCAGGATGTGATGAGCCGACATCGAGGTGCCAAACACCGCCGTCGATATGAACTCTTGGGCGGTATCAGCCTGTTATCCCCGGAGTACCTTTTATCCGTTGAGCGATGGCCCTTCCATTCAGAACCACCGGATCACTATGACCTGCTTTCGCACCTGCTCGAATTGTCATTCTCGCAGTCAAGCGGGCTTATGCCATTGCACTAACCACACGATGTCCAACCGTGTTTAGCCCACCTTCGTGCTCCTCCGTTACTCTTTGGGAGGAGACCGCCCCAGTCAAACTACCCACCAGGCACTGTCCGCAACCCCGATAAGGGGCCAACGTTAGAACATCAAGCATACAAGGGTGGTATTTCAAGATTGCCTCCACAAATACTAGCGTACTTGCTTCAAAGGCTCCCACCTATCCTACACATGTAGGGTCAATGTTCAGTGCCAAGCTGTAGTAAAGGTTCACGGGGTCTTTCCGTCTAGCCGCGGGTACACTGCATCTTCACAGCGATTTCAATTTCACTGAGTCTCGGGTGGAGACAGCGTGGCCATCATTACGCCATTCGTGCAGGTCGGAACTTACCCGACAAGGAATTTCGCTACCTTAGGACCGTTATAGTTACGGCCGCCGTTTACTTGGGCTTCGATCAAGAGCTTCGACCGAAGTCTAACCCCATCAATTAACCTTCAAGCACCGGGCAGGCGTCACACCGTATACGTCATCTTACGATTTAGCACAGTGCTATGTTTTTAATAAACAGTTGCAGCCACCTGGTATCTGCGACTCCCGGCAGCTTAGAGAGCAAGTCTCATCACCGCTAGGAGCGTACCTTCTCCCGAAGTTACGGTACCATTTTGCCTAGTTCCTTCACCCGAGTTCTCTCAAGCGCCTTAGTATTCTCTACTCGACCACCTGTGTCGGTTTGGGGTACGATTTCTTATAACCTGAAGCTTAGAGGCTTTTCCTGGAAGCATGGCATCAATAGCTTCACACCCGTAGGTGCTCGACATCGTGTCTCAGCCTAACAAGAGTCCGGATTTACCTAAACTCTTAGCCTACGCACTTGAACTTGGACGACCGTCGCCAAGCCTACCTAGCCTTCTCCGTCCCCCCATCGCAATTATAAGAAGTACGGGAATATTAACCCGTTTCCCATCGACTACGCCTTTCGGCCTCGCCTTAGGGGTCGACTTACCCTGCCCCGATTAACGTTGGACAGGAACCCTTGGTCTTCCGGCGAGGGGGTTTTTCACCCCCTTTATCGTTACTCATGTCAGCATTCGCACTTCTGATACCTCCAGCATGCCTTACAGCACACCTTCAACGGCTTACAGAACGCTCCCCTACCCAGCACAATAAATTGCACTGCCGCAGCTTCGGTGTATAGCTTAGCCCCGTTACATCTTCCGCGCAGGCCGACTCGACCAGTGAGCTATTACGCTTTCTTTAAATGATGGCTGCTTCTAAGCCAACATCCTGGCTGTCTGAGCCTTCCCACATCGTTTCCCACTTAGCTATAACTTTGGGACCTTAGCTGGCGGTCTGGGTTGTTTCCCTCTCCACGACGGACGTTAGCACCCGCCGTGTGTCTCCCGGATATTACTTACTGGTATTCGGAGTTTGCAAAGGGTTGGTAAGTCGGGATGACCCCCTAGCCTTAACAGTGCTCTACCCCCAGTAGTATTCGTCCGAGGCTCTACCTAAATAGATTTCGGGGAGAACCAGCTATCTCCAAGTTTGATTGGCCTTTCACCCCTAGCCACAAGTCATCCGCTAATTTTTCAACATTAGTCGGTTCGGTCCTCCAGTTGATGTTACTCAACCTTCAACCTGCCCATGGCTAGATCACTTGGTTTCGGGTCTATATCCAGAGACTGAACGCCCAGTTAAGACTCGGTTTCCCTACGGCTCCCCTAAACGGTTAACCTTGCCACTGAATATAAGTCGCTGACCCATTATACAAAAGGTACGCAGTCACATAACAAGTATGCTCCTACTGCTTGTACGTACACGGTTTCAGGTTCTATTTCACTCCCCTCACAGGGGTTCTTTTCGCCTTTCCCTCACGGTACTGGTTCACTATCGGTCAGTCAGTAGTATTTAGCCTTGGAGGATGGTCCCCCCATATTCAGACAGGATATCACGTGTCCCGCCTTACTCGTTTTCACTGATGATGAGATGTCGGTTACAGGGCTATCACCTTGTATCGCGCCACTTTCCAGAGGCTTCACCTGTCTCATTAACAACTTAAGGGCTAACCCAATTTCGCTCGCCGCTACTTTCGGGATCTCGGTTGATTTCTCTTCCTCGGGGTACTTAGATGTTTCAGTTCTCCCGGTTTGCTTCGCTGCGCTATGTATTCACGCAGCGATACTAGCTTATGCTAGTGGGTTTCCCCATTCAGAAATCCCAGACTCAAAAGGTTTTTACTACCTAATCTGGGCTTATCGCAAGTTAATACGTCTTTCATCGCCTCTGACTGCCAAGGCATCCACCGTGTACGCTTAGTCACTTAACCATACAACCCCAAGAGGTTTCGTATGGCATAAACAACCAAGGTTGAACTCTTCATTGAGAGTTCTGGTTTTTCGCCGGATTCAAAATACAAGAACACTTGAATGTGTTTTTAATTTGTTTATCTAAAGATAAACAAAAGATATTAAGAACTTTTAAATTTTGATTTATCTAACTCGTAAGTTAGTTAAATCAGTCAGCTTTCCAAATTGTTAAAGAGCTTAAAGCAAAAAGCTTTAATCAATAATCGAAATCATTAATTAAAGCTCTGTCACTTCAACTTATTAAAACCTAATCAATCTGTGTGAACACTCATAAATCGCAATCTATCGTTAAGGAGGTGATCCAGCCCCAGGTTCCCCTAGGGCTACCTTGTTACGACTTCACCCCAGTCATGAACCACAAAGTGGTGAGCGTCCTCCCCGAAAGGTTAAACTACCCACTTCTTTTGCAGCCCACTCCCATGGTGTGACGGGCGGTGTGTACAAGGCCCGGGAACGTATTCACCGTGACATTCTGATTCACGATTACTAGCGATTCCGACTTCACGGAGTCGAGTTGCAGACTCCGATCCGGACTACGACGCACTTTTTGGGATTCGCTCACTATCGCTAGCTTGCAGCCCTCTGTATGCGCCATTGTAGCACGTGTGTAGCCCTACTCGTAAGGGCCATGATGACTTGACGTCGTCCCCACCTTCCTCCGGTTTATCACCGGCAGTCTCCCTGGAGTTCCCACCATTACGTGCTGGCAAACAAGGATAAGGGTTGCGCTCGTTGCGGGACTTAACCCAACATTTCACAACACGAGCTGACGACAGCCATGCAGCACCTGTCTTACAGTTCCCGAAGGCACTAAGCTATCTCTAGCGAATTCTGTAGATGTCAAGAGTAGGTAAGGTTCTTCGCGTTGCATCGAATTAAACCACATGCTCCACCGCTTGTGCGGGCCCCCGTCAATTCATTTGAGTTTTAATCTTGCGACCGTACTCCCCAGGCGGTCTACTTAACGCGTTAGCTCCGAAAGCCACGGCTCAAGGCCACAACCTCCAAGTAGACATCGTTTACGGCGTGGACTACCAGGGTATCTAATCCTGTTTGCTCCCCACGCTTTCGCATCTGAGTGTCAGTGTCTGTCCAGGGGGCCGCCTTCGCCACTGGTATTCCTTCAGATCTCTACGCATTTCACCGCTACACCTGAAATTCTACCCCCCTCTACAGCACTCTAGTTCACCAGTTTCAAATGCGGTTCCGAGGTTGAGCCCCGGGCTTTCACATCTGACTTAATGAACCACCTGCATGCGCTTTACGCCCAGTAATTCCGATTAACGCTCGCACCCTCCGTATTACCGCGGCTGCTGGCACGGAGTTAGCCGGTGCTTCTTCTGTCGCTAACGTCAAGATGTACAGCTATTAACTGCACACCCTTCCTCACGACTGAAAGTACTTTACAACCCGAAGGCCTTCTTCATACACGCGGCATGGCTGCATCAGGCTTTCGCCCATTGTGCAATATTCCCCACTGCTGCCTCCCGTAGGAGTCTGGACCGTGTCTCAGTTCCAGTGTGGCTGATCATCCTCTCAGACCAGCTAGAGATCGTCGCCTTGGTGAGCTCTTACCCCACCAACTAGCTAATCTCACCTGGGCTAATCTTGACGCGAGAGGTCCGAAGATCCCCCTCTTTGGTCCGAAGACATTATGCGGTATTAGCTATCGTTTCCAATAGTTATCCCCCACATCAAGGCATATTCCCAGGCATTACTCACCCGTCCGCCGCTCGTCAGCGAATTAGCAAGCTAATTCCTGTTACCGCTCGACTTGCATGTGTTAGGCCTGCCGCCAGCGTTCAATCTGAGCCATGATCAAACTCTTCAATTAAAGTTTTTTGGTTTGTTTCAGCAGAAACAAAACCGGCTCAATGATTTATACTGATTTCTTACATAAAAGTAATTTTGTGTAGTCACTCAGTTCATTGATTATTTTTGTTTGTATTCACTTCGAAAAGTAAATGCAAACTAGTGATTATCAACTCACAAGTGCCCACACAGATTGATTTGGTTAAATTGTTAAAGAGCGTTTTATTTCAACAACTTAACGTTTCCATTTCGTTGCTTAGGCTGCGTATAATACAGAGCCTTAATTTTAAGTCAAGCCCTAATTAAAAGTAATTTAAAAGGCTTAAAAACTTAACGTTCTCATGAGATTTTGCTTTCGCTTTATCCTTGGGAACGGGGCGCATTATAAGTCCCTCACACTTATTGGCAAGTACTTTTTAACGATTATCTTTTAAGTGATTATTTTCTACACAGATCACTTTTTTTCAAACAAAAGCCCTACAACAAATGATCATTGGCTTAATTAGTTGGCAATTGATAAATAATATAAGTAGTATCAATGTGATTTTATTGTTAATTCATCATTTTTTCACTTATTTTAACTAGACATTACTTATCATGAAATCTACTAACTCAAATATAATTATCATTGCTATTGCTGTACTTGGTGCAGGTGCAATCTCTGTATTTCCATCGGTATCTCCTGCATTTGCTTTTGCTTTCGGCGCAGTAATTACAGGTTTTACTCTTTTATTCATTAATAAAGCACCGTCTAAATCTAAAACAGTAACAGACACTATTTCTAGTGCTGATACTTCAGATCAAGCGAGTACTACCCTTTATGTAGGTAACCTTCCTTATCGAGCGAATGAATCAGATGTAAAAGATTTATTTTCTGAATTTGGTGATGTGTTTGCTGTTCGTCTGATGAAAGACAAACGTACAGGTAAACGTAGAGGATTTGGTTTTGTTGTTGTGGCAACAAAGGACGCTGATAATGTTATTGAAAACTTAAACAATAACGAATTTGATCAACGTACTTTAAAAGTTCGCATTGCTAACGATCCAAAGACTTCGGGTAGCCTAGAGTCTGAAGAGGATTAAAATCTAATTCTTTGAAAGTCTTATTTAGTGCCTCTTCATTTTTTGTTGAGGCACTACAATAAACTTCCCCAAACAAATGATCTCCTTTATTAGCGTCAACACTCCCTAATAATTGCTTCACTCTTCTTGCTATTGCTTCTCCTGAATCTATCAGTAATACGTTACGGCCAAGAATTTCTTTGATTTCTTTACGTAGAAAAGGAAAATGCGTACAACCAAGTACAATACAATCAACCTGACCTTTCCAAGACTTTAGAATCTCATCAAGTTCAATTAAATTGACAGGTATGCCTACCATTTTCTCTTCAGCCATTTCAACTAATCGAGTCGACCCTAATAACTTCACATCTGAAATTGATGCAAATGATTTAATTAAGTCAAACGTATAACTTCGTTTAATAGTTGCAGGAGTAGCAAGTAATCCTATTTTTTGAGAAACAAGCGCTGCTGGTTTAATAGCAGGAACAACCCCAACAACTGGAATAGAGAGAAGTGTTCTTAATGTAGGTAACACCACTGTACTTGCTGTATTACAGGCAATAACAACGATATCTATTTTATGTCGATGACAAAGCTTTTGAATAATATAAGATGTTCTTTCTATTAAGATATCTTCTGTTAACTCTCCATAAGGAAAGCCTGCATTATCAAAAGCATAAATATACTTTGCCAAAGGAATTTGATATCTAATATCTTTAAATACGGATAAACCACCGATACCTGAGTCAAAAATTAAGATGTTTTTTGGCATATTGGAACCACAAGCTCTTCAAATAACAAAAGGGATAGACATACAATCATACCGATTGGATTACAGTTGTAAAATAGAAGCTTGATAACGTAGATGCGTAAATCGCTCCCCTACCTCTATTCGTTTATCTGTTAGTTGAATAAAACCCACAAAACATGGTGCTTTAATAACGAGGGAATGAAACTCACCATTTTCCCCGCACACATCAACACTTCTAGGAAGCTCATTCAATAATTGATGATCATACAATCTCCCACAAAACTCATGACTCAATTGAGAGGAGTCAATGGTGACTAGAATCGTCTCAATACCACAATCAATAATTTCTTGCGCTAATTTACGGCTTGATTCACCAACAAGAGGGAAAACACACTCCCATCCCGCTTTCTCTATATAGCTTTTACGGTATTCAACAATACCATTACAAAACATGTCACCAAAAGCGACAGCATCAAATTCAACCCCACTCAGCTTTAATCCATCCACCACTAAACGTTGATATTCGTTATTAGCAGGAAACACCGTAGGTAATTCAATTGAAATTAGCGGTAATCTAACTAAATCAGCCTGCATTTGAACAACCGATAGTGGCGTCACTTGAAATGGAACTTCATTATCTACGTATGTTGTATAAAGTGCGACCACATCGAAGTTAGGATTTTTCAATAATCGAATAAGCGTTAACGTAGCATCTTTTCCTGATGACCAACTAACAATAACTTTCTTCTTCATATAAATCTCAGAAAAGAAAAACCGCCAATAAAGGCGGTTAATAATAATGCTTAAAATTGATAATCTAAGCTGACATAGTAAGAACGCTCTGCAGGTTTGTACCCTCCCGCGGTTTCATATTCTTCATCAAGCAAATTTTCCACTCGACCACGCACTGCTAATTCGGTAGTTACCCAATAAGCGCCCGCCAATGTCCATAAAGAATAAGGATCTAAATAATTCGTTGCTACACCAGGGGCAGAAGGAAGATCAGAACGTTTCCCCGTGTATATATAAGACAAGTTCATATCTAAATCACCGAAACTCACGTTACTAATCCATTTATAGTTTTGCTTCGCTCTTCGTGCTAACTGTTGTCCTTGTGTATCTTCGTGATCTTTATACTCAGCAATCACGGTATGAGACACAATACCAGTATCAAATAGCAATTCCAGTTCTGCACCTTTGATATCCGCATCTACATTAGCGCTATAACCCATGTAGTTTGGTGCGTCATAGTAAATAATCAAATTATCTACTTTGTTTTTATACAATGACAAATTAACACTTACCAATGCATATTCAGCCGCTAACCCAACATCAATATTATCTGATGTTTCTGGTTCTAAATCAGGTGCCGTTGATAAATCATAGAACGATGGGGCTTTAAATGCCGTATTATACGCACTACTGATACGATAAATTTCGTTAATCTGATAGCTTGCACCAACTCCCCAAGTTACATACTCATCGTATTTATCATGTTTATCATGTTTATCAAATCGAGTGTTCGCTTCTAAGGTTAACTTCTCTAGCTGATACTCGGTCCCTAAATACACACCCGTCGACATTCGACTCTCACCTTCATCGATAATGACTTGATGCGAAAAGTTAGTAATATCAGCTTTTACTTGTTCATTTGTCCAATCAATCCCTGCATTCACAAACCATGAATCCATTAACTTATATTGGTTTGTCCATTGCGCATTAAGTTGATCTATTTTTTGTTCTGAATCTAAAGACCCATTCTCAAGGTACTCTAACGTTTCATTATCTTGGTAACTGAAACTTAAATCAGATAACAACGCATCTTTTTTATAAGAGACTTTTGCTGAGTACGCCATAGATTCGGATTCAGACTGAGATTTTGTGTTTGTATAATGATTGTATTCAGAAGTGCTGTTGAACCAACGAATACCGGTGAATAAACTTAAGTTTGAGCTAAATTGATGTTCATAGTTCAGCATAAACTGGTTATTTTCAAAACCATGTTTGTCACCATCATTCAATCCCGGTTGCGGGTTTACGTTATACCCTTCCGTTTGAGTGAAGCCAGCAGCAATCTTTAAATGCCCTTTATCTCCAACATTAGTGTTAGCCGCAAAGTTTCCTTCTTTATACTTATTACTCCCTGCACCAATCGTTGCTGATTTTGACAAATCATTCGTAGCGGTGCGAGTAATAATATTAATTACACCACCTACCGCATCAGAACCATACATAACAGCGCCTGAGCCTCGAATAATTTCTATTCGCTCAATTTGATTAACCGGTATTTTATTAATATTCATTCCACTTTTAATGGAACTGTTCATTCTAAAACCGTCGATTAAAACAAGAACATGATCAGAGTTAGTCCCTCTCATGAATATAGATGCATTCTGACCAATGCCACCATTACTCGCGACCTCAATACCTGGTTGAAGTCTGAGAATATCTGTAATTGTTTTAGCTTGAATCTGAACAATATCTTCTTTTGTAACGACACTCATTGGTGCAATCACATCTTTAGCCGACTGCTCAAATCGATTGGCAGTAACCACCATCACTTCGTCTGTTTCAGATACTGAATCTTTTGCAAATGCAGGAGAGGTATAGGCGTGAGAAAGCAGCGACACTATTGCAGTCGCAAGGGCAGTTTTTTTCATTTCCGTGTTTTCCTAACATCGCGTTAAGTCCATATAGCAATACATCATGTATTGCTTATTGTTGGCAGGTCTTCGGACTTGAGAATAATGAACTTAGGCGGGAGTCACTTCCCATTATTTTTCCTATATCCTTATATACAGAAAAACAACCGTTTGGATGATGCCTATTACCTAGCTCTCTCTTACCGTTGCGCGTCAGCTCTGGATTCACACCAGATTCCCTTTTCAGGCTATTATTAAATTTAAAAATAGCGCACCAACATGGCCGAAATAGTAGTGGCGTACGCTATATTTGTCTAGGGTTATGTGTTTATTGTTACATAGTCGATCGAATTACTTTCGGCCAATCACACACAAATGCTGGACAACAGATCTCTATCGAATAAAATCGGCGCTCTTATTTTGAGCAGCGTGAGGCAAGACAATGACACAACCCGTCATGAACCCAGAAAATTATCAAGTACAGTTAGATGAGAAAACAGAAGCACTGTCTGCTATGTTTTCTGAATTTGACGTTCCAGAACTGGAAGTCTTTTCTTCTCCTGCTGAAAACTACCGTATGCGTGCAGAGTTTCGAATTTGGCACGAAGGTGACGATATGTATTACGTCATGTTCGATCAAAAAACAAAAGAAAAGTACCGTGTAGATTACTTCTTACCCGCCACTCGTCTTATTAACGACTTGATGCCACTACTTGCAGAAGCAATAAAAGGAAGTAAAACACTGCGTTATAAGATGTTCCAAGTGGATTTTTTATCAACATTAAGCGGTGAAATCTTAGTTTCGATGCTTTATCACCGTCAATTAGACGATGCTTGGAAAGAAGAAGCCGCAGTATTAAAACAACAATTAAACGAGAAAGGTTTTAACCTAAATCTTATCGGCCGTGCTCGTAAAATGAAAATCGTTTTAGACCAAGAATTTGTCATTGAAAAACTAAAAGTAAATGATGACATCCTGACTTATAAACAAGTAGAAAATAGTTTTACCCAACCAAACGGTGTTGTAGCTCAAAAAATGTTGGAATGGGCCGTTGATTGTACGCAAGACAGCCAAGGCGACTTATTGGAACTTTATTGTGGTAATGGTAATTTTTCATTAGCATTAGCAAAAAACTTTGATCGCGTATTAGCAACCGAACTTGCAAAGCCATCCGTAGAATCTGCTCAATATAATATTGCAGCCAATAATATAGACAATGTACAAATTGTTCGTATGTCGGCAGAAGACTTTACAGATGCAATGGAAGGAAAGCGTGAATTCCGACGTTTGAAAGATCAAAATGTAGATTTAAAAAGCTATAACTGCAATACCATCTTTGTCGATCCACCACGTTCTGGCATGGACGAAGGCACTTGTAAGATGGTACAAGGCTATGAGCGTATTATGTACATTTCTTGTAATCCTGACACTCTAAAAGAGAACCTTGCTATTTTAAGTAAAACACACAACATTACTCGTTTTGCTTTATTTGATCAGTTCCCATATACCCACCATATGGAAGCCGGCATATTCTTAGAGCGCAAATAAACACTCGATTTAATCAATTAAAAAAGGCTCATCACATTATGAGCCTTTTTTTTATTTTCGTTAAATTAAGATTTACAAATCTGTTGGTGCCTCTTTTTTCTTTAATACTCCAACTTTAATTCCAATCCAAAGTAATAGAGCCAAAGCAACTAAGATTGAAAAAAAGTTTGAACCCACTTCTGGGTATTGAGCTTTCACTAAAGCTGAATGACCAAACAGACCGACAAAGAAACAAGCCACAGCGATTAACGATGTATCATCGCCTTTAGGCTCACGTAGATATTCTTGATATAAACCTTGAGCCGCTAAAATTAACGCAATAATTGGAAAAATAGAGAACGTAACTTCTGTTACCGTAAATCCAACCCAAACGGCATTCAAACAAAGACCGGTCACCACAGATAGCGCTAATGTTTTACGTTCATTTCTACTATTTTCATGTGTCATGTTGTTTACCTCGTGTAGGCATTGATTCACGGTGAACAATGCATCTAAATCTTATTTTCTTTTCGATACCAATAAGCACCTTTTGATAGCATACGTAATTGGAAAATTAACCGTTTTGACAATTCATCTCTATGAGGCGTATCTAGGTCGAGCGCCTCCGCACCAGAACTGAATACTAAGGTAACTGACGCCTCAGCTTGAACTGACGCTTCTTCTCTAGCAACACCTGTCGTGGCAATCAAATATTCAGTAAGTTCCGCAACAAAATGTTGGATCTCACGAGCCACTGCTGCTCTAAAAGCAGATGAAGTTCCTGAACGTTCACGTAATAACAATCGAAATACGTTTGGACTACCTTCAATAAATTCCATGAAGGTTTCAACCGATGTTCGGATAACACTCCCTTCTACCACAATACGCTGACGAGCTTGACGCATTAACTGACGTAAAATAAGTCCACCTTCATCAACTAAAGTCAGCCCTAGCTCATCCATATCTTTAAAATGACGATAAAACGACGTAGGCGCGATACCAGCTTCTCTTGTTACTTCTCGTAAACTCAAGCTCATGAAACCTCGTTCGGCACATAGTAGGCAAAACGCGGCATCTATAATGGTTCTGCGTGTTCTTTCTTTTTGCTGAGCCCTTACACCTTTAGTGCTTACTGGCTGCTTTACTTCTAACACTGCATTAAGATCATCAGCTTCAAATTCAGGATACATATTATTTACCATATATTGCATAAGTTAATTGAGTGGGTATCACAAACTATTCGCTAGTCCACATTATCGATTTTTGGCTACCACTGTAAATACTGAAATCTATTATCACATGATTTACCGCAAACAACGTGATCGTCTCCACTCTATCTCACTCATTTGATTTACCAAATGAATGAAAAGGTTAAAATACTTTGCTAGCAATGTTGCGAGATTGATAATAATAAGGCGCTACTGATGACAAACTCGACCACTACACGCTCAACCCATTTTGATGCCATCGTAATTGGTAGTGGCCCAGGAGGAGAAGGTGCTGCAATGGGCCTAACCAAAGCCAACCTTAATGTCGCAATTATTGAGAGAGAGCCAAGTGTCGGTGGAGGTTGTACACACTGGGGGACTATCCCATCGAAAGCACTTCGTCATGCAGTAAGTCGTATTCTAGAATTTAATTCAAATCCGCTTTATTGTAAGAATAATACCAGTCTTCATTCTACTTTTTCTGATATTTTAGGCCATGCAAAAAGTGTCATCGATAAACAAACAAGAATGAGACAAGGCTTTTACGACCGTAATCAATGCTCTCTTATCTTTGGTGAAGCCAGTTTTGTAGAAAAAAATACGATTGCAGTGACAGCAAAAGATGGCTCAATTGAAACGTATACCGCTGATAAGTTTATTATTGCCACAGGATCTCGCCCTTACCGCCCCGCCGGTGTTAATTTCAATCATAGCCGTGTTTATGATAGTGACTCCATTCTTTCACTAAAACACGACCCTCGCCATATCATTATTTATGGTGCTGGTGTCATTGGCAGTGAATACGCGTCTATATTTAGAGGATTAGGCGTTAAGGTTGATTTAATAAACACTCGAGATCGTTTACTGTCATTTTTAGATAATGAAATGTCCGACGCTCTCTCTTATCATTTTTGGAATAGCGGTATTGTCATACGCAATGATGAAACCTTTAAAAAAATCGAAGCCACTGATGACGGCATTATTATGCATTTAGAATCTGGCAAAAAAATGAAAGCGGATTGTGTTTTACTTGCCAATGGTCGAACAGGAAATACAGACAAACTCAACCTCTCTTCTGTTGGACTTGAAGCCGATTCTCGAGGACAGTTAACAGTAAACGGTAATTACCAAACAGATGTCGATCATATTTATGCAGTTGGTGATGTCATCGGTTACCCAAGCCTTGCTAGTGCTGCTTATGACCAAGGCCGATTTACCGCTCAAGCCATCGTAAAAGGTAAATCAGAAGCCAAATTGATTGATCATATTCCTACTGGTATTTACACCATACCTGAGATTAGTTCAGTAGGAAAAACAGAACAAGAGCTAACAGCAGAGAAAGTGCCTTACGAAGTAGGGCGAGCTTCTTTCAAACACTTAGCAAGAGCCCAGATTGCAGGAATGGATATTGGTAGTTTGAAAATTCTATTCCATCGAGAAACAAAAGAAATTTTAGGTATCCACTGCTTTGGAGAGCGAGCGGCTGAAATCATTCATATCGGGCAAGCCATTATGGAACAAAAAGGCAACGCTAATACTATTGAGTATTTTGTCAATACTACATTTAACTACCCAACTATGGCTGAGGCCTATCGCGTAGCAGCTCTTAACGGCTTAAATCGACTTTTTTAAACACTCAAATATAATAAATACTAAAAAGGGTTAAGTGTTTACTTAACCCTTTTTTATTATTTTTAATCAATATGATAGAGTATTTGGCCTATGATAGGAAAACTCCTTTTTTCCATTGAACATAAAAAGTAATCGCAAGACTTATACCTCGCATCCCCATAAACGAGATAATTGCAGCCCATAACGCATGGTTACCATAAGGCGTCATTAGCCACCACACAACGAAAAACGTCAGCATCGCGATAAACATGGAATTTCTCATCTCAGACCCTTTGGTCGCACCAACAAAAATACCATCAAGTAAAAAACACCACATGGATATCAACGGCATAGCAATAAGCCAAGGTAAATAGATTAACGCCGTATTTTGCACTTCTGTGATTGAAGAAATCATCCCAATTAAACCAGCACCAAACACACCAAAAGCCACACTTAATAATAAGCTAATGGCAAAGCTCCAAAAGGTAATTCCAATCAATGATTCTGATAACTGAGTTTTGCTTTTTGCACCAATCGCTTTTCCCACCATGGCTTCCATAGCATAAGCAAAACCATCCATGCCATAAGATATCATCATCAAAAAACTCATCAATACCGCATTTGCTGCCACAATATCAACACCTAATGACGCCCCCTTAAATGTCATGAAAGTAAAGCACGCTTGAAGGCATAATGATCGTAAGAAAATATCTCGATTTAATTTAAATAAGCGTTTAAACCCAAGTAACAATTCAGACAGAGGCATCAAGAAACGAGGTAAATACAATGTTTCTTTTTGTTTAAAGACAAAAAATAAACCAAGTAACAAAGCGGCATAGTCGGCTAATACAGAAGCAAATGCCGCCCCTTCAACCTTCCAATTAAACCCAACAACAAATAATAAATCGAGAACGATATTGATGCTGTTTGTAATAATCACTAACCACATTGGATAACGAGCATTCTGAGTCCCGAGTAACCAGCCCATGATGACCAAATTACTCAATGCCGCTGGTGCACTCCAGATTCGAATAGAGAAATATTGCTCTGCATACATCTTCACTTCTGGAGTTGCATTGCTGAAAGAAAAAATAGCGTAGGAGAGAGGCTGATGAAAAATAAGCAGAATGAATGAAAAACATAAAGCTAGAAAAATACCCTGAGAAAAGGTTTGGCTTAATAATTTTTTATCTTCAGCACCATAGGCCTGAGCAGAAAGTCCTGTGGTTGCCATACGCAAAAAACCAAGTAACCAAAAAGTCACGCTGATCATCGTGCCGCCAACCGCAACCCCACCTAAATACCACGCCTGATCTAAATGCCCAATAACAGCAGCATCAACTAATCCAAGTAGTGGCGTTGTAATATTCGACAACACCATTGGAATAGCCAGAGCTAATACTCGTCGGTGTAATGTAAGGTTTTTTAAGACTTGCCACATAGATTTGTACTCAACAAAGAAAGTGACGGCATTATTACTTACTTCGACTCAATACAAAAATTTTTCAAATTTAAGCTTCGTTTTACCAATTCATATGCACAAGTAATGGAGTCACCCGGTGCTTAAACAGAGGAAATTTCGCTAACCAGCGCTGCCATAATTTCCAGCGAGAACAATTGTGTTCAAAAGGCGATTTAATTGAAATCGTGTCAATCCAAGGAAGCCAACCAGTAAAGTGAAGCTTAGGTTGATATAAACCATGTTGATAATCACCACAACCTAGTTTTTTCCCCATGCGGGTATGACACCTATCTGCCGCAATAACAATCGTTGCTTCAGCATGTTGAAATCGACGGCCTAATAATTGAATAAACTTAGCTAATTGAAGTTCATCACACTCTAACAACGCTTGCTCACAAACAATCATGACAGGCACATTACTCGGTACGGGCAAATCATGGATCCATGCATGTTCAATCGCAGAACCACAACGAACATAATAGCGCTCATTAGTATGAAAAAGCTTCTGTCGCCACAGTAAGTTTTCATTAATGTCTAACTCTAACCAATGACAAAGACCATTATCTAAACGATAAAAACGGGTATCTAAACCTGCGCCAACATTAACAACCCACCCCGAAGGATGACGTTTTAAAAATTGAGCAACTTGCTGATCGCATTGAACGGTCAATGTGGCATGCAATAGCTGTTTTTGATCAATGTCGCCAGAAAGGCATTCAGAAGAAAGGTGGCAATGTTGACATGCGGCCGCTGCGATAGGGTCATAGATAAGACCATTATCGATTAAGCTCTCTCTACTTCTCAACCACATAGGCTGTAAAAGATGGGAAGGTATTTTGTGGCCGAGATTTGTCATCTTCATCTTCATCTCCATTGATAAACAACAGAGATGATAATGACTATCATTACCAATTGTAAAGCACTATTTACTGCCTTACAGAAGATAATTAAGAGTGAAAATAAATTACATCCAAGTCGTACTACGGATCACCCCAACAGCAATACCTTCAATAGAAAGGTGTTGAGACGTAAGATCGACTTGAATTGGAGCAAACTCTTCGTTTTCAGCATGAAGAAATACCATTGAACCTTTACGCTCTAAACGCTTAACAGTAACATCATCATCAACACGAGCAACAACCACTTGACCATCATGAACGTCTTGCGTTTTATGTACCGCTAATAAGTCGCCATCCATAATTCCGATGTTTTTCATGCTCTCGCCATTTACGCGCAATAAAAAATCCGCTTGTGGCTTAAACATACTAGGATCAACTTGATAATGACTTTCTACGTGCTCTTGAGCAAGGATAGGCTCACCCGCCGCTACTTGACCGATAAGAGGAAGACCTAAATCTTCAGGCTCTACAGGATCTTGCAATAGGATACGAATACCACGAGAAGCACCTGGAATAATTTCGATCGCTTGCTTACGAGCTAATGCTTTTAAGTGTTCTTCTGCCGCGTTCGCAGAACGAAACCCTAATTCACGAGCAATCTCTGCACGTGTTGGTGGCATTCCAGTATCTTCAATTTTTGCTTTGATCAACTCAAAGACTTCTTGCTGTCTTGCCGTTAGTGGCTTCATGAATCACCTGTCTGTTTATACAGTGAACTGTGAGTATATACAGCTGTGCTATGCTTTGAAAGGCCTATTGATTAAAAATAAGCCTAATTTATTCATTTATATGTCATATAAGTCTGACTATTGCGGATATTCTGTTCATTTTGATTAAAAGGTTTGACCAGTTCTGCTATTCTTGCCAATAAAGTGTAAGCATCTATATATAACCGAGCATTCGGTACATAACTAAGGCGTTATTGTCATTATGTCTACAGGACAAACTATTTATCACTCTTTACTCAAGTTGCCGTTATCGGTCATGGTAAAGAGCACTCCTATTCCATCGAATCCAATTGAAGATCTCAATATCGATATTGAGCGCCCAATTATTTATGCACTGCCGTTTCGATCTCATGTCGATCTGCTCACATTACAAAAAAGTGCTAAAGAGTTAGGGCTACCAGATCCTCTTTCTCCAATTGAAATTGATGGTGTGTCTTACCCTCGTTATGTATTCACTTCGATCGGACCAAAGATGTTCGATACTGATGATGATTTACCACAAGAGTCTCTGGATTTATTTAAAATTGTTCTCAAGCACCATGCAGATAATCCTGATGCTGATTTTCAATTAATCCCGACGTCAATTCTTTGGGGAAGAAGACCTGGAAAAGAAGGCACAAGTAGGCCTCATTTAATGCCATTAAATGGGCCACAAAAGTTTGTGACTCTAATTAAAGCTGGTCGTGATTCAACGGTACGCATCAGTCCTGTCGTTTCGTTGCGCTACATGGCAGACAATCACGGTGCAGATGATGCAATAGCTCATAAACTGGCTCGTGTAGCAAAGATCCACTTCTCACGTCAGAAATTAGCGGCATCAGGACCAAACCTTCCGAATCGCCAAGCGTTATTCAATCGGTTATTAAAATCTCAAGCTATTGAGAAAGTGATTTTAGAAGAAGCGAGGATCCGTAACGTTGATGTAGAGAAAGTACGTAAAGAAGCCATGGGGATCATGGAAGAAATTGCAACGAACTTCTCTTATTCGCTGATCAAGAATGGCAATCGAATTCTTAAATGGCTATGGAACCGTCTATACCAAGGCTTAAACATCAACAACGCCGCGACCGTGCGTAAATTAGCACAAGAAGGCCATGAGATTGTTTATGTACCTTGTCACCGCAGCCACATGGATTACCTACTGCTTTCGTATGTTCTTTACCATGAGGGCTTAGTACCACCACATATTGCTGCTGGTATTAACTTAAACTTTTTCCCTGCAGGCCCTATATTCCGCCGTGGCGGTGCTTTCTTTATTCGTCGTAGCTTTAAAGGTAACCGACTTTACTCTACTATTTTTCGTGAATATTTAGCCGAGTTGTTTGCGAAAGGCTATTCCGTCGAATATTTCAGTGAAGGGGGTCGTTCTCGTACCGGTCGCCTATTGCAGGCCAAAACGGGCATGCTAGCCATGACAGTACAAGCGATGTTACGAGGCTTAAACCGCCCTGTAACCTTGGTGCCTGTGTATATTGGTTATGAACACGTAATGGAAGTAACGACTTACGCAAAAGAGTTACAAGGCAAACGTAAAGAAAAAGAAAACGCAGGACAAGTACTACGCACGCTTCGTAAACTGCGTAACTTTGGTCAAGGCTATGTAAACTTTGGCGAGCCGATTTCTTTAAACCATTACCTTAATGAACACGCACCTAATTGGTCTGAGTCCATCAACCCAATTGAACCACAAAAGCCAGAGTGGATGTCCCCTGTAGTTAATGGCATCGCAAATAAAATGATGACACACATTAATGACGCAGTCGCAGCCAATGCATTAACACTATGTGCGACCGCTTTACTTGCGGCTCGTCAGCGCGCTCTTAGTAAGGAAGATTTAACTGAGCAACTGGATTGCTACCTGCAGTTATTACGAAACATTCCTTATTCGAATACGGCAACAGTACCCACTCAAGATGCCGAAGCGCTATTAGAGCACGCGATTGCATTAGACAAATTTGTTATTGAAAAAGATACGCTAGGTGAGATTATTTCATTAGACCGAAATCAATCAATATTAATGACCTATTACCGCAATAACATTATTCATCTTTTTGCATTACCGTCTTTAATAGCAAAATTAGTTGTGCAATACCGTTCAATTTCTATCGATAACGTTCAGGCACAAATTCAACAGATTTATCCTTTCCTTAAAGCCGAATTATTTCTGCATTATGATGAGAGTGAATTAAACGATGTGGTGAGTCAGCATATCGACGAATTAGTTCGTCAAAAGCTGATCGAAAGAGAAAATGATGTTTTACAACTCAATGCCACCAATATTCTGAAAGTGCATTTACTTGCTCATACGATTTCAGAAACACTGCAACGTTACGCTATTGCATTAACACACTTACAAGCGTCTCCTAAGTTAGGTAAAAATGATTTAGAAGAGCAAAGTCAAATTATGGCGCAACGTTTAAGTCGTTTACATGGTATTAATGCCCCGGAATTTTTCGATAAAGGTGTGTTTGGTATTCTATTTAATACTTTAAAAGCAGAAGGGTATTTAAACAGTGATGGCGTTGCTGTTATAAGTAAAGTAGAGCCATTTTCTCGAGATATGTCT
Source organism: Aliivibrio salmonicida LFI1238 (assembly GCF_000196495.1). Taxonomy (NCBI): domain Bacteria; kingdom Pseudomonadati; phylum Pseudomonadota; class Gammaproteobacteria; order Vibrionales; family Vibrionaceae; genus Aliivibrio; species Aliivibrio salmonicida. The sequence continues at coordinate 3,142,227 of NC_011312.1, forward strand.
CGACTACTTAATCCTGAGATCAAGCTCACCATTCAAGCAGTCATGACAAAAGAAGACTAAATCAGCTATCTCTTAATATTAAGATAATAAAAAACCAGTACACGAAACGTACTGGTTTTTTTATGCGTCTAATTTAAAGTTTTGAAGTCATTAAATAAGTACGCTCGCACTTATGGCGACAAAAATAAAACCACCCACATAGTTATTATTTAAAAACGCTTCGAAACAAGCCTCTCTTTCACGTCCTTTAATTAACCATTGTTGATACACAAAACACCCTGCAGCGGCTAAGACACCCCAGTTATATAGGCTTGGAAGCGAAAGCTGTATACCTAATGCTATCAATAAAGTAAGTACGGTCAGTTGCAGTAGGCCTATCATGAGCTTATCGAAACGTCCAAATAGAATCGCGGTCGATTTGATACCGATATTGAGGTCATCATCTCTATCTACCATTGCATATTGGGTATCATAAGCAATTGTCCATACCGCATTAATCACAAACAACAACCACGCCTCAGGCGGAACTTGATTTGATTCTGCCGCATAAGCCATCGGGATTGCCCAACTAAACGCCAATCCCAGTACAAATTGCGGTAAATACGTGATGCGTTTCATAAACGGGTAAGCGATCGCTAACAAAACCCCAATACTCGATAACATAATCGTTAATGTATTCATGGTTAGAACCAGAATAAATGAACACGTAACCAATACAGAAAAAAGAATAAGTGCTTCTTTAGAAGAAACTAATCCAGAAGGCAATGGGCGATTAGCCGTCCGCTTTACATGACCATCCACTTTACGATCAGCAAAATCATTAATGACACACCCTGCCGAACGCATAAATACAACACCGAGTATAAATACAATCAGTACGTGCCAATCTGGAATTCCATCAGCCGCCAAAAATAAAGCCCACAATGTTGGCCATAACAATAACAACGAGCCAATCGGACGATTCATTCTCGTTAATTGCCAAAACGCCTTCGCTTTTGACAGAGTCATTCTTCACTTCCCTTTGAATTGTTTTTTTCTAAATAATAATTATCCGAATAAATAGATGCGTTAGGTAAAAATAATTCCGCCACCAACATTGGCTTTCCATTCATCCACAAACGAGAACGACGAGCAAACAACTCCCCCTTCTCGGTTAAAATTTTTGCCACTTGTAATTGATCTCTAAAAACGTCTTGAGCACTAAAAACAGTAATGCCTAACGGTACATGACCTTGTTTCGTTAAATCGTGGGGCTGATCTTGTAAAGAAGATAACGGTATTAATGTTCTCCCGTAAATCCAATCGACAGCATCACCTCGTAAAACAACTTTACGTCTTAGGCACACTCCATCGCCAATAAGGGCAATTTCATCTGCTCTTAAAGCGCTGGAATCAACATGTGTATTATCCAATACCGATACAGACAACACTTGGCAATGTTGTTCTAAACGGCGTGACAACGAATCTAAGCCTAACAGCCAATACTGTTGCCATTCATTGCTACACGCAAACGTATCGGCGTCTTGCCACTGCACTTTTTTAAGCACAGAAGCACACCAAGAATTGATCTCTGACATATTCTCTATAACATCTCTCACATATATCAATAATATTGAGAGATTACGGTTAATTTTTTCTCACAACGGCCGACTATTGTAACAAGTAATAAAATAAATTGACGGATGAATGGATTAGAAAATGACAAAGAAATCATTATTTGCAGGACTACTGCTAATTATTAGCCAACTTTTTGCTCCTGCTGTTTTAGCAGCAGACGAAACGACACCTAAAATGGGTTACTTCACCTTAGCACCCGATCTAACCACTAATTTTGTTACTACAGGGAAAAAGCTCGGATACATACAAGTTCGCATCGACATTATGGTTGCCGATAATCGTGAAGTTCCACTTCTAGAGCATCATAATCCACAAATCCGTAATGTATTAGTTGAAGTCTTTGGACAACAACCTGAGAACCGAATTAAATCATTGGCTGGTCGTGAAGAAATCAGAAAAGAATGCTTAACGGCAATTAATGAACTGCTGCTTGCTGAGACAGGAAAAACATTAGCTGTGGATTTATTGTTTACTAAATATATCTACCAATAAAGAAAAAAATAGGGCAAGAGATAATCTTCTTGCTCTATTTTTATTTCGTTTTATTACGCTTTTTTAAACTTGAATTGACTGTCAATTGCTGCAAAAGCACAACCGGTTATCAATCCCACTAAATGTGCAGTATTCGCAATCGCCATAAAAGGCTGAACATACCCAAGAATGATCCATATCAGCATAAACCCTACGATAGGTTTAGACACTGAGATACCTCTTTCAGGAGCCAACCAACCAATAAACCACGAATAGCCTAATAACGCATACACAACACCAGATAGACCACCAAAGTTAGCACCATCTATCCAAAACTGTCCAAGTCCTGAAAATAAAGCAGAAAACAAGAACAATTGAACCAGTTTTGTTCGACCTAAACGTAATTCAATGTCTCCACCAAGCTGCCACCACCACAATAAATTAAAAATAATGTGAGTAGCTGAAAAGTGAAGTAACGCATGAGAGAACCAACGCCATATCTCAATGCTTTGCCCTTGGTTTTCAGGGAAGTGCAATAATTGAAAGACTGAATTATTCCAACCAAATTGCTGCAAAGCAAAAATAACAATACAGCTCACCATGATGAATAACGTAAACACACCGGCTTTGGCTTTTACCATCTTCATAATATTGGGTGAAGAATAAGAAAATTTAGCAGTACGAGTATCCGCCATATCCCATGATGCTGATTGATATTTTGTCGCATTAGGATCTTTTAAAAACGCTTGTAGTTCCGATTCAACTTCCAATAGATAAGTATCATCAGACACTACCCATAACGCAAACTGGCCTTCCCCTTCTGGCATCATACGAAGATCAATATGACGTGAAGCCATATAATCAATAAAGGCCTGACCAGCTCTTGGATTTGATAACGCGATCAATCGATGCATAAATTCTCTACTTTTCTACGGGCAAGCCTGCTTTATTCCAGCCTTCAAAACCACCATCAACACTATAAACTTCTTCATAGCCTTGGTTAATTAAATATTGTGCCGCACCTTGGCTGCTGTGTCCGTGATAACACATCACTAAAACAGGTTGTTCAAATTCCACTTCATTCATTAGCGTCACGATCGTGTCATTAGTCAAATGAAACGCACCATCAACATGGCCTCGCCCAAAAGATTGTGGATCCCTAATATCAACCATTCTTGCATTATGATCTTTTTGATTTAGCTTTTCTTGTGCATCCGTTACTGAGATATGTTGAAACTGTTCCATATTGAGCCTTTATTATTTATTTAGCACTATTGTACTCTCGATTAACCACAAGAAAAACACAGAGACAGTAAGGGTTAAGCAAAGTTATACACAAAGTTATTATCCACATTGATTATCACACCAAAAATAACTGTTCTTTTTTTAACCGCCTGTGGAAAAACCTGTGAATTACGTTGATAAAGTGGTTTTGTAAAAATTGATCCACAACATGTAGTAAAAATCCTTCTTAAAGTGTGGATAAGTTAATACCCTCCTTACCGACTGATTCATCTAGCTTCATCAATAAATTGTTAAGATCTACACAGGTAATCTTCTAGTTACACACAAGATTTAAAAACACCTTATGATCCTAATCACAATATTTTAACCAATAAAAAAGGCTGAACCCTTTCGGATTCAGCCTTCTGTGTATAATGATAATGCGGTAGTTAGAATATATCTCCTACAGCATCTTTTAATTTTTTCATCGCGTTCTTTTCAAGCTGACGAATTCGCTCAGCAGACACAGAGTAAGTGTTAGCTAACTCTTGCAACGTCGTCTTCTCATCAGTTAACCAACGAGATTGAACAATATGTTGACTGCGGTCATCTAACGTTGCTATCGCATTAGCCAAACGATTATTGGTGTAATCTTCCCAATTATCTTCTTCTAATGAATGAGCAATATCTGACTGCTTATCTTCTAAGTAATAAACAGGAGCGGTAAACGCCATATCACGGTCGTCATCTTCGGTTGGAGCTTCAAACGTTGAATCTTGAGCTGCAAGACGGGATTCCATCTCTCTAACTTCAGAAGGCGATACACCTAAGTCTTTAGCAACGGCTTCAACTTCGCCATTATTAAACCAACCAAGACGTTTTTTATTCTTTCTAAGATTGAAGAACAGTTTACGCTGCGCTTTGGTTGTTGCTACTTTCACGATACGCCAGTTTCTTAATACGTATTCATGAATTTCAGCTTTAATCCAATGCACTGCAAATGAAACCAAACGAACACCCACTTCAGGGTTAAATCGTTTTACTGCTTTCATCAAACCAACATTACCTTCTTGGATAAGATCCGCCAAAGGTAAGCCATAACCAGAATATCCACGAGCGACATGAACAACGAAGCGTAGATGAGATAAAATCAGCTCTTTTGCCGCCTCTATTTCTTCTTTGTAGTGTAGACGTTCAGCAAGATCGCGTTCTTTCTCAACCGTTAACATCGGGTAACGATTAACAGAACGTAGATAGCTATCGATGCTATCTTGAGAAACGACAGCCATTGAATACATCTCTTTCGACATTCAAATCCCCATTTATATCTAGATTTAACTTCAACTTAACCTTGCAATAATGTACTTAAAATAAACAGACTGCAAGGGAAAGGCGGAAAATTATCCACACTTTATGGACTAATTTCTGTTAACTAAGTTCAGTTTTTCATAAACAAAAAAGAAAAAATCCGCTAATTCAGATAATTAACGGCTTTTTAAGAAATGGATCACAACAGATAAAAACAGTACTTAAATCCTTATACTGGCTCTATCTCTTTCAAATGACGTAACACCGAGATTCTTGCCGCCAATAAACCTAAAAAGGAAGACAGCATCAGTAATAATAAACTTTCATCCCATGTTAACCCGATCAAGCGGAACACGCTGTCATAAAGTACAGCAACATTATCGACCGCACCATTCAGAGTCACGGTAATAATGGCCGTTAAGAACCAAGCAATAAAACCACCGAGTAAACCAAACCACATCCCAGTGTATAAATAAGGACGTAATATAAAGGTATTTGTTGCTCCCACTAACTTCATCACCTGGATTTCATCTTTTTGTTCCAACACATTAAACCGCAATGTATTACCAACAATAAGGAAGACAGCAATAAACATTAAAACAGCTAACGTTGTCGCTACAACGACAGCAACATGCTTAATGGCATCTAAACGCATTAACCAGTCATCATCCAAGCGAACTTCGTTGACATAAGACTGCTGTTTTAGACGACTCACTAACTGATTCACTTTCTCTGTCGTTTGCCATTCCGTTTTAGGTGAAACAATCAATACTGCGGGCAAAGGATTACTATCAAGTAATGTTAAGGCTTGTTCAAAGCCAGAATGCTCACTGAGTTCTTTTAACCCTTCTTGTGGAGAAATGTATTGAATCGCTTCAACCTCTTCCCACCCATCCAATTCTGTTTTTAATTCTAACACTTTTGATTCAGCTACGTTTTGTTGTAAATACAAGCTCACTTGCGAAGGTGCTTGCCATTTTGAAGCAACAATCGTTAAGTTTTTACCCACCAAATACATCGTTGAAGGCAGAGTTAGCGACATAGCAATAACAGCAAGTGTTAATAAGTTACCTAGTGGGCGACGTAATAATTCTTGAAAAGAAAGTCTTGCCTGTTTTTTATGAGAAGCCCAAAATCCATCATTCGATGCGCCTTGAGTATTTTTTGCTTTACGCTTAGCCATGTTCAGCTACCTCACGTAGACACCCTTGGTGAAGATCAAAACGACGGTATTTATTACCACCAATTAATGACAAATCATGCGATGCCATTAATACACTCACACCCACACGATTAAACTCAGCAAATAAGTTAAACACTTGGCGAGATAATTGAGGATCAAGGTTACCCGTTGGTTCATCCGCTAATAACAACATCGGCTTATTAACGACAGCCCGAGCGATACCTACTCGTTGTTGCTCACCACCTGATAACTGCATCGGATAGCTCTTTGCTTTATCTAATAAGCCCGTTTTGTCTAATGCTGCAGATACACGACGTTTAATGTCATTCTCTCTCACTGATTCAACACGCATAGGTAATGCAACATTATCAAAAACAGTGCGATTCATTAATAATTTATGATCTTGAAATACAATGCCAATATTACGACGTAAAAAGGGAATGTCTTGATTAGAGATCTTCGTAATATCATGCCCATTAAATAAAATCTTACCGTCACTTGGACGTTCAATCGCACAGATCAATTTCAGCAAGGTACTTTTACCTGCGCCGGAATGACCACTTAAAAAAGCCATTTCGCCTCTATTAAGGTGAAAATTTACTTTTTGTAATGCTGGGCGACCACCTCGATAGGCTTTTGAAACTTGCTGAAATCGAATCACATGTTATTCCTCACGACTAAATAGCGCATCAATGAAATCTTGCGCCACAAACGGACGTAAATCATCAATGCCTTCACCAACACCAATATAACGGATTGGGATTTGAAATTGATCGGCAATAGAGAAGATTACGCCACCTTTTGCAGTACCATCTAATTTTGTTAATGTAATTCCCGTAACCGGTGCAACATCGCTAAATAGTTTGGCTTGGCTAATGGCGTTTTGACCAGTACCCGCATCAAGCGTTAGCATCACTTCATGAGGCGCTGATGGATCTATCTTCTGCATTACACGTACAATTTTACGCAATTCTTCCATCAAGTTACTCTTATTTTGGAGACGACCTGCAGTATCTGCAATCACAACGTCTACTTTTCGAGCTTTTGCGGCTTCAATAGCATCATAAATAACCGAGGCGCTGTCGGCACCAGTGTGCTGCGCAATAACAGGGACATCATTACGTTGACCCCATACTTGAAGTTGTTCAACCGCCGCTGCACGGAATGTATCGCCCGCCGCTAAAATGACGGACTTACCATCATTTTGAAATTGTTTAGCTAACTTACCAATTGTCGTCGTTTTACCTACCCCATTAACACCAACCATTAAGATTACATGAGGGCTGTTTTTTTCATCGATGACTAAAGGTTGCTCCACTTTAACTAAAATCTCAGCCATTTCTTCTTTTAGCAGGCCATATAAAGCTTCACCATCTTTCAAATCACGTTTACTTGCCTTTTCCGTTAAGCTATTAATAATTTTAACAGTGGTATCCATCCCCACATCAGCAATCAATAATTGCTCTTCTAATTCTTCAAATAGATCTTCATCTATTTTTTTACCGCTGAATAAACCAAAAAATCCCGCACCAATGTTTTCTTTTGTGCGTTGTAAACTGCGCTTTAATCGAGCAAAAAAACTTTCTGTTGGCTTTTCTTGTACTTCTTCAATATTAGACGTCGCAATTTCTTCAACGACTACAGCCTCAACAACCAGCTCTTCTTCTTTATTTTCTTCAAGTGTAGAGTCAATTACCTCCAATTGCTGTGGTTCATCCACTTCAATGGAAGTCGTAACCTCTTCATTCTCTTTGAGCTGTTCAATTTGAACATCTTCAATTACACTCTCATCAGTGCTTTCTTCTACTGATTGTTGCTCTACTGTTGGTTGTTCGGCTTTTTCTTCATCACCAAAACCTAACCAAGACAATAATCCGCGTTTCTTTTTGCCTGTCATTGAGAAATCCTAGAATTAAATTGGTACCATTTTCTCGTATACTATCACTTTCTTAGCGGTCAAAAAATCTATGCTTAAACGTAAACAACATTCATCTCGCACTTCTAACACAAATAGAGCCTCTGGAAGTATCCGAATCATCAGCGGACGCTGGCGTGGACGTAAACTTCCAGTGCATGATGCAGAAGGATTAAGACCCACAACTGATCGCATAAAAGAAACCGTATTTAATTGGTTAGCCCTTGATATTCCTCGTTCTCGTTGTTTGGATCTATTTTCTGGTAGCGGTGGTTTAGGATTTGAAGCGGCCTCTCGTGGAGCTGAACACGTTGTGATGCTTGAATTAAACAAACAAGCTCATACCCAATTAAAACAAAATGCAGAAAGCCTAAAAGCCGATAATATAGAACTTCATCATATCGATGCATTAGCGTATTTAAACCAAACTCCCACGCCATTCCCATTTGATGTGGTCTTTATTGATCCTCCTTTTAGAAAAGACCTACTAGAAGAAACATTAACTAAATTAGAACAAAATGGTTGGCTTACTAAAAACGCAATGATTTACATTGAAGCGGAAAAAGAACTAAGCTCATTGCCAACGCCTGCTCATTGGCGATTGCATAGAGATAAAACCGCAGGACAAGTTACATTTAAACTATATGAAAGAGAGGAATAGATGAAAGGACTGATCATTCTTGCCAAAGCAGCCATAGGGTTTGTTTGGCTAATTTTATTATTAAATATTTTTATGCCTTTCCCAGGAAAAGCAGCCATTGCCCTCTATATCATGACCGCCTTCTTATTCATGATGCATGGCTTACAGATGCTTATCTTTATTGGCGCATTCGGCGATAAGATCACCATGAGCCGATGGGAAAAATGGTCCATTCTGATTTTTGGTGTCTTTGCATTACTCGATATAAGAACAAAACACATGATGGAAAAATAACCCTCATCAAACGATAGTATTAAGGAGCATTTATTGTTCCTTTTTTTATGCCTATCAGTCATTCGTTCTGCCACTTTTCAATTCGCTATGTATGTTATGATCTCATCTTATTCTTACGTTTCTAATTTCGGTACTCATTTATGGACACATTCTCCGCAGCAGTCATGCTTTTTTTGATCATGGATCCAATGGGTAATTTACCTGTATTTACCTCTATCCTTAAACACGTAGAGAAAAAGCGAAGACGCATTATTTTAATTAGAGAACTGCTGATTGCTCTGTCTATTATGATGGATTTTCTTTTTATGGGAGAGCAAATACTAAACTTCTTAAGTTTAAAAAAGAAGCCGTGTCTATTTCAGGCGCCATCATTCTCTTTTTAATCGGTTTGAAAATGATTTTCCCACCAGAAGGGGGATTAGGGGCGAGTTTAGGGGCCGGTGACGAACCTTTAATTGTGCCTCTCGCAATACCTATGATTGCAGGGCCTTCTATCTTGGCCACATTATTATTATTGGCTCACCAAGAACCTAATCGCATGGCTGATTGGAGTTTAGCACTATTAGGTGCTTGGGCTGCAACCACCGTCATTTTAATGTTCTCTGATTTATTCCAACGAGTTGTAGGAGAAAAAGGACTCGCTGCAATAGAGCGCTTAATGGGTATGTTACTGTTAATGATTTCAGTTCAAATGTTCCTAGATGGCATCATGAGTTACTTTAAATATGCAACAACAACCATCGGCATGTAGTTTTGTGCAATTATAAAAAAGGTCGCTTACTAGCGATCTTTTTTTGTATTTAATGATTACACATGCGATCAGGGTCTGCGATTAAGCCATCATTGGTTTCTATCACTTTCTTCTTAGATAATAAAAAATTCAGTAATTCATTTAACGTCAACTCTTGCTGACTGCATGTATGAAAACAAACGTCAGAACCGAACTCAGTAATAACCATCAATTCTAACTCAGCACGAGGTAAAGGAACCTCAGAGTTCAGTAGAATGTTTAATACACTGTGTCCATGGATATCTTGCTTCATTGTGCTTCCTAATAAAATATAAGGTCTTATCGTCAGCATAACAAAGATCATCGTCTATACTTTTGTTGTAGATCTAAACTTACCGTTTTTAATCTCTATCAGTAGTATTGCAAACTCAATGAAAACGTAAAAATAGGCATTATTTACTGCTTCCTATCTGCACGCCCTTATTATGCTAAAAAAATTCCCACCCAAGACATAAAAATACATTCAAAACCATAAGAAAACGAATTTAAACCAATAAAAAACAACAACTTAAAAATAAAAAATTAAATTTAAGTATAGAAAAAACCCGAAATACACTTAATGAAAACAAGATCTTTAGACTGATTTTAGTGTTAGAAGTAAGCAACTAGGCAAATGATCAATGATTTACAGTAATAAACTGGAAAAATAAAAAGAGAAAGATAACTATCACTATAAATGAGCACGCTAAGCTCCAAAACAAGACGCTAAATAAGTGATTAATTATCAAACGAGTAAAAATAGCATTTAGTCTATATTTATCAGCAGCTTATATCAACTTAACACAAAAACAACATAATAAACCGATATATAAACAGACAAAAGAGAACCTTAAAACAGTGATAAAAGCACACTTTTGTCATAGAAAAGTTATTTTTTCAAGCTTTAGAGCACTCAGGGGTTGATCAAAGTACGAAAATGATGCTATTCTATTTGTCAAGCAATGATAGAAGACATTAAAGGAGCATAATAATGATTACTTCATCGCAAAAACAAGGACTTATGATGATAGCCGTAGTTGTTGGACTAATGACTCTGCCAATGATGTACTAATATACATTCAAATAAGTTTATATAAAAAAACGGACGCATTTGCGTCCGTTTTTTTATACCAGAAAAGAAGATATTAGAATAGATTCTTAATATTATCCCAGTGAATCAAATAGATACCAACTGAAATTAACGTAGAAAACAACACAATAAAGAAAACTAGTTTCCAAAGAAAGCGGCTCGCTCTAGGTGTCAAAATATCAATTGATTCTTGGCTAGCACTCTTAAAACCTGCTTTATCCTCTAATTTATACCCATCTTCATGCACCACTTTATTTCTTATCGTAGCTATAAAGCGTAATTTTTTAATTACATCGTGTGGTAACCGCTCTTCACAACTACTGATCAGTTGATGTAAGCCTTTACCTTCAGCGTGATAATGCATTTTTAATAACGATTCTATTTTCCTGCTTTGTTTTACCACAAGATCAATATCCGACATTTCACTCTCCTAGCGACTCACTTTATTCTTTCTACTGTACTCGAATTGAAAATCAAACACACAGATAACCTTTATTTTTATACTTATAAAAACGCTTTTCTTATTTTTAATCTTCGAGTCAGATCTCAAATTCTAATTTGTCACATTATTAATAAACAAATAATAGAAGAAATAAATAGAAAACCCCCACACTCTCGACAAATAGTCATTATCTCCTCTTTATAGAAACGGTAGAATAAAGCGTATTTATCACTCGTAAGTTTAAGGACAACCATGCCAGTTATTTATATCGTTACGCTATTTATTTTCATCCTCATCGCTGCGGTATTATTTAAGCGCTTTCAAAGTAAATACATGCTTGGCGAAAATGCCCCTGAGATGAAAACAGAAGTGACTATTCTTGATAAACAGATCATTGAGATTACCGATGCCCAACCTGGAGAAGAAGGACAAGAGTTTTGGATTTATGTACAGAAAGGAAATTTTGGCCCCAAAAGAGAATTTGAAGTAGGCATTCATTTTTTTAATGCTCTAAACCCTGGCGATAAAGGTATAATGACTTATCAAGGACGTAAGTTTCATCACTTTGCGTTAAAGCGAGACTAATTTCAGGGACACATATGACCAACCAATTACTTTCAGCCACCCCATTAACCTCTCTGGCTGGTGTCGGCGCGAAAGTAGCCGAAAAGCTGGCTAAAATTGGTTTGGTTACTATCCAAGATTTACTTTTTCACCTGCCTCTACGCTATGAAGATCGAACCAAAGTCTACCCAATAGCACGTGTTCATGCCGGCTTATTTGCCGCAGTACAAGGCAATGTCATGTCTTGTGATCTTCAATTTGGCAAAAGAAAAATGCTGTTAGTAAAAATCAGTGATGGCAACGGAACGATTACATTGCGCTTTTTCAATTTTAATGCGGGAATGAAAAACCATTTTAGTGAAGGTAAATTAGTCCATGCTTACGGAGAGATAAAACGAGGTGGTGTAGGTTTAGAAATTGTTCATCCTGATTATCAATTTCATACACCCTCTAAACCTTTAGACATTGAAGCAACATTAACCCCCGTTTACCCTGCGACTGATGGTCTTCGCCAAAACACACTCCGCAGCCTTACCGATCAAGCACTTGTACTCTTAGACAAAGCCGCGGTCACCGAATTGTTACCACAAGGGTTATACAATAATCAAATAACGCTAAATCAAGCGTTGCATATTATTCATCGCCCTGATCCTTCAATTAACTTAGAAGCGTTTGATCAAGGAAAGCATCCAGCACAACAACGATTGATTATTGAAGAATTATTAGCACAGAACCTATCTATGCTATCGGTACGCAGTAAAGGCCAGCAAGAAAATGCGTTACCACTAACAACAAGAAGTAATCTAAAGCAAAAATTATTAGCACAGCTCCCCTTCACCCCAACAAATACACAACAGCGAGTCGTGGCTGAAATAGAACACGATTTAGCAAAACCACACCCAATGATGCGCTTAGTTCAAGGGGATGTTGGCTCAGGTAAAACCCTTGTCTCTGCATTAGCCGCAGTACAAGCCATAGAACATGGTTACCAGGTTGCATTAATGGCCCCTACAGAGCTGTTAGCAGAACAACACGCCATTAACTTTACCAAGTGGTTTGAGAGCATGGGTATCCCTGTTGGGTGGCTAGCAGGAAAGCTAACGGGAAAAGCGAAAGAAAAAGAATTAACCCGTATTGCTAGCGGTGAAGCAAAAATGATAGTGGGCACTCACGCACTTTTCCAACAACATGTTCAATTTCACCATCTCGCGTTGGTGATTATCGATGAACAACATCGTTTTGGTGTTGACCAACGTCTAGAGCTACGAGAAAAGGGGCTAAAAAATGGGGCTTATCCACATCAATTAATCATGACAGCAACGCCAATACCTCGAACCTTGGCAATGACAGCGTATGCTGATCTTGAAACCTCTGTAATTGATGAATTACCGCCGGGAAGAACACCAATTCAAACGGTCGCGGTTCCTGATACCCGCCGAAGCGAGATCGTGGATAAAGTAAAAACAGCCTGTCTTGAAGATGGACGTCAAGCCTACTGGGTATGTACGTTAATCGATGATTCAGAAGTACTAGAGGCACAAGCTGCATCAGACACAGCAGAATCACTTCGCTTACAACTACCAGAACTTAATATTGGTTTAGTTCATGGCAGAATGAAATCGCAAGAAAAACAGCGCATCATGCAAGAATTCAAAGAAGGTAAGCTACATTTGTTAGTAGCCACTACCGTTATTGAAGTCGGTGTCGATGTACCAAATTCAAGCTTAATGATCATAGAGAACCCAGAAAGATTAGGTCTTGCTCAATTACATCAATTACGAGGCCGTGTTGGTCGAGGAACAGTAGCAAGTCACTGCGTTCTGCTTTATCACGCCCCATTATCTAAAACGGCACAAAAGCGATTAAGTGTGCTACGCGAAAGTAATGATGGCTTTGTCATCGCACAACGAGATTTAGAAATTCGTGGGCCCGGTGAGTTATTAGGAACAAAACAAACAGGATTAGCGGATTTTAAAATTGCCGATTTAGTTCGAGATCAACACTTAATCCCTGAAGTCCAACGCATTGCACGTTATATTCATGACAGTTACCCAAGTAATGCAAAAGCCATTATTCAGCGCTGGCTTGGCGAACGAGATATTTACTCAAACGCTTAAGCTTAATTAATCTCATAATAATGCCATAGACACAAAAAAGGTGAGTACATACTCACCTTTACAACATCAGCGTTCTGATTAGTAGTAAGAGTGCTCACCACGATCATGCTCTGTCAGATCTTTAACCGCCGTTAATTCACCTTCAAATTGAGCTAAAAGCTCTTTTTCAATGCCTTCTTTTAATGTCACGTCAACCATCGAGCAACCATTACAGCCACCACCAAATTGAACAATCGCAATACCGGCTTCGGTGATTTCCATTAGACTTACGTGACCACCATGGCCAGCAAGCTGAGGGTTCACTTGGGTTTGAATCGCGTATTCAACACGTTCAAATAAAGGTGCATCATCATTTACTTTACGCATTTTTGCGTTAGGCGCTTTCAATGTTAATTGAGAGCCCATTTTATCCGTAACGTAATCGATATCTGCATCTTCTAAGAAAGGCAAACTTAGCTCATCTACATACGCAGATAAGTTTTCAAATTTCAGTTCAGTATCGTTCGCTTCAATCGCTTCCGGTGGGCAATATGATACGCCACACTCTGCATTTTGAGTTCCTGGATTAACCACGAATACACGAATGTTTGTCCCCTCTGGCTGTTGTGCCAGAAGTTTTGCAAAGTGCTCTTGAGCACTTTCAGTAATATTGATTGAAGTCACAAGTAATACCTGACTAAATTAGTATGATTAAGGATTGTACTCTGAAAAACACTGAATTTCGAGTATCGAACCGAAATTATACCAATCTTAATAATCAATTTATCAAGATTGGTGCTCATTATTCACAAGTTAAAATAGAATCCCATGGAAGATTCTCGTCACCTAATACAATAAAATTAGGGTTCTCTAACGACTCTCGTTCATTGTACGACAGTGGTTCAAGCTTGGTTGATAATATACGACCACCCGCTTCTTGAACAATACATTGTGTTGCTGCGGTATCCCACTCGCCTGTTGGCCCCAAACGTAAATAACAATCGACAGCACCTTCTGCAACCAAACAGGCTTTTAAGGCGGCGGATCCCAATGGCACTAAATCATAATTCCATTCAGAACTCATACAGCGAGTAATGTTATTAATGTTTTGGCGACGACTTATCGCAACCGCAATTGGCTGTTTCTCTTCTTCATGCTTAAGCGTGCTAATTCGCACACTTTCATCCATATCAGGGATTTTCCATGCACCTTTACCTTCATAAGCATAATAAGTGACACCAGAAACCGGCGCATAAACAACCCCCATAATAGGACGGTTATTTTCAACCAATGCAATAATGGTAGCAAAATCACCACTACGAGCAATAAACTCTTGAGTTCCATCAAGCGGATCAACTAACCAATAGCGCTCCCACTGAGAACGTTGTTCTAAAGACACATTCGCGTCTTCTTCAGATAAAATTGGAATATCAGGCGTCAGTTGAGACAGCTTTTCCATGATCAATTTATGAGCAGCTAAATCCGCACTTGTCACTGGCGTTTGATCCGCTTTAATAAACGCTTCAAAATCGCCTTTTTCATAGATATCTAAAATCAATTGACCTGAAGCGCGAGCAATTTTGATCACGTCAGGAAGAAGATGTGAAAACGTAGAATCCATCAATATCACTCCTTTTCTAAAAATTGTTGAGCAAGCAATAATGCACTAATGCACCTTGCTTCTGAAAAATCGAGATGATGAAGTAATTCAGACGCTTGACTTAATGGCCAGCGAACAATGTCCAATGGCTCAGGTTCGTCCCCTTCCAATCTCTCAGGGTACAAGCCTTGGGCAACAAAAAGCGTCATTTTACTCGAGAAATAAGACGGCGCTAAAACCAATTCTTTTAATGCTGTTAATTTCTCTGCACCAAAGCCAATCTCTTCTTTCAATTCTCGGTTTGCCGCTTCTATTGGCATTTCACCTTCATCGATTAATCCTTTAGGGAACCCAAGCTCATAGCGTTCAGTCCCAACCGCATATTCACGAACTAAGAGTAAATCACCCTGCTCAGTAACAGGAACCATCATAACCGCATGACGACCACTTGGTTTCATTCGTTCATAAGTACGTTCCACACCATTTGAAAAACGCAGATCAACCGATTCAATACAAAACAGTTTTGATTTCGCTTCAATTCGTTTATCTAAGATGGTCGGCAATTGTTTTTTAGCCATCATATACCCTTAAAGACGTCCGGAATAAGTCACTCTATATTGCCCTTTTGCATCAGGCTTGCCTAGCCATTTTAGCTGGCTTCTAAAGCTAGATGGGAAGCTCGACTCTGGTTTGAACCATCCATTCACTTGGTAAGAACGATTTGGATTCAACACAATATTAAATTCACTACTGACATCCGAAGAGTTTTGCTTACTCACAACCGTTAATTTGCTCTCAATACACGTTGTATCCGCAATCACGGTTTTCGGATCAATATTTCCCAATGGAGAAACGATTTTACCACCAGACCAAACAACCTCACCCTCTGCGTGTTTGCACCAAGGTTGACCTTGTTGAAACGACTTAACGGTAATTTCCGCTTGCCCTTGCAGTGAAACAGGCACCGCCATTGGTAATCGATTCAAAATATTAGCAACAGGAAAAGACGCCACCACATTTTCAGCATAAGCGCCTTTTGATACGCTATAACCAACCATTCCCTTACCACGTAAACCGAGCTCACTGCCCCGGCCAAAACGCACCGCAAATTCAGCGTGGCCCTTTAGGATAGCCAGTGGGTCAATTTCCCATTGAACTTGGCCGTAATTAACACGCTGCCAAGATAATGAATCCACTTGTCCTTTCCATGGTGTACCCGATAACCCAGTTAATGCCAAACCGTTTACTTTTGGTGCTTGGTCAATCACCCATTGAATCGGCATATGCAATAACGCACTAAAAGTAAAAAACGTCGAAAATACCGTCGCAATCAATAATTTAAACTTCATGATGCCTCTCGACTTAGCTGCAGACGATTCACTTCAACCATACCTTCCACTTCGGCTTTATCAATATCTAAAAACTGCACATCAATGCCCTGTGCGTCTCTTAAATAAGCCAACCAGTTTATCAATGAATTAAATGGCAATGGTTTCACCCACACTTGCATAACGTCACCGCGAGGTTGCATTCTGATCAGTTCAATCTTAAAACGATTGGTACTACTTGGTATGACTTGATTCATCGGTTTAATGCTGGTTTGTGCATTATGAGAAGTACCACCACGTAATGTCGTTATGTTATCGGCTTTCTTTTGTACCCAAGCCAATAAATTACGTTCACTGTTAATACGATTTTGAGCCAGTTCCGCTCTTTCATTGAGGGGTTTTATACCTCCCCAATAAATCAAAGCGATCAACAAAGCGATGCTACCACCACCAACCAAAATACGTTCACGTGGTGAAATACTTTGCCACCATGTCATTAATGCTTTCATTATTTTCTCCTAATGACAATGGCACCAAAAACTTCGCCTTGGTTTTTATTAAGTTGTCCTTGTTCGACCACAAATTGAGTGCCCAATTCTGACGTCAATTGCTCAAAATAAGGAAAATCAGCAGCACTGGCTTGAAGGCGTAACTCATCACGCTTTCCATCAAATTTTAAACTTTTTAGTTTAACTTGAGGCACCTTTGCTAAATAAGGTTGAAGCTCGGCCATCCAGCCTAAAAGATCGTTCCCTCCCGCTCCACCTTGCAAGCGCATCTCTTCATTTTTAATTTGAGACTTCAGATAACTTGAGGTTGGTATTTTTCGTTTCGCTGGAAAAATTTCACGAAAAATACGTTCACTTTCAGCTCGAAGAGCAACACTGTGTTGTTCTAATTTTTGCACTTCAGAAATATGCTGTCCAACAAACGCAACCATCACTAAACCAAACGCCAGAATCACTTTTTGCCATATCCGCCAGTGTTTGCGCCAAGACGATTGAGGACGATACCTTCCCGTTAATATATTCACTTTGGAATGGATAGCACCTTCAGCTAATAGCTGCATCACCAATTCAGGGGATTCTATATGTACTTCGGCATTATCGATCTCTATTTCACAAGGAGAATAAGCATGGATCACAACAACAGGCGTTGATTCACTTTCCGCTTCATCGACGTCACTCTGGCTTTCTAACTTCTGTGCATTCGCGAAGATGACCATGCCATCTAACAATACAGAAACCCAACTCGATTCAGCTACCGCACCTTGATGCTCCTGATGACGAATCAACCATTGATCATTCAATTGTACGAGCGATAAGCCATCCTCTTGATAAGGCAAAGCGAGTACATCTGGTAACCACTGTTTAGCGTGAATTTCAGCGTCCTTTAACTGAGTAATCCAAGTGTCCATTTTTTCATGTTCAACAATAGCAATTTGCGCTGTTTTATTATTTTTCTTTATTATGACGATATGTAAATCATCTACATCCTGAGCCAAATCATCTTCAATAATAAAAGGTAACATGGATGAAAACTGTCGAGCCGCCCCTTCTGGAATCGCGACTTCTCTTAATAAAACATCACTGCTCGGCAATAATACAGAAACAATGCGTTGTTCTGCGTATTGAGTTAACGAGGATAACGTTTCAGAGGAAACTAAT
The DNA here is from genome assembly GCF_000196495.1 of Aliivibrio salmonicida LFI1238. NCBI lineage: Bacteria > Pseudomonadati > Pseudomonadota > Gammaproteobacteria > Vibrionales > Vibrionaceae > Aliivibrio > Aliivibrio salmonicida. The sequence goes on from NC_011312.1 coordinate 3,160,435, forward strand.
TCGCCCGAAGCGATGATTTCTTTTTGTTCTGGTGACCAGACGATCCATTGAATGGGATCTGATGGTTGACTATTCAGCCTTATTATCAGATGTTCGCTCACTCATTCCTCCATATTGGCGACGGATAACGTTCACCACTTTCTTATCACTGCTGTGCAATAAAGAACGCACACGTACGCGTGATTCTTCTACTAATACTTGAGTATCTAACTCAAAAAACTGACTATCTATTGATAAATACGGTTTGGCTTTTGTTTTTATATTCTCATCCACTCGATTAATGGCCGACTCTGATAAAAAATCTTCAACACTTGCCCAGCCATCAAACGGACGGTTTTCTAATACCTCTTGAGCATCGCTTTCACTTAAATTCGGTGAAAATAACGCCACTAAAATGTTTGCTTGCTCTGGTTGTAATGTATTCACATTCAAATACCAGTTCGCCGTTGGAATAGCACACGTTAATGGCGATACCGCTTTAAAAACCTCAGCGGTGACACCATTAATCGCTCGTAACTCACTCACATCTGCAATCCATCCATTTGGTGCTAAATAAGGAGGCTTAAAGGATTGATACGTACTGTCTTCAACACCAGAGCTCGAACGAACCACATCATCAGCATCCATGTATTCCCAGCTAGAATCCGCGATCACTTCCGCTAAATAATTTTCTACCTCAACAGATTCCAATAAATTCATCCATACGGTCACTAAAAATGGACGTACAGACGGATCGGCACTTGGTTCTATATTACTTAATGCATTTAAATTAAAACAAGCTTGCTTATCTTTCACTCCACCAAACGCTTCGCCGTAATCTAATGGGTACGTTGTTTCTTCTGTCGCCCACATCTGGCTTAAATTAATGGTATCTCCGTCTTTGTACGCTTCTTCAATACCCGCCTTGGCTAGTGCTTCAACCCCAATGGAATACCAATACGCTTGTTGATGATTCAACTGATTTTCAGCACGATGGAACTGAATAAACAAACGCTCTGACATTTGAGCGGCAATCGTCACCATTATCGCTAATAGAAGCAATACAACAATCAACGCAACTCCGCTTTGATTTTTATGAGAACGGTTCATTAATACTCTATTCATTAACCGCCCTTGGACTCATCGTCATTTTTGTTGCTTTCATCCAATTGATAACCTGACGTAAGATAAATTCGATCTACATCCCCATAATCTTCAAACACGATAAGAAGCTTAATAGCAAATGGCAGCTCATTCTTTTTCTGCCATTTCTTTTGCCATGTTTTACCGTCATAAAATTCAAATTTAATCTCTTCGACGCCATCGATTAATGGCGTAACCACTGGCTTTTGACCAACAGGGGTATCAGGATAACGCCACCATAAACGTTCAAGTTTATTTTCAACGACGCGATAGCCCACTTTGGTGATCTCACCTCGCGGGAAGGCTTCCTGTGGATTTTTCCAACCTAAACGAACAAACAAAATACCTTGAGATTCTGAATCCAATAAATAGTCATCGGCTGAAATTAACTTTCCATCTGCTTTTTCTCCATTGCTTCTGAATTGACGCGCCACAATTTGGCGAAAGTCATTATCAAGAAAAACCAAACTGCGCTGTAATTCTTTAATTCGTTCACTTTTTTCCAAAGAGAGAGCATTACTGCGCTGTACTTGATTCACCACTTGATACGCCGAAAAACTTAATGTGGCAAATACAGAGATAGCGACCATCACCTCGATCAGCGTAAAACCTCGAGATCGTTTATTCATATGACTACGGCGCAACATACGTTCTTACCGTTAATAGTGGGGATTTTTGGTCTTTGGTTGTTGCTACAGATACGTCCACTGATTTTAAAATATTAGACGTCGTTTTTACTGGGGCAATGGTCCAATACCACGTTTGACCTGCAAGCTCTGTTTTCCCTTTTTTAATCGAAGTTGGTGGTTTATCTAACAACATTAATGCCATTTGATTATCTAGCACCATCGAAGCAAAGGTTTTCTCTTCTAAATAGCTTAAGGTATTGATGTGTTGAGTAACGGATCTCAATACACTTAATGCGGCGGTAGCAAAAATAGCAAGGGCAACTAAGACTTCAAGTAACGTCATGCCTTTGTGCCGAGAGTGCACATAATGACTACTTTTCATCGTCTTCTTCCCCTGGCTTATCCAACGTGATCACACCAGATTCATCCGCTTTAATTAACCACGTTTGATTATCAAGGTTTCCACTTACCTTCGCAGGAAAAAGGCGAAATAAAAATGGGGTCACTTCACCACTTGATAACACCATTACTTGCGGCGGTTTCGGTTTTTTATCTTTCTCGACATCCGCGAACATGTCTTCATCAAACAAAGAACCCGGTTCAAATAAGCGATCGTCGTCAGCCCATGCGGAACCGCCTAACTCCATCTCAAATTCGATGTCTTTTTCTATTTTCACTTCAGTAAAAAAGCGACTTTTCTCAAGAGGCTGCCAGCCATCTGATGTCAATGTCATAAAGCGATATTCTTGTCGCTCTTGATTGAAATAGATGCCGTAATCCATCCCGTTGAGTAAAGCATCTTCATTGAGAAGCTGAACTAACTGATAAAAACGTGAGGCCTGCTCTTCAAGATGATCATCTCGACTTTCAGGTAAGCTCATGATGACCGCCATCGAACTTACCGACAGCAGCACCAATACCAACATTATTTCGATTAGGGTAAACCCAACCTCACGTTTTATCTTCATCGCTCTTATTTAACGATAAGCTTATGACTTATTAAAAGTCTTGCATGTTCCAGTTACCAATATCTGCATTAGCTCCTTCACCGCCTTCTTGACCATCAGCACCTAAAGAGAAGATATCAATCGTGCCATTATCACCAGGACTTAGGTATTGGTATTCATAACCCCATGGGTCATTTGGCAAACGACGAATATAACCGTCAGCACGATAATTACGAGGCTCTGGACTTGCTGATGGTTTCGATACCAATGCTTCTAAGCCTTGATCTGTCGTTGGGTATACACTGTTATCTAACTTATACATATCCAATGAGTTTTCTAGCGCTACGATATCTGTGATCGCTTTTTGTTGATCGGCTTTTTCTTTGTTACCCAATAAATTAGGGACAACTAAGCTAGCTAGCACACCAAGAATAACGATAACGACCATCACTTCTAAAAGTGTAAAGCCACCTTGTTTACGTTGAGCGGAATTGACTTGCATGAATGACTCCTGACGTTAAAAATTCAACATAGTAATAAAAAAGAAAAGGATAGTGTCTATTCACTATCCAACTAAATTGTTTAATTCGATTATTGGCATAAGTGTCGCAACAACAATGAAAAGTACAATACCTGCCATAAAGACAATTAATAATGGCTCAAAAATACCTAAAGCCATATTCACTAAAGATTCAAAATCTCGGTCTTGGTTATCCGCAGAACGCGTTAGCATTTGCTCTAACTCTCCACTTTGCTCACCACTGGCTATCATATGTAACATCATTGGGGGGAACAATTTGGTTTGCTCTAAAGAAATACGCAAACTTGCCCCTTCACGTACATTATCTGCAGCTTCAAGCACTTGCTGTTTAAAGTATTTATTACTCATTACGTCTGCCGCAACTTTCATCCCATCTAATAAAGGGATCGCACTGGAAGTACAAATAGACAGAGTACGAGCAAAACGAGAGGTATTTAGACCACGAACCACCTTACCAACCACAGGCAATCGTAAGATCTTTTTATCCCACGCCAAACGTAAATGAGGCTTCGTTAATAGCCATTTGATCCCAAAAATAATCGCAACAATGACAACCACCACAACAACACCCCAGTGAACAACAAAATTACTGGCCGCGATAAGTATCTCTGTGACGGCAGGAAGCCCTTGCCCCATTTGCACAAATTGATCGACAATTTTAGGCACAACGGTCGCTAATAAGAATGAGATAACAGCCACAGCAATTAACGTTAGCATGATCGGATAAATCATCGCTTGTTGTAATTTACTGCGCATTTTTTGACGATTTTCAGCGTAATCCGCTAAGCGATTTAATACGGTATCTAAGTGACCCGATTTTTCACCCGCAGCCACCATTGAACAAAATAAATCATCAAACACATGAGGGTATCCACCAAAGCTTTCAGCTAATGGATAACCTTCAATTACTTTTGATCTTACGCCCATCATCATACTGCGAATATGCGGTTTTTCACCTTGCTCAGCAACGGCTTTTAAACACTCTTCTAATGGCATACCCGCCTGAACTAACGTCGCCAGTTGACGAGTAATTAACGACAGATCATTCACACTGATGCCGCGCTTAAAACTCAACCCTTGAGAAGCGGATTTTTGCTGTTTTGATTTTGTTTCAATGACTTCAACAGGAATTAACCCTTGCTCTTTTAAACGCTGGCGAACTTGGCGAGCATTATCGCCCTCCATTACGCCTTTTTTCTGTTTGCCATTTTTTTCGAGGGCTTTGTATTCAAAGGCTGCCATTTATCCTTCCCGAGTGACTCGCATCACCTCTTCTAATGTCGTAATGCCTTTTTGTACTTTCAATAAACCATCTTGTTGAATACCGCGAGTATTTTTACGTACTTCTTTTTCGATCTCTTGCTCGCCGGCTTCTTTATGAATCAGTTCCTGAACTTTCTCATTAACAATAAGCAATTCATGAATACCAGTACGCCCACGATACCCTTTGCCATTACAATGCTCACAACCATTCGGCTTATAAAGCACTAAGTCATCCGCTGGTAATAAAGAGAATAATTTCTTTTGTTCATCATCCGCTTGATAAGGCGCCTTGCACTCTTTACATAGAGTTCGAACCAAGCGCTGAGCAAGAACGCCAAGCAAAGACGATGAGATAAGAAAAGGCTCAATGCCCATATCTCGAAGACGAGTAATCGCACCAACAGCGGTGTTAGTGTGCAATGTAGACATCACCAAGTGACCCGTTAACGACGCTTGAACAGCAATTTCTGCGGTTTCTAAATCTCGAATTTCACCAATCATAACCACATCAGGATCTTGACGAAGAATCGCTCGTAAACCACGAGCAAACGTCATATCAACCTTTGGGTTTACTTGCGTTTGACCAATGCCATCAATATCAAATTCAATCGGGTCTTCAACCGTTAATATGTTTGATTGAGTGCTGTCTAATTCACCTAACCCTGCATATAACGTCGTCGATTTACCAGACCCAGTTGGACCAGTAACAAGAATAATGCCATGAGGTCGTTTAATGATATGTTGGAATTTTTGATGATTATCCGCAGTCATACCTAAGCTGTGTAAATCAAGGCGAGTGGCGTTCTTATCCAATAAACGCATTACCACACGCTCACCATGAGACGACGGCATGGTAGACACACGCACATCGACGGCTCGTCCACCGATACGCAATGAAATACGACCATCTTGAGGGACACGTTTTTCGGCGATATCCAACTTGGACATCACTTTCACACGAGAGACCAATAACGGCGCTAGTTTACGACTTGGGCTAATGACATCACGCAAAATACCATCGACACGAAAACGAATCGACAATACTTTTTCGAACGTTTCAATGTGAATATCCGACGCCCCTTCTTTGATTGCTTCACCTAACATGGCGTTAATCAATTTAATAATGGGCGCATCATCTTCTGATTCTAATAAATCGTCATTGTCTGGCAGTTCTTCAGCCAACGAAAAGAAGTCATCGTTATCAGCCCCAATGTCTTCCATCAATTGCTGTGCTTCTGATGAATTACGTTGGTATACCTGAGTCACTTTCGTATCGAACTCTTCTTTTTCTAATTGGCTTAATGAAAATTCCGATTTACATACACGTCGAATTTCACACAACACCATCGGTGACGGTGTTGTTACATAGAACAACACCCAACCTTCAGGTCTGAGTTCAATAACCACTGAGTGCCTTTTTGCAAATGAAAAAGGCAAACGCAGTACCGCGACAGAATGAGGAAACAGCATGTCCGCCATTATTTTCCCTTATCCTTATGTTCATCATCAAACTGTTCAAAGAACGCTTGAATTTCAGCGGGGTGTTTTATGCCTTCATCAAATGTTGGTAACACCGGAATATTCGTATCATCCATAAACTTCAAGCCTTTCTGTGCATTATATAGTTGCTCTGCACGAATATAATTGTATTTACGCTGAGTAATACCATCCGATGTCATGCCATCACGAATAATGGTTGGTTTAATGAATATCATTAAATTTTTCTTTTCAACTTGAGTGCTGGTTGATTTGAATAAATAGCCTAAAATCGGAATATCACCAAGGAATGGAACTTTTGATTCACTTTCCATCGCTCGTTCATCAATCAAACCACCCAGTACTAACATTTTGCCATCTTCTACCATGACCGACGTACTTAACTGGCGCTTAGCAAAACGAACATCAACCGCCCCATTCGCACCCAATACATTAGACACTTCTTGTTCAATATCCAAACGAACCGAGTTCCCTTCATTAATCTGAGGGACCACCTTAAGCTTAATACCCACTTCTTTACGTTCAACGGTTTGGAATGGGTTCTCGTTATTTGAACCAGAGGTAGACCCTGTTAATACAGGAACTTCTTCACCGACAATAAATGACGCTTCACCATTATCCATGACAGTAATACTTGGTGATGACAGAATATTTGAATTCGAATCAGTCGATACCGCCGTTATCAACGCAGTCCAATCCCCCATCATAATACTAACCGCCGCGCCTTGAACACCACCAAGCGCAGAAGCAAGTGCACCGTAATCACCCTCTTCTGTTGTGGTTTCATTTCTTTGGAAATTATCATCGCTATCATAAACAGCGGTTGTCGTGGTGCTGTCTTTAGCTTCTTCTAAGCCCACCATGGTGCCGCCAATTGAGGCCCCCGTATTGCTGTATTGGATCATTGCACCGGTTTTTAAATTACCCCATTGCACACCAAGATTAACGCCATCACCTTCCGCCATTTCGACTATCAGCGCTTCAATTAATACTTGAGCACGACGGATATCTAATTGAGCAATCACATCTTTCACTGCACGCATAATATCTGGCGGTGCAGTGATAATGATCGCATTAGTATCCGCATGAGCTGAAATCATGACATTACCACGATTACTTGAACCCGATTGCTTGCCACTTCCTTTACCGGCTTCTAGATTGTCAGAAACCCCTTTAAGCACATCAACTAAATCTTCTGCTTTGGCATAGCGTAAGTAAACCACTTGGTTATTGCCTTTCGTTGCCATTTCTACATCAAGTTGCTTAATTAATTTTTTCAATCGTTGGCGAACTTTAGGATCCCCAGAAATTAATACTGAGTTAGTTCGCTCATCGGCAACCAATTTTGGTTGTAAGAAAGCCGGAGTGTTTTTTGCTTCCGTTGTTTTATTCAAAGCATCAACAATACGAACCATCTCGGCCGCCGATGCATTTTTAAGCTCAACCACTTCAACTTCTTTATCACCCGCCTGATCGACTCGTTCAATAATCTCAGCAAGGCGATTAACCACCGCCGCACGACCCGTGATCATAATAATGTTCGCCGGATCGTAATGAACCACATTACCCGCGCCCGCATTATCATTCAGCTGACGTAATAAAGGTGAAAGCTCACGTACAGAGACATTACGAACCGCAATAACACGAGTAATTACCGCATCACCCGTTATGTTATCTTTTGCTCCCAGAACAGGAACTGCCGACGTTTTCGCATCTTTATCTTTAATGACTTTTAAAATACCAGAATCCATTTCAACGACCGCGTAGCCATAGACTTCAAGGACACTTAAAAAGAATTGATAATATTGTTCTTCATTCAATAAATCGTAGCTACGAACATCCACTTTTCCGCGTACTGAAGGATCAACAATAATGGTTTTTTCCAAATTTCGACCAACAATGTTGATGAACTCTTGAATATCCGTCCCTTTAAAACTGGCACTAAAGTCATTGGCGATAGCTGATGTCCACACCATGCTACTCGCCAGTAATAAGGCTCCCTTGCCCATCCACTTTTTCACAACATACCCTTAATTCATTAATTACCAGTTTTTATAGACCGATAAAGATGTCATGTAACTGTCCATCACGCTGAACCGTTAAATTTAATTCCGTCATTTCTGACATGTTTTTCCACAATGAACTCATTGCCGCAGGATCGGTTAAATCAATCCCATTTAAACTGGTTGCAATGTCTCCAGGCTTTAAACCAACAGAATCAAACAGTTTTCTGTCTTTACCTGGATTCACTCGATACCCTTCAATTTTTCCATCATTACTCACTTGAGAAAGACGAATGTACTTCAGCACTGATTGTGGGTTTTGAGCCATTTCCTTACGAATTTGTTCTAATTCATCTTGATTTGAATTTTGACGGTTATTTCCGATCACAGTGCCTGAGCTACCGGTGTGATTTTTTTCTGTCGAGATTTTGGTGTACTCAAGCCCTTCAAGCATTAGCGTTTCATCACGACCATTATTTGAAATAATGATACGATCAGGGCTAATCGCCTTTACCGTTGCTCGTGTACCATCAATTGTTTCTTCAATTCCATAGGTATTTTGCTGTCCGCGATTAGCAATAACAGCAAGACTAAATTTAGGGTTACTGCTCGCCACAATGCCTGCTAGCGTCAAATTTAACTGCGTTTTAGGCGCATCTTTGACCTCAGTAATCTTAGGTTGTTCTGACTTTTTAGCCTCTTCGCTATAACGCCCAAAGACTTGGCTATTAAGCAATTCAGATAATGAGTCTGTCGATGTTTTCGGCTTTGAAGAATGCGCTGCAACCGTTGAAGGAGACCATTTTGAAACCGACGTCTGCGGTGACAACATTGCCCAAAATAATGATCCACAAATCCATGCAAACCAGGCAACTAAGATAACCGTTAATCCTTTTGAAATAGTCGATTGATAGATTAACCAATATTGAGGGAATTTATCGATTTTCATATTTGTTACCATCTGCTTTTGATTATCCTTTTCTTAAATGATCTTCTTTAATTATTTGATGCATTTTATAATTATAAAATAAAGAGCCACAATTACTGTAGGCATTACCTTTTTATTAAGAGACTTAAAGCCATATCACGTAAATATAAGGAATACTTTTCATATTAGAGCATCATTTCTCATTAATGACTCTAATTGGTTATGAATTTTGATTAATTCGTGCCAAAAGATTGAAAAATAATTTACAGCCACCATCTTAGTTAGCTGAGATAAGACATAGGTATCCATCATGAGTTCAAAATCCAACACTATTGAAGGTGTAAGACTTGATAAATGGCTCTGGGCAGCTCGTTTTTACAAAACACGCTCAGTGGCACGCAATATGGTTGATGGCGGTAAAGTTCATTATAATGGCCAGCGTGCAAAACCAAGTAAAATTATCGATCTTGGTGCGGAAGTAAAGCTTCGCCAAGGGAATAATGAAGAGATCACCGTGATCGTCGAGATCATCTCCGATCAACGCCGTGGTGCTCCCGTTGCACAAACTCTTTACAAAGAAACACAAAGCAGTATTGAGCGTCGTGAAGAAAATGCGAAATTACGCAAATTAAACTCCCTTGGGAGCCCGCATCCTGATAAACGTCCAGATAAAAAACAACGACGTGATATCATGAAGTTTAAGCAACAATAACTGACTTTCTTCTTTATTTACCTTTTCTCAAGGTTATAGCGGCTATAATAGCGATAACTGTAACCTCTAATACAATTGCTGGAGTATTTCATGGCAAATAACACATTGCATCGTTACCTGTTTGAAGATTTATCCGTTCGTGGTGAATTAGTTCAATTAGATGATGCTTACCAACAAATTATTTCTAGCAAGGAATACCCAAAGCCAGTACAAAACTTATTGGGTGAGCTATTAGTTGCAACCACATTATTAACCGCCACGTTGAAATTTGAAGGATCGATTACGCTTCAACTTCAAGGTAATGGTCCTGTCTCTCTTGTGGTTATTAACGGCGATAACGATCAAAAAGTTCGTGGCGTTGCTCGCTTTGAAGGCGAAATTGCTGACGACGCGACATTACATCAACTAATGGGTAAAGGTTATTTAGTTATTACTATCTCGCCTAAAGACGGCGAACGTTACCAAGGTGTTGTTGCTCTTGAAGGGAAAGATTTAGCCGAATGTTTTGAAGGATACTTTGAGCGTTCTGAGCAATTAAAAACTCGTTTATGGTTACGTCTTGGTGAATTTGAAGGCAAACCACACGCTGCGGGTATGCTGCTTCAAGTCATGCCTGATGGGACTGGCTCTTCGGATGATTTTGAGCATTTAGAGCAACTAACGGATACCGTTAAAAACGAAGAACTCTTCAGCTTAGAAGCGGAAGATGTACTTTACCGTTTGTATAACCAAGATAAAGTTCAGTTGTTTGAACCTCAAAACGTTGAATTTTTCTGTGGGTGTTCTCGTGAACGCAGTGGCGGCGCCATCATTACGATTGAACGTTCAGAAGTGGATGACATTATTGCAACTGAAGGCAAAGTGTCTCTTCATTGTGATTACTGTGGTACCAGTTACGACTTTGACAGCATTGATGTTGCTCATCTTTTTGAAGAAGCCACGAAAGGTAATGACACGGTTCATTAATTCTTCATACAATTAATTCTTCATACAGAATAAGTTCTTTATTTTGTTTTAAAGCCAGCCATTAGGTTGGCTTTTTTTATGGATTTTTTTGATGTAAAGCACATTTTTACTCCCACTTATCCACACTTAATTTTGATTAAATAATAATCAATTGCATCTAGCGCAATCGATTTCATTAAGAGTAGAATAGACATATTGCTATTTTGTGATGGTGATTAAATAACCCGTACCACTTTATGGTTATTTCATGATATGACTCCCTGTTTTCAATTTACCGCGTTGGTAGCATGGGTAGCAGTAAACAATATTAAAATAATTAGAATATTAAAATCCCTACAAAATTCCTTTAAGGAGCACCTATGACTGTAATGGAACACAAAAAGGCTGCACAACTTGATCTTTCTCAACACGGCTTAAGCAACGTGACGGAAGTTCTTCGTAACCCTAGCTATGACGTACTTTTTGAAGAAGAAACGCGTCCTGACTTAGAAGGTTATGAACGTGGTGTAATGACAGAACTTGGCTCTGTTGCGGTAGATACTGGTATTTTTACCGGTCGTTCGCCAAAAGATAAATACATCGTAAAAGATGAAACAACCAAAGATACCTTGTGGTGGTCTGATCAAGGTAAAAATGACAACAAAGCCATTACCCCTGCAGTCTGGGATGATTTAAAAGCCCTTGTTACAGAACAACTATCAGGCAAACGTTTGTTTGTTATTGATGGCTTCTGTGGTGCAAACCCTGATACTCGCCTTAGTGTTCGAGTTATCACGGAAGTCGCATGGCAGGCTCACTTTGTGAAAAATATGTTTATTCGCCCAACGGACGAAGAATTAGAAAGTTTTGAACCTGATTTTGTCGTCATGAATGGCGCAAAAGCAACCAATCCAAATTACGAAGCACAAGGGTTAAACTCTGAAAACTTTGTTGCCTTCAACTTAACAGAGCGTGTTCAAATCATCGGTGGTACTTGGTACGGCGGTGAGATGAAAAAAGGCATGTTCGCAATGATGAATTACTTACTTCCGTTAAAAGGCATTGCATCTATGCACTGTTCAGCTAACGTAGGTAAAGAAGGCGATGTTGCTGTATTCTTCGGCTTATCAGGTACAGGTAAAACAACCCTATCAACGGATCCAAAACGTCAATTAATTGGGGATGATGAACACGGTTGGGATGATGATGGTATCTTTAACTTTGAAGGTGGCTGTTACGCGAAAACCATTCGTTTATCTAAAGAAGCTGAACCGGATATTTTTAATGCCATTCGTCGTGATGCACTATTAGAAAACGTAACCGTTCGCAATGATGGTTCGATTGATTTTGATGACGGTTCTAAAACAGAAAATACTCGTGTTTCTTACCCTATCTATCACATTGATAATATCGTTAAACCGATTTCAAAAGCAGGTCATGCAAACAAAGTTATTTTCTTAACCGCTGATGCATTTGGTGTTCTACCTCCTGTTGCTAAATTAACGCCAGAACAAACGAAATATCATTTCTTATCAGGTTTTACCGCTAAATTAGCCGGTACTGAACGTGGCATTACAGAACCAACACCAACATTCTCTGCTGCTTTTGGTGCTGCGTTCTTAACACTACACCCAACACAATACGCAGAAGTATTGGTGAAACGTATGGAAGCCGCTGGTGCAGAAGCTTACATCGTAAACACAGGTTGGAACGGCACAGGCAAACGTATCTCAATTCAAGATACGCGTGGCATCATTGATGCAATTTTAGATGGTTCTATTGATAATGTAGAAACGAAAAACATTCCAGTCTTTAACCTTGAAGTACCGACATCACTACCAGGTGTTGATACCTCAATTCTTGACCCTCGTGATACATATACAGACCCATTACAGTGGGACAGTAAAGCGGAAGATTTAGCACAACGCTTCATCAAAAACTTTGCTCAATACACAGATAATGACGAAGGGAAAGCGCTTGTAAAAGCAGGTCCTCAGCTGGATTAATCCGCCTTACATGTAAATCGTTTTTATTTAAGCCCTTCATTCGAAGGGCTTTTTTTACCCATAAATAGGCCAATAACAATAAAGCTTTATTCTATTTTCCTCGAAATCGTGATTACTCTTGAGTAAACAACGACAATAACTTGATTGAACCTGTTTTTTACTCCACTCTTTCTGTTCATCTATTTTTCTTATTGGAGTTAATCAATGTACACCACGTTGAAAAGCCTCGGTTGGCTGCTCACTCTTTGTTTATTACTTGTGGCGGCATTCTTATCTCTTTTACATACGCCTTACGCACAGCCATTATTGAATCCAGTCGTTGAAAAGTTGACTCATCAAACGCTCTCCTTTGGTGGGATCTCCTATTCTATTCACGATCCTTCGCACCTCACCATCTCTGATGTCGTGATTCATTCTGAGCCAGAGCTACCCATTCAACAAATTGATTTATGGCTTTCTAAGCATCCAATTCAAAATAATAAACTCGCTTTTGATAGTGTGAAAATTGATGGAATTAGCCTACAAAACGGACTGCCTAATACTAAAAAACTCAATTGGTTTTCAATCTCTCAACTCAGTATTTCTAATTTAGATTTTGCAGATGATGGATTGGTCGTACGTGAAGCACAAATCCAATTAAGTAACTATGATGTGCATAATGAAAAAGGACTGCCTTTTGAAGGGGGGTTTCAATTATCTACTCAACAACTTTACTGGCAAGGTGAAGCCCTAGATGACGTCTTAATAGATGGTTATTACACTGAAAACTATACGGCATTACAGGGTATTTCATTAACTTGGCGCAATAGCACCATTACAGCTCAAGCCGAATTAAAAGAAAATAAGTTATGGGTTATTCCTCAATTTACACTGCGTAAATTTAATTTAGAATCGGATAATGCCGACATTATTGGAAAGCCTCTGCAATGGCTTTCAGAACAAGGTTTCACGTATCAATTCGAACGAATCGATCTACTCGATGTGAATATTGAATTACCTCAATTCTCTGTCAATGATCTCAGTCTTTCTGCTGAAAACATTCTTCTTCCTTATAAGATTTGGCAGCAAAATAACGCGAATATTTCCTTTAGTGCCGATAGCTTGGTATGGAAAGACACCATTATTAATAAGCCGATAATAGAGTTAACGCTAACAAATAAAAAAGCGACTATTTCTAATCTTTCACTGGATGTTTTTAATGGCAACATTCAACTTTCAGGACTGCTTTCGCCTACCACGATCAATTTATCGTCTCTCACTTTAAACCAAATAAAATGGTTAATCAGTCCTCAAGAACTCGATTCAATCAGCAACTATCTCACTCAATTAGAACAAGTGAACATCGCCAACTTAGACATTAATAATTCTCAGATTATTCAACTTGAAACGGCCCACCCATTCCAGTTGTCTGGTTTAAACGTAGAAGGTCATGATCTGGATTTACTTCGTTATTATCAATGGGCTTTATGGGACGGAAAATTATCAATAAGTGCTTCAAATGCCAGCTTAAATTATTTGCTCACTCAACAACTATTGATCGAAACAAACACGAATAATGGACGGTGGACAATAGAGCGCGCTCTATTCCCATTAACAGAAGGGTTAATTGGACTAAATGGCAGTATTAACCTCAAACAAGACAGTCAGCCATGGCAACTTGAGGCTTATGGTGATGGTATCCCTCTCTCGGATTTAGCGAAATGGCTTCCCAACCCAATTCCTTTAGAAGGAATGGCTGAATTTACTTTTTCAGGTAATGGATTAGCGGTAAATAAAGACAGTTTTAATTACAGCTTTGATGGCGATTTAAACGTTATTCCAAGAGAAACAACAACAACAGAAACGGCCAAAGATTTGTGGCAACTAAAACTTGGGCTCATTCCAGAAGAAAGCCAATCAGAAAAAGACGTTAGTGCTCAAACACAACGCAAGAAAGAACATACAATGGATAAAAAAACCATCTACCCAATCAATATTGAGCCAATTCATATTTCGGCAAACAGGGGCCGAATTTCAATTAATCCAATAATGATTACCGGTGACGGATTTAATTATAATGTGGAAGGGGAGTATGATTTAGTGAACCCAGAAAAGGCAGAAACGGTCATCTCATTAACACAAGAATGCCATCAAATAGTACAGCGACTCTTTTCTGATAAAGTCGATTTAATCAATTATTGTCAGTGATAATGCGGTAGGCCATCAATATTAAGCTCTATTCCTTTCAAGAAATAGAGCTTTTTGATCATTTAGAAAGGATGTCTTGATACCATTTTTCAGCTTCTTCGTAAGTTTTTTCAACCGTTTTTGCAGAGAAACCCAAAGAGCGACTGACTTGATCAATATGAGTCCAATCTCCTTTATCTACATTTTCATACAGCTTTAACATAGAACCAAGCAGACCTGATTGTGTTAATAAGGCTTGCTCAATATCTTCAGATAAAGACAATTGAACCAGTAATTCATCAAAATTACGATCCAACAACGCGTCTAATAACGAAAACAATCCCACAATAAACGCCTGTTGTCCCTGCGTCCCATTCTGGCACTTACAAATCATTAATTCACAAAAACGCCCTTTAATCAGCGATTGTTTATACAATTCTTTGGGCTTATTGATTGCCGCGTGAGCTGTCGCGACTAAAGTGACAAACATTTTGATTTGTTCTTCACCCAAATACACTAACGCTTGTTTAAAAGACGAAATCGGTTTTTCTAAACGAACGGCTGACGTATTGACGAATTTTAATAACTGATAAGACAACGACACATCTTGAGCAATAAGCTGCTCAATACGATTGAAATTAACGTCATCACGACACACTTCTTGAAACAATTGCATCGTTAATACTTCTTCAGGTTTAACCACTCGATTTTTTATGATTTCAGGTTTACTAAAGAAATACCCTTGATAGAAATAAAAACCGGCATCAAATGCTTGCTGAAACTCTTCATTTGTTTCAACACGCTCCGCTAAATAATGACGTTTACAGCCTTCTCGTTTCTTTTTCTTCACATAGTCACAAGCAACATTGATACCCAATTGCATGATGTCTAATTTCACGATATGTGCATAAGGTAAAAAACGATCCCACACCGCATCTAAACTAAAATCATCTAATGCAATGATATAGCCCATGCGGTGTAAATGTTTAATCGCACTGAATAATTCATCATTAGGAATGCACGTCTCTAATACTTCTACTACAATTTTCCGTTTCGGAAATGACGTAGGTATAAGAGAAATCAATGATTCTTGCGGGAAATTGATAAAACTACGAGGAGATTCTAAAGCAGGATTACAGCCGACCGACATAAAGTTCTCGACCAACAATCGGCAAGTCGCTTGATTCGCTTCTATATCATCAGGAAAAGCGTTGCTTTCACCATCACGAAAAAGGAGTTCATACCCTATCGTTTGTTTTTTTCGATTAAGTATCGGTTGTCGAGCAACGTATGCATACATAATTTGAAAGCGGTATCCTGTGAGAAACAAAATAAGATTAAGTATTTATAACGGCAGAATACCAAAAAACTTGATAAAAACCTAAAAGAAACCTAGTCCTATTGGAAACGCCACATCATAGTATAATGTGTCGCCTAAAAACATGAGTTTGATTAAGAACCACACAAGAACTTACTAAAATATGATATTCCTTTCTTAATTATCCTTATAATACCTCATTGATGTAGTTATTTTAAAATAGTGACCTTTATGACAGCACCTGAACTTACTCAAGAACCACAATACCATGATACCATGAAATACAACGTAGCTCCATTTTGGGAGAAGCGTCAACATGGATTTCTACAAGGTGAAAAAACCACTCAACTACACTGGGTAAGTTTCACAAGTCCAAGTCATAAGAAAGCGATCATGGTGGTTAATGGTCGTATTGAGAGTGTGTATAAATACCAAGAACTCTTTTATGATTTATTTTGCCAAGGCTATGACATTTATTCATTTGATCATCGTGGGCAAGGCTTATCCGATCGTTTAACAGACAATATCGACATTGGCCACATTGAAGATTTTAATGATTACATTCTTGATCTCAACACCATGACTCAATCATTGATTACACCCGAGAATTATGAAGACTGCTACCTTCTTGGTCACTCAATGGGAGGTGCTATTGCAACGCAATACGTTGAATGTTTTTCTCACCCATACTCTGCCCTTGTATTAAGCGCACCAATGCACGGTATTTACATGAAACCGTGGTTAAAGCCTATCGCAAGCCCTGTTAGTCATTATTTAAGTCAATGGTCTGCCCTGCCTTCTTATGCGTTAGGTCAATCACCTTATCAAGCAAAACCGTTTTTAGATAATCCACTAACCACCAGTGAAATTCGTTACCAATGGTTTAGAGATTTATATCAAGCCTTCCCGGAACTGCAAATTGGTGGCCCAAGTAATCACTGGGTTAATCAAGGTATTAAAGGAGCAAAACGGTGTATTGCTCAAGCACCTGCTTGCACAATACCAACCTTATTAATGCAGGGTGAAAAAGATAAAATTGTAGATAACAAATCACACCTCAAATTTCAGAAAAAAGCCCCTAATTGCCAGCTCATCACGATTAAAGAGGCAAAGCATGAATTATTATTTGAATCTGATGCCTGCAGAAATCAAGCCTTACTGGAAACATTCGCTTTCTTTGAGGCTCATTCAAAAAAATAATGCCTCCGCGACAGGCTAAAAGGGGAAAGATCATAATTGCTATCTTTACCCTCTTTTTTCATTACAAAGTGACGTAAACTGGCCTCAGTTAACTTTGAACTCCAATTTTCACCATGAGGCTTTATGATTACTATCGTTGCGTCTGATCTTGACGGCACACTGCTTACTCCAGAACACAAACTTGCTGACTTCACGAAAAAAACACTCAATAAACTTCATCAACAAGAACTCACTTTTATTTTTGCGACTGGCCGCCATCACATTGATGTTGGTAATCTACGTAATGAAGTGGGTATTCCGGCTTATATGATCACCTCAAACGGTGCTCGTGTGCATGATGAAAATGACCAACTGATTTACAGTAAAAATGTTCCTCAAACATTAATTCCTCAAGTGATCGATCTTTTAAAAAATGATGACCTGTTGTCTATACATATCTACTCAGATGACCAATGGTTTTTAAATAAAGAAGACGAAGAATTAAAAGAATTTCATGACAATGGCTTCACTTACACCTTATTTGATGTAGAAAAGCCACCACTTGAAAATATTGCTAAAATATTTGTCACCATGCCTGAACACGAATATTTAGTTCAGTATGAAAACCAATTAAAAGAAAAATTTGGTGATCAATTGATGGTCGCATTCTCGACACCTTGGTGCTTAGAAGTGATGGCATCAGAAGTATCTAAAGGTGCAGCACTCGATGCCGTTGCTAAATTATTAGGTAAAACACTCGAAAACTGCATCGCCTTTGGTGATGGCATGAATGACTACGAAATGTTGAGCATGGCAGGCAAAGGAATTGTGATGGGAACATCGCATGAAAAAGTAAAAAAAGCCTTACCAAATAATGAAGTCATTGGTTCTTGCGCTGACGAAGCCGTTGCTCATTACTTAGAAAATTTATTGTTAAAATAGCATTTTAAGTAGTTGGCCTATCATAGGCCAACTACTGATTAACCATTTAAAAACAGTATATTAAGAGTAAGCGTGCGGGGAACTACACCTTGTCTTTTACATTCCAAGGTAAAAGTGAATCGATATCTGGCGATCCAACACATAAACGATCTAGACAATACCTAATATAATCGTAAGGGATTAATCCGTTTGCCTTTGCTGTTTCTACAATGCTGTAAAGCATTGCACTTGAATCTGCACCAGCCGTTGAACCCGAAAATAACCAGTTTTTCCGGCCGATAACAAACGGTTTAACCGCTCGCTCTGCTCGATTGTTATCAATAGATAACAATCCATCATCAATATAACGAACTAATTTATCCCATTGATTTAATGTATAGCTAATCGCCTCACCTAATTTTGTTTTAGGTGATACTCGACTAACTGCGCTATCAAGCCAATCACGGAGCTCTTTAAGTAAATCGCGGGCTTCTGTCTGCCTAGCAACATACTTGGCTTCAGGGGAAGCCTCTTTTAATAACGATTCGATCCGGTATAGCTTTTGGATTTTACTCAATACCCAATCTGCACTCCCTGTTTTCCCTTTTACTTGAACACGTTGAGCCTCAATAAATCGTCGACGTGCGTGTGCCCAACAGCCAACTAAAATCGCTTCAGTTTGTTCATAACCTTGGTAACCATCGGTATGTAAATACCCGTTATAACCTTTTAAAAAGTTAACTGGATGGTTGCCATGCCTGCTAGATTGATAATCATAAAGTACAATTCCAGGCAAAACACCAGAGCCTGGAGAATCATAGCCAGAGCAGTAGACCCACATATAACATTTTGCTTTTTCAACATCCAACACATTTACCGTTGTTTCATCACAATGCAGAGTGGGTTGTTCAAGCAAAATACGATGTAACTCGTTATTAAGAGGGGTAAATAGTACCGAGCATTTTATTAACCAATCCGCCATCGTTCGCCGTCCAATAATGATACCCCATTGCTGAAATAACGTTTCTTGACGATAAAGTGGAAGACTGTATTGAAATTTAGCCGTAATAATTTGAGCAAGTAAACTTGCGGTCGCAATCCCTTTAGGGATTGGTGACGCTGGCATTGGGGCTTGTTTAATGTCTACTGAAGTATTGTTTTTTTCACAATTTCGGCAAGCATATTTAGGACGAACATGTTGAATAACTTCCACTTTAGCTGGTACAAATTCCAACTTTTCACTGATGTCTTTACCCATCGCATGCATCTCTAGACCGCAACACTTACAAGTTTTATCTTTTATGTCGTGGATATAATAACAGTACGCGGTAAGTCTTCAGGTAAGCGTTGGCGTTTTGGCTTTTGACGAGTGTAGGTAATCGTTTGTGTGTCATCATTTTCAATGATGATTTCTTCTTCTGTTTCATTGAATAAATCAAATTGAGTCGAGTCAGATTCACTGCTTTTACCAAAGCGCTGATGTTGAGCCAGCCGAAATTGCTCTAGAAGACGGTTATATTTATTTTCAAGCTGAAGCACAAGTGCTTTCAGCTCGTCAATGGTATCAGGAAGTGGTTTTATTTTATCAGTCATGTAGATGACTATATAACGATAATACAGGTAATCAATCGGTTGCCTCCTATTCTTGACTGAGAATCAACTATTTAAAGGGTTGTTTGATAATGTACCGGTTGATGTCCTAAGATATCAAAACCTTGTAATAGCAGTGTCAGTTGCTGCTCTGATAATGCTAACGTATCGTTATTTATATTTCGTGGCCATTTGAAGCGGTCTTCATCTAATCGCTTGTACCATAAAGCGAATCCTGTTTTATCCCAATACAATATTTTGAGTTTATCACGAGGCTTATTGCAAAATATAAATAGAGCATCACTAAACGGTGATAGTTGCATTTCTTGCTCAACAATCACGACAAGGCCATTAATGGCCTTGCGAAAATCGACAAAATCACGATGAAGATAAATGGTGGAAACATCAGTAAATACATTCATGATTGATACCCTTTTAATAAGAGTCCTATCCAGTGAGGTTCAGTATTAGCTGGCAATGTTAATCGCAATTTTCCGATAGAAAGTTGAATATCTGGTAATTGTGGAGTGGCGATGATAGTTGATGTTAACGCTTCTACTTTCAAGAAAGTAGAAGCGTTAATCTTTTGTTTCCATCGTGCTTTACGTGCACTAAATGTCTTTGGCAGAATATTATGGTTACGACAAAATTCAGCGGCACTAAGCTTGCTAGATTGCTGAGATTCAAATAGAGCGTGCCATTGCTCTGGTGTTCTCTTTTTATCTTTTTGCATAATTACGTTCTCGTTAAATGAAAGATCGTAAGATACGCATAATGAATTTTATTTGTTAGGTGTAGTTCCCCGCACGCTTACGTTTGAACGTGGCCACCCCGTACTTGCTCGTGTCGCAAAACGTAAGAAACTGCCTTACCCTCAATTAGATGGAACGGGACAGATTGTTGCAGATGAGGCGTGGTGGGCAGCGATGCAGGCGAAGTAAAAGTAAAAACTTAGGGTTCACGGGGATTGTTGTGATTACAGCATTCACAATACTGTTCCTCCCCCTTTTTCATCAATGTTACTTGGTAGTAATTGTCAATAATAAGGGGAGGTTAGGAGAGGTTATAAATGAAGAAGTTTCGTTTATCTGCATAATAAAAACAACATAACCAACCCCCTCTAACTCCCCCCTTGTATTCACTATATCGATCTCATAACAGCAGATATAAAGGGGGAGAACCATTCTTTGTCGATGTAACCGCAGCGATCACAGTACTGTTCCCTCCCCTTAATAAGGGGAGGGTTAGGGAGGGGTTATTGCGATACAGGTAGAATTGAATACCAATCTACCTTGATTACACGCTGTTAGTTCTTGACCCCCTCCCAGCCTCCCCCTTACTAAGGGGGAGGAGCTTAAAAGCAAACACCTCTGCTTTTTTCTCTTCCTGAATCCTTAAGGACGAAGTCCCTCCTTAAGAAGCGAAGCGCCCTGCTCTTACTCCCTCATCAACATAAACGTCCCTGAAAACTCGGCTGCAGACTTATCACCATTACACAAAGCAACCGTTACTTTTACACGCGCTCGTTTACCTGATTTCAAACGATCAAAATCCCCTTGCAAGCAATTGAGTGACGTAATGCCCTTTGGGTTTTCTGTGATTGGTTGACGATAACGAATATGACTATCAACGAGCATAATACTGGTGGTATCCAAACCTCGTTCTTTAAGCAACAACCACACAATTCCCCACGCGGTTAACGTGCCCATGGTAAAAATACTGCCTGCAAACATCGTATTATGAGGATTAAGGTTTGCATTTAGTACTGCGCTAACTTCAAAGCGATAACCAGTATATTGTGTAATTTTAATGCCCATTTTATCGCTAATCGGAATTTCTTTATCCCAACGATCTTGCAATTCAGCACACCAATCAGGCCTACGAATAACGTCTGACAATGGATCAAGCGGTTTTAACATTTGTTGATGACGAATAGGCCCACGTTCATCACTCAGTTCCCCTTGATTTGCAAAGCCATTACGCACATAAAACGGAATGGCTTCTTCACGGGCGTTACATACAAGACGTTTAGCCCCTTCTTGGCGCGCGTAAGACTCTAGGGCGACCATTATCAATGCACCAATGCCTTTACCGCGATAATGTGGAGAAACCGCCATATAGCGGATTTGGCCATCATTATCAGGAGTAAGGTATAAACGTCCGACTGCCACGGGCTTCCCTCTGCCATCAACAATCATCCGATGCTGACTCATGTCGTCATACGCATCACGCTCAGAGCCTTCAGGCTGACGCCAAGGTTCACGCAGTACTTGCCAACGAAAATGATAGTAGGCTTTTAGTTCGGCCTCTGTGGTTGGGGTAATCAATCGAAACATATAAATCCTTTTATTGTGATTAGAGACGAGGGCGCTACGCTTCTAGGGTCCAGTACGGACTTCGTCCTCGAGAAAGAGCTAGAGCTCAAGGGGATAGTTGTGATTTCAGCGAGAGAGATACAGTTCCCTCCCCTTAATAAGGGGAGGGTTAGGGAGGGGTTATTGCGATACAGGTAGAATTGAATACCAATCTACCTTGATTATACGCTGTTAGTTCTTGACCCCCTCCCAGCCTCCCCCTTAGTAAGGGGAAGGAGCTAAAAGTAAACACCTCTGAATTCTACTCTTTGGCTTTTCCTTGCCCTCGAGCGAAGCGTCTTTAATTCTCGCCCCTGCTCTACACCTGCAACCAAAATGTCACAGGCCCATCATTCACTAACGATACTTTCATATCAGCCGCAAAACGGCCTCTTTGCGTGGTTAATTTTTCGTCACATAAATCAGAGAAGTGATCATATAAGCGCTCAGCGTCGATAGGGTTCGCACCTTTAGAAAACCCTGGACGCGTTCCCTTTTTCGTATCTGCAGGTAAAGTAAACTGAGAAACAACCAATACGCTACCATTCACTTGTTGCACATTTAAGTTCATTTTCCCTTCATCGTCTTCAAAGATACGATAAGTCAGAACTCTTTCCACTAAACGCTTCGCTTTCGCTTCATCGTCTTCTCTTTCAACACCAAGTAATATTAATAAACCTTGATTAATTTCACCTGTGATCTCGCCATCAACACGTACTGAGGCTTCACTTACTCTTTGGATCAGTGCTATCACTTTCTGTTAATCCTTTTGATTCTGTTAATACCGTATTCTCAGCATCAAATACATGCGTATTTATTTTATCTATCAACCACTGATCGGATTCACCCAGACTTGCAGTGATTTCTGCACCAATTAACACAATGATCCAACACAGATAAATCCATACAAATAGAATCGGTACCGCCGCTAAAGCGCCATAAATAACTTCATAAGATGGAAATTGCGTAATGTATTGTGCAAAACCCACCTTGCTGACTTCAAACAAGCACCCTGCTGACATCGCACCAACAAGCGCGTGTCTTACTCGTATTTTTTTATTTGGAACCAGTAAATACAAGCCTAAAAATGCTGAGAATGACAAAATAATAGGTAACCACCCCAGCAGCGTTCGATAAAAACTGGAGACGATTTCATCATCCATAATGTTTAATGACGTCACATACGATGTCGCCGCTAAGCTAGCCCAAACCAATAATGGACCTAAGGTTAAAATCATCCAATACAATGAAAATGAATACATTGGACGACGCTTTTTCTTCACTCGCCAAATGTAATTCAAGCTACGGTCAATTGCCGATATCAACATCACAGAGGCAACAAATAAGAACCCAGACCCGACGGCAGTCATCTTGCCCGTATTTGAAATAAATTCTTTCAGACTTCCTTCAACCGCATCACTGGCGGCTGGTACAAAGTTCTGAATAACAAACTCTTGTACTGTCTCTCCAGCTCCTGAAAAAATAGGAAACTGAGATAACACAGAAAGTAAGACAGTGACTAAAGGAACCAATGATAACAACGTAATATAGGCCATATAACCCGCACTGACCGTTAATCGGTCATGAATAATGCGTTGCTTTAAAAATAAAAAATATGACCAGCTAATCCTTAGCGAATATTTAAACTTCTCTTCCATAATATCTGACTCTTTAAAATTGCCTTTATTTATCATAACAGATAAAAAAAATCCCTTCGTAGTTGCCTACAAAGGGATTTGATATTTATTCAATTTACAATTTAACGATAACGCTAAATCAAAAATTAATAATTACTTAGGTGTACGACCAGCACGTTTACGATCGTTCTCTGTAAGTAGTTTCTTACGGATACGAATGCTTAGTGGTGTTACTTCTACTAGCTCATCAACGTCGATGAATTCAAGAGCTTGCTCAAGAGTCAAATCGATGAAAGGAGAAAGCGTTTGTGCTTCATCAGTACCAGAAGAACGAACGTTAGTCAGTTGCTTACCACGGATACAGTTAACGGTAAGGTCGTTTGCACGGTTATGAATACCGATGATTTGACCTTCGTATACTTCTGTAGCGTGACCTAAGAATAAACGACCACGATCTTGTAGGAAGAATAGTGAGTAAGTAACGGCTTTACCAGCTTGGTTACAAATTAGTACACCATTTTTACGTTGACCAATTGTGCCGCCTTTGTGAGGGCCGTAATGATCGAACGAGTGGTAGATAAGACCAGAACCAGAAGTCATTGTCATGAATTCAGTTTGGAAACCGATAAGACCACGAGAAGGCATCATAAAGTCCATACGTACACGGCCTTTACCATCTGGAGCCATATCAGTTAGTTCACCCTTACGAGTACCGATACTTTCCATTACCGCGCCTTGGTTCTCTTCAACTACATCGATTGTTACCGTTTCAAACGGTTCCATTAGTTGACCATCTACCATACGTTCGATAACTTCAGGACGAGATACTGCTAGCTCGAAACCTTCACGACGCATGTTTTCGATTAAGATACCTAGATGAAGTTCACCACGACCAGATACTTTAAATTTATCCGGATCACCCGTTTCTTCAACTTTAAGTGCAACGTTGTGTACTAGCTCTTTTTGTAAACGCTCAAGGATGTTACGTGAAGTAACGAATTTACCTTCTTTACCACAGAATGGTGAGTTGTTTACTTGGAAAGTCATTGTTACCGTTGGTTCATCAACTGTTAGTGGCGGCAATGCTTCAACATTGTTTTGCGCACAAACTGTATCAGAAATTTTAAGCTCGCCTAAACCACTGATTGCAACAATGTTACCCGCTTCTGCAAGTTCAACATCATGACGCTCAAGACCTAAGTAACCTAATACTTGACCAATTTTGCCTTTACGTTCTTTGCCGTCAGCACCGATAACAGTAACCGCTTGGTTAACTTTAACGCTACCACGTGTAATACGACCAACACCGATAACACCAACGTATGCGTTGTGATCAAGTTGAGAAATTTGCATTTGGAAGTCACCGTCACGGTCTGCAACAGGTGCATCAACACCGTCAACGATCGCTTGGAATAAAGATTCCATGTTTTCAGTTTCTTCTTCTGATTCAGCGTTAGCCCAACCATTTAGTGCAGAAGCATAAACAACTTTAAAGTCTAGTTGCTCATCAGTTGCGCCTAGGTTATCGAATAAATCAAATACTTGATCCATAACCCACTCAGGACGAGCGCCTGGACGGTCAACCTTGTTGATTACAACGATTGGTTTTAGACCGTGAGCAAATGCTTTTTGCGTTACGAAACGCGTTTGAGGCATTGGACCGTCAACAGCATCTACAATAAGTAGAACCGAATCAACCATAGACATAATACGCTCAACTTCACCACCGAAATCGGCGTGTCCTGGAGTATCTACGATGTTGATGTTGTAACCGTTCCAAGTAATCGCTGTGTTCTTAGCAAGGATCGTGATACCACGTTCTTTTTCGATATCGTTCGAGTCCATGACGCGCTCTTCAGCTTCACCACGAGATTCAAGCGTACCTGATTGCTGGAGCAATTTATCAACCAAAGTTGTTTTACCGTGGTCGACGTGCGCAATAATTGCGATATTTCTTAGTTTATCAAGCTGTGGAGTAGACATGGATTCAAATTCACTCAGAACGTGTAGAGCCACCATTGGCGCTACTTTGGTTTAAAAACGGTCAATAATTTAACAGATTTTAGAGCAAAACCCACGAAATATGTGATTGAAGACACAATTTTTTTTCAATTAATTTAATCAAGCCCACAAAAGTGATGAAAAAACAACCAAAAAGCAAGAAACCCCATCAATTTATATTCTTACTTTATTTTTTTCAACAAAAAACAAAAACAAAACATTATCAATAACTTAAACGATTAATTTGCTTTTTCCAATTATTTTAACAAGGGATTATATTGACAAATATGGCATTTCACGGCTGAATAGCAGATAGAAGTAAATTAGTGATGATTTAATTTTTTATTTTCCGACGCTCGACTTGCACCAAATGGGTGCAAACAAAGATCAACTTGGTGCAACTCCCAAGTTGAAATGAAGATAAAAAAACCTAAACCACTAATATTAAAGGATTATTACTTTTGGCACAGTTTTGGCTATATAGTTAATAACAGCCTAACTGGCCAATATTTATATTATAACACCGGAGGTTATCCTACATGTCAGTAGAAAACGTATTCGCTCTAATTCAAGAAAACGAAGTAAAATTTATTGATTTACGCTTTACCGATACAAAAGGTAAAGAGCAACATATCTCAATTCCTTCTCATCAAGTTGATGCAGACTTCTTCGAAGACGGCAAAATGTTTGATGGTTCTTCAGTTGCTGGCTGGAAAGGCATTAACGAATCTGACATGGTTATGATGCCAGATGCAGCAAGTGCGGTACTTGACCCATTCACTGCTGATGCAACCTTAAATATTCGTTGTGATATCCTTGAACCAACAACAATGCAAGGTTACGATCGTGACCCTCGCTCAATTGCAAAACGCTCTGAAGACTACTTACGCTCGACAGGTCTTGCTGACACAGTTTTAGTCGGTCCAGAACCAGAATTCTTCCTATTTGATGACGTTCGCTTTAGCACTGATATGTCAGGTTCTTTCTTTAAGATTGATGATATCGAAGCCGCGTGGAACTCAGGTACTGAATACGAAGGCGGCAACAAAGGCCACCGTCCTGGCGTTAAAGGGGGTTACTTCCCAGTCGCTCCTGTTGATTCATCTCAAGATATCCGTTCTGCTATGTGTTTAATCATGGAAGAAATGGGTCTTGTTGTTGAAGCACATCACCACGAAGTAGCAACGGCGGGTCAAAATGAGATCGCAACTCGCTTCAATACGCTAACAAACAAGGCAGATGAAACTCAAATCTATAAGTATGTTGTTCATAACGTAGCTCACGCTTACGGTAAAACAGCGACTTTCATGCCAAAACCACTGGTTGGTGACAACGGTTCGGGCATGCACGTACATATGTCATTGAACAAAGATGGACAAAACTTATTTGCTGGCGATAAGTACGGCGGCCTATCAGAAATGGCTATCTTCTTTATTGGCGGTATCATTAAACACGCTCGTGCTATCAACGCATTTGCTAACCCAACAACTAACTCATACAAGCGTCTTGTCCCTGGTTTTGAAGCTCCGGTAATGCTTGCATATTCTGCTCGTAACCGTTCAGCGTCTATCCGTATCCCAGTGGTACCAAGCCCGAAAGCACGTCGTATCGAAGTTCGTTTTGGTGACCCTGCAGCAAACCCATACTTAAGCTACTCAGCAATGCTAATGGCTGGTCTTGACGGAATTAAGAACAAGATCCACCCAGGTGAAGCAATGGATAAAGATCTGTATGACCTTCCTGCGGAAGAAGCAGCTGAAATTCCAAAAGTAGCTGAATCTCTAGATATCGCACTACAAGCTCTGGATTCTGATCGTGAATTCTTAACGGCGGGTGGCGTATTCTCTAGTGATTTCATTGATTCTTACATCACTCTAAAATCTCAAGACGTTGCCGCTATCAACACTGCTGTTCACCCTCTTGAATTTGAAATGTATTACTCAGTTTAATTCTGACGTAACAAATTGAAATCAATCTGATGTTTTTAGGCTCGCTTCACAAGCGAGCCTTTTTTATATTGGCAAAACCTCATTTACACGCAACACTCCTTACACACACTACAACACTCGCCATTTAACGAATTGTATTGTTATGCATAAACTAAACGAGATTTCACTTTTGAAGTAGCTTATTGAAATCAAATAATAACCATCATCAATGGTGGAACCATGCCTCATACCTACATCGTACTTTTATTTCTTAGCCTATTCTCCCTACCTTCTACCGCAAATACCGTTTACACATGGGAAGATAAATCGGGTGTCCGACATTTCAGTGACACTCCCCCAGCAAGGTAAGCGTGCGGGGAACTACACCTAACAAATAAAATTCATTATGCGTATCTTACGATCTTTCATTTAACGAGAACGTAATTATGCAAAAAGATAAAAAGAGAACACCAGAGCAATGGCACGCTCTATTTGAATCTCAGCAATCTAGCAAGCTTAGTGCCGCTGAATTTTGTCGTAACCATAATATTCTGCCAAAGACATTTAGTGCACGTAAAGCACGATGGAAACAAAAGATTAACGCTTCTACTTTCTTGAAAGTAGAAGCGTTAACATCAACTATCATCGCCACTCCACAATTACCAGATATTCAACTTTCTATCGGAAAATTGCGATTAACATTGCCAGCTAATACTGAACCTCACTGGATAGGACTCTTATTAAAAGGGTATCAATCATGAATGTATTTACTGATGTTTCCACCATTTATCTTCATCGTGATTTTGTCGATTTTCGCAAGGCCATTAATGGCCTTGTCGTGATTGTTGAGCAAGAAATGCAACTATCACCGTTTAGTGATGCTCTATTTATATTTTGCAATAAGCCTCGTGATAAACTCAAAATATTGTATTGGGATAAAACAGGATTCGCTTTATGGTACAAGCGATTAGATGAAGACCGCTTCAAATGGCCACGAAATATAAATAACGATACGTTAGCATTATCAGAGCAGCAACTGACACTGCTATTACAAGGTTTTGATATCTTAGGACATCAACCGGTACATTATCAAACAACCCTTTAAATAGTTGATTCTCAGTCAAGAATAGGAGGCAACCGATTGATTACCTGTATTATCGTTATATAGTCATCTACATGACTGATAAAATAAAACCACTTCCTGATACCATTGACGAGCTGAAAGCACTTGTGCTTCAGCTTGAAAATAAATATAACCGTCTTCTAGAGCAATTTCGGCTGGCTCAACATCAGCGCTTTGGTAAAAGCAGTGAATCTGACTCGACTCAATTTGATTTATTCAATGAAACAGAAGAAGAAATCATCATTGAAAATGATGACACACAAACGATTACCTACACTCGTCAAAAGCCAAAACGCCAACGCTTACCTGAAGACTTACCGCGTACTGTTATTATCCACGACATAAAAGATAAAACTTGTAAGTGTTGCGGTCTAGAGATGCATGCGATGGGTAAAGACATCAGTGAAAAGTTGGAATTTGTACCAGCTAAAGTGGAAGTTATTCAACATGTTCGTCCTAAATATGCTTGCCGAAATTGTGAAAAAAACAATACTTCAGTAGACATTAAACAAGCCCCAATGCCAGCGTCACCAATCCCTAAAGGGATTGCGACCGCAAGTTTACTTGCTCAAATTATTACGGCTAAATTTCAATACAGTCTTCCACTTTATCGTCAAGAAACGTTATTTCAGCAATGGGGTATCATTATTGGACGGCGAACGATGGCGGATTGGTTAATAAAATGCTCGGTACTATTTACCCCTCTTAATAACGAGTTACATCGTATTTTGCTTGAACAACCCACTCTGCATTGTGATGAAACAACGGTAAATGTGTTGGATGTTGAAAAAGCAAAATGTTATATGTGGGTCTACTGCTCTGGCTATGATTCTCCAGGCTCTGGTGTTTTGCCTGGAATTGTACTTTATGATTATCAATCTAGCAGGCATGGCTACCATCCAGTTAACTTTTTAAAAGGTTATAACGGGTATTTACATACCGATGGTTACCAAGGTTATGAACAAACTGAAGCGATTTTAGTTGGCTGTTGGGCACACGCACGTCGACGATTTATTGAGGCTCAACGTGTTCAAGTAAAAGGGAAAACAGGGAGTGCAGATTGGGTATTGAGTAAAATCCAAAAGCTATACCGGATCGAATCGTTATTAAAAGAGGCTTCCCCTGAAGCCAAGTATGTTGCTAGGCAGACAGAAGCCCGCGATTTACTTAAAGAGCTCCGTGATTGGCTTGATAGCGCAGTTAGTCGAGTATCACCTAAAACAAAATTAGGTGAGGCGATTAGCTATACATTAAATCAATGGGATAAATTAGTTCGTTATATTGATGATGGATTGTTATCTATTGATAACAATCGAGCAGAGCGAGCGGTTAAACCGTTTGTTATCGGCCGGAAAAACTGGTTATTTTCGGGTTCAACGGCTGGTGCAGATTCAAGTGCAATGCTTTACAGCATTGTAGAAACAGCAAAGGCAAACGGATTAATCCCTTACGATTATATTAGGTATTGTCTAGATCGTTTATGTGTTGGATCGCCAGATATCGATTCACTTTTACCTTGGAATGTAAAAGACAAGGTGTAGTTCCCCGCACGCTTACTAACTAGGGACTATAAGAGTCAGTATGATTGGCGTGAATTGTATCTATTAAATCGTTAGTACTTTTGATTCTATAGCTTCTAGAGCGAAGCGTTCTAGTTAGCACAGCGTATAGTCTTTACGGCTTCACATTCCTACTGATTGGATTCTGTAACGAAATCAGCGTTTCCGTTGATTGAACTTCCTCAATCGCTTGTAGCTTATCAATCAATACATGCTGTAGTTCTTGAATGCTTTTGCACATCAGTTTCACAAAAATATTGTAAGCACCGGTGGTGTAATAAGCTTCCACGACTTCTTCTAATGCGTCGAGTTTCGCGATGGCAGAGTGGTAGTCACGGGCCGCGTATAAATTAATGCCGATAAAGCAGCAGACATCGTAGCCCAGCGTTTTAGGGTTAACGATAACCTCTGTGCCTTCAATGATTTTTGCGGCTTTCATTTTTTCAATACGAACATGGATAGTTGCAGGACTAACATTAAAACGTTTAGCAAGCTCTGCATAAGGGGTTCGAGCATCATTCATCAAGGCTTGCAGAATATCTCGGTCAAGATCATCGATTTTACTGGTGTTGTTCATGAGGCAGCCTTAAGCAGGGTTATTTATATATCAATATTCTTACTAAGCTACCTTAAGGGAGGGTTTTCAGCGAGTACTTTATCTAGTCGTTCTGAAGAATATCTATTACCATAGTCCCCTTACTGTTCTTATTATTAAGTGTGTTGGAGTACCCCGTGCAAATAGCGTTATTGTGTGAAGACCTAAATCGTCAATCTGAACTCGAGGCCATTGCCACTCGTTGGGGATTAACGCACGATGAAGATAATGTCTTTGCGTTGGTACTGACAACACAACAGCTTGAATTACGTAAACGAGATGAACCGAAGCTAGGGGCAATCTTTGTTGATTTGGTCTCTGGTGCCGTAGCGCATCGCCGTAAGTTTGGTGGTGGTAAAGGCCAGTCTATAGCGAAAGCGGTTGGATTGAATAAAGGCGCAACCCCATTGGTTCTGGATGGAACGGCAGGGCTAGGGCGAGATGCGTTTGTTTTGGCTTCTTTAGGATGCAAAGTGCAAATGGTAGAGCGTCATCCAGTGGTGGCCGCCTTGCTTGATGATGGCTTATCGCGAGCGAAACACGATGCCGATATTGGTGGCTGGGTATCGCAACGAATGTCTCTGTTGCATGCATCAAGTCATGATGCGTTAGAGCAATTAATGGCACAAGATGATTTTGTACAGCCCGATGTTGTGTACCTTGATCCTATGTACCCACACCCTGAAAATAAAAAGAAAAGTGCGCTCGTTAAGAAAGAAATGCGAGTGTTCCAATCGTTGGTTGGTGCAGATAATGATGCCGATGCATTGTTAGCACCGGCATTATTGATGGCCACGAAACGTGTTGTTGTGAAGCGTCCTGATTATGCTGAATGGCTAGATAATCAAAAGCCTTCGATGGCGATTGAAACGAAGAAGAATCGTTTCGATGTGTATGTTAACGCTGGAATGAAGTCTTAATCTTTAAATGGCACAACAAGAACGTCAATTGGACAGGTGTTGATCACTTGTCTGGTTGATGATAATAATTTACTCCAGAAATCTTGGTGATGACCACAAACCACAAGGTTTACATCTAAGTTTTCAATTGCTTCGCACAACTCACTGCTTAGATCCCCACTACTTACCAATGTTTTATGAATTGGATAATCTGCAAAGGTCACTAAATGCTTCATGGCTTCGTGCGATGCTTCCATTGCTTGGTGTTGTGTTTCAGCCAGATTAATATCAATTAATCCGGTATATAATTCTGCATAGCTAACATCAATGTGAATAAAAGAGACTTTCGCATCAAGAGCCTTGGCTAAACCAACCGCTTTAGTGACCAGTGACTTACTCTCTTCTGTTAAATCGACAGCAACAAGAATATGTTTATAGCTCATAATTTATCTCCTAGGTAATCCAAAAGTTAAATCCCTTTTGAATTCGATATTTAAGATGGATTATCTATAGATTAGCACCAGTCTTTCTCTTTTTTTGTCGTTTAGGTCTCGTTCTGTCTCATGTCTTCTGATTAATTAAAATACAGATTACCTATGGTATAGTAGACTCAGTTTCGAATGAAAATGAGCCATAAAGGAATTCAACTATGTTAGCGAAAACCATGATCGATCATCTTAATGCGCAAATTAACCTAGAATTTTTTTCATCTAACCTATACTTACAAATGAGTGCTTGGTGTGAAGATAAAGGGTTTGATGGCGCAGCGTCGTTTTTCCGTGCTCACGCATCGGAAGAAATGGAACATATGCAACGTTTATTCACTTACGTGAGTGAAACAGGTTCAATGCCTATCTTAGGTGCGATTGAAGCACCACAATCTGAATTTTCAGGGTTGGGCGATGTGTTCCGTACGACATTAGAACATGAGAAAATGATCACGCAAGAGATCAATAAATTAGCTCATGTTGCTTTTACTTCTCAAGATTACTCAACGTTTAATTTCCTTCAGTGGTACGTGGCAGAGCAGCATGAAGAAGAGAAATTATTCAAAGGCATTTTAGATAAAATTGACCTAGTAGGTGAAGACGGTAAAGCGTTATTCTTTATCGATAAAGATTTAGCTGTATTAGCAAAATCTGGTTCGTCATCTATTATGGATAGCACTGCTGGGTAAGAAAAAGCACCCCTCAATGTAGTATGTATTTATGACGATTTGTATAAATACAGGTAGATGACCGGTCGTCACTTATCCAGCTCTTATGACAAGTATGTCTGGAGGTTATTATGGTAAGTGGCGATCTTATTTTATTGGCGTTGTTTTCGGTTACAAGTCTGAATGTGATCCGTTATTTCAGTACACTCAAAACTCTTCTCTTTATTATGCGTGAAGCGCATCCTCTGTTGTACCAACAAGTTGATGGCCGTGGTTTTTTTACCACTCATGGCAATATCGGCAAACAAAGCAAATTATTTCATTATTTATGGCAAGAAGAGTATTTAAATCATCACGATACACTTTTTGTATTTAAGTGTGAGAAAGCGCGTTATCTCTTCATGTTATCGAGTGCTTTGCTTTTCGTTACCGTCGCGGTGTTTTTCTTGGTAATTAGTTTGGGCATCTAGAGCTGAAAATAGTAAACTCCCTCCCAATTGAATTTGGGTGAGAGTGTCATGAAAAAAGTAGACGTAGTGGTTATCGGTGCAGGCGCTGCAGGATTAATGTGTGCAGCTGAAGCCGGCAAACGAGGCCGCAGTGTTTTAGTTGTCGATCACGCTAAAAAACCGGGACGTAAAATTTTAATCTCTGGTGGTGGTCGTTGTAATTTTACGAATTACGATGTGTCAGCAACTCACTTTGTTTGTAACAACGCTCACTTTGTGAAATCGGCATTGTCTCAATACACTAACTGGGATTTCATCTCTTTAGTGTCTAAATACGGCATCGAATTTGAAGAGCGCGATCATGGCCAATTATTCTGTGTCGATTCGGCAAAAGAAATTGTCGATATGCTGCTAAAAGAATGTGAACTGGCTAATGTGAATTATCGCTACCGCTGCGAGATTCAGGATGTTAAAAAGAGTGAATCCGGTTTTTCTCTGATGCTTGATACTGATCGTATCGAATGTGAATCTTTGGTGATCGCGACGGGTGGACTATCAATGCCGAAATTAGGTGCAACCCCGTTTGGTTATCAATTGGCTGAGCAGTTTGGTTTATCAATGGTTCCAACGACGGCAGGTCTTGTTCCGTTCACGTTGCATAAAGAAGATAAAGACGCGTTTTCTGAACTGTCAGGCATTGCGATTCCAGTGGTTGTAGAATCAGAAAGTGGTGATAGCTTTAAAGAAAATCTCTTATTTACCCACCGTGGTTTATCTGGCCCCTCAATCCTACAAATTTCTTCATATTGGAACGCAGGTCAAAAAGTAATGATAGATTTGTTACCAAATGACGATTTGTCCGAAGAATTAGATACTATGCGTATCGATCATCCCAATCAAAGCGTTAAAAATTCATTAGCTAAATTATTGCCTAAAAGAGTGGTTGAAACCTTATTAAAGAATACTATTTTTAATGATCGTTCTCTTAAGCAAATCAATAACAAAGAACAAGAACAGCTGTGTTCGTTGTTCCATAAATGGCAAGTTCTTCCTAATGGCACTGAAGGGTATCGTACCGCGGAAGTCACGCTAGGAGGGGTTGATAGCAATGAATTGTCGTCTAAAACCATGGAATCGAAAAAAGTACCTGGTCTGTATTTTGTCGGGGAAGTAATGGATGTAAGTGGTTGGCTTGGCGGCTATAACTTTCAGTGGGCATGGTCGAGCGGTTATGTTGCAGGGATAAACGTATAGGATTACCTAATAATCATTAAGTCATTATTGGTTTATTCTAAAAATAGGGGCGCATAGGTGCCTCTGTTTTATATGTGACGAGCTAAATATATTAAAATAATAAGGGCTTAATTAACGATGCAAACTCTCTCGTTTAGTGTTCAGAGACTTACACAACTCCATGAGGAGTGTGATTCACTATCTATAGAGCTTGGAACCGCGTGTTTAATTCAAATATTTTCTTCTCAACAACCAGAGATTGTTGATGATTATTATGCTTCTTTACAGCATTTTTTCCCTAACTCGGAAGTGATTGGCCTTAGCGTTATTCATTCCAGTATTGATGCGTCAATTTTTACTGATTCAACCGTAATTAGTATTTCTATTCTCGATTCTTCTCAACTTACTTCTGCTTCAGTGTTTCATTCTCAAGATGAAACTCGCGTTGGCCATCATCTATTAAGACGACTCTCTATTGGACAAACAACAAAAGCGATCATTGCCTTTGGTTGTTATGGTTCAGCGAGTAATTATAAACTTTTCGATGCCTTTTCAGAACACCAAAATCAAATACCAGTGTCTGGAGGCGTTGCCGCAGATACCGGAAAAGGAACATGGGTATTTTTAAATGGTCGATTTTATTACGATCAAATTGTTGCGGTAGCGATGCATGGAGAACAACTGCAAGCGTGGTCAGAAGCGTTTGTGGAATGGAACCCAATTGGTAAGCGTTTTCGAATTACTTCTTCAGAAGGTAATATTGTAAAAACGATAGATCACCTTCTTACGTATGATTTTTACTGTAAGTACCTTGCTGATAACAAATTGACGGCATTAAGCCAAATTCAAGCATTTCCTTTAATGTTGAAAGAAGACACCGTGCGCTACATCAATGGGGTGGAGGCGATTACAGAAGAAGGGTACCTTCAGTTTGCTTCACCGATCCCAACGGGGGATGAAGTTCGATTATGCTATTACCATCCTTCATTGACTCAAGAGCAAGTGAATCAAGGCGCAATAAGACTGGCAAAGAAACAACCTGAATCTATTTTTATTTATAATTGTGAATCTCGAATTGAAAGCAGTTCGGAATCGACAGAGCTGCAAACTTTCTCAGATATTGGTTCGTGCCAAGGTATTTATGGAATGGGCGAGTTTTTCCGTTCTCATAAGCAACTCATCTTGCACCATAGTTTAACCTACTTAGCTCTGAGAGAGTCAGTTGCAGAAACGATTGATTCTGGATTTGCTCCCTCACCAAGAGAGCATAATTTAACGCCTTTGTTTTCATTAATAAAAAATGCGATTCAAGATGTTGATCAAATGACCTCGGAGATGGAAAAGAAAATCCACGACCAATCGATGCGCCTTATCCAAACGTATCGTACTGACCGACGAACTGGTCTCCTTAATCGGATCGTTCTGAAAGAGCGCCTTGAACATATTGCAGAAACCGATCACTTAGTGTCTTTTAAGCTCACCAATTTAAGCCAAGTGAATGAAAAATATGGTTATCAAGTCGGGGATAAATTACTTCAAGACATCAGTAAATACTTAGAAGATCAACTTGCTAGCGCGATTGGGGCGGCAGTCGAGCTTTACAGTATCGGTATTGCTGAATGGGGAGTGGTTTTTCACAGCAATAAGAACAGTGAAGTTTTACGTAAATACATTACGGACTTTATTGAAGGCATTGAGCACGTAAGTTTTGAACCTTATGGCCTTAATGATGTGGATTATCTCAGTGTGACTATTTCTGGTGGTTTAATTAGCCGTCGTGATTTCCCTCAGATTGCAGTCGAAGAACTTATTTTAAAAACCGTAGAAGCCCGTCGAGTAGCGATGCGTCGAAATCGTC
This sequence comes from Aliivibrio salmonicida LFI1238, assembly GCF_000196495.1. NCBI lineage: Bacteria > Pseudomonadati > Pseudomonadota > Gammaproteobacteria > Vibrionales > Vibrionaceae > Aliivibrio > Aliivibrio salmonicida. The sequence continues at coordinate 3,196,994 of NC_011312.1, forward strand.
ACTTATGTAACGCACGTGATTTATTGAAAGAAGAGCGATTACGCCAAAGCCAGTTGGATTGTAAGCGTGCGGGGAACTACACCTAACAAATAAAATTCATTATGCGTATCTTACGATCTTTCATTTAACGAGAACGTAATTATGCAAAAAGATAAAAAGAGAACACCAGAGCAATGGCACGCTCTATTTGAATCTCAGCAATCTAGCAAGCTTAGTGCCGCTGAATTTTGTCGTAACCATAATATTCTGCCAAAGACATTTAGTGCACGTAAAGCACGATGGAAACAAAAGATTAACGCTTCTACTTTCTTGAAAGTAGAAGCGTTAACATCAACTATCATCGCCACTCCACAATTACCAGATATTCAACTTTCTATCGGAAAATTGCGATTAACATTGCCAGCTAATACTGAACCTCACTGGATAGGACTCTTATTAAAAGGGTATCAATCATGAATGTATTTACTGATATTTCCACCATTTATCTTCATCGTGATTTTGTCGATTTTCGCAAGGCCATTAATGGCCTTGTCGTGATTGTTGAGCAAGAAATGCAACTATCACCGTTTAGTGATGCTCTATTTATATTTTGCAATAAGCCTCGTGATAAACTCAAAATATTGTATTGGGATAAAACAGGATTCGCTTTATGGTACAAGCGATTAGATGAAGACCGCTTCAAATGGCCACGAAATATAAATAACGATACGTTAGCATTATCAGAGCAGCAACTGACACTGCTATTACAAGGTTTTGATATCTTAGGACATCAACCGGTACATTATCAAACAACCCTTTAAATAGTTGATTCTCAGTCAAGAATAGGAGGCAACCGATTGATTACCTGTATTATCGTTATATAGTCATCTACATGACTGATAAAATAAAACCACTTCCTGATACCATTGACGAGCTGAAAGCACTTGTGCTTCAGCTTGAAAATAAATATAACCGTCTTCTAGAGCAATTTCGACTGGCTCAACATCAGCGCTTTGGTAAAAGCAGTGAATCTGACTCGACTCAATTTGATTTATTCAATGAAACAGAAGAAGAAATCATCATTGAAAATGATGACACACAAACGATTACCTACACTCGTCAAAAGCCAAAACGCCAACGCTTACCTGAAGACTTACCGCGTACTGTTATTATCCACGACATAAAAGATAAAACTTGTAAGTGTTGCGGTCTAGAGATGCATGCGATGGGTAAAGACATCAGTGAAAAGTTGGAATTTGTACCAGCTAAAGTGGAAGTTATTCAACATGTTCGTCCTAAATATGCTTGCCGAAATTGTGAAAAAAACAATACTTCAGTAGACATTAAACAAGCCCCAATGCCAGCGTCACCAATCCCTAAAGGGATTGCGACCGCAAGTTTACTTGCTCAAATTATTACGGCTAAATTTCAATACAGTCTTCCACTTTATCGTCAAGAAACGTTATTTCAGCAATGGGGTATCATTATTGGACGGCGAACGATGGCGGATTGGTTAATAAAATGCTCGGTACTATTTACCCCTCTTAATAACGAGTTACATCGTATTTTGCTTGAACAACCCACTCTGCATTGTGATGAAACAACGGTAAATGTGTTGGATGTTGAAAAAGCAAAATGTTATATGTGGGTCTACTGCTCTGGCTATGATTCTCCAGGCTCTGGTGTTTTGCCTGGAATTGTACTTTATGATTATCAATCTAGCAGGCATGGCTACCATCCAGTTAACTTTTTAAAAGGTTATAACGGGTATTTACATACCGATGGTTACCAAGGTTATGAACAAACTGAAGCGATTTTAGTTGGCTGTTGGGCACACGCACGTCGACGATTTATTGAGGCTCAACGTGTTCAAGTAAAAGGGAAAACAGGGAGTGCAGATTGGGTATTGAGTAAAATCCAAAAGCTATACCGGATCGAATCGTTATTAAAAGAGGCTTCCCCTGAAGCCAAGTATGTTGCTAGGCAGACAGAAGCCCGCGATTTACTTAAAGAGCTCCGTGATTGGCTTGATAGCGCAGTTAGTCGAGTATCACCTAAAACAAAATTAGGTGAGGCGATTAGCTATACATTAAATCAATGGGATAAATTAGTTCGTTATATTGATGATGGATTGTTATCTATTGATAACAATCGAGCAGAGCGAGCGGTTAAACCGTTTGTTATCGGCCGGAAAAACTGGTTATTTTCGGGTTCAACGGCTGGTGCAGATTCAAGTGCAATGCTTTACAGCATTGTAGAAACAGCAAAGGCAAACGGATTAATCCCTTACGATTATATTAGGTATTGTCTAGATCGTTTATGTGTTGGATCGCCAGATATCGATTCACTTTTACCTTGGAATGTAAAAGACAAGGTGTAGTTCCCCGCACGCTTACGTTGGATTGGTTAACGTGTGTGAATCGCGCCATTTCTAAAAAAAGTGTGTTGGTCTATGGTCAGCCAATCTTTAAAGCAAATAGCCACGAGCAAGCCTCTACAGAGTGTTTAATGCGTATTCGTGAAGGTGACCAAGTGTTTTCTCCTGGGCAATTTTTGCCAGCGGTAGAGGGGACTCACCTTTATACTCGATTAAGCCGAGAAATGATCTCTTGTACGTTTGATATTATGCAATCGAATCATATGGATTTTTCCATTAATCTTTCGCCTCAAGATTTGATGAGTGACAGAACCCTTGATTTATTAGAGTCCTCTATTATTCGTTTAGATAATCCATTTAGAGTGGGTTTTGAGGTGTTAGAGACGGAGCAGATTCAAGATTACGGTCGTATGATTGAAGTTTGTAATCACTTTAGACGATTAGGGGCGCGGATCATCATTGATGATTTTGGATCTGGTTATTCGAATATTGATGAGGTCATGAAACTAGAGCCTCAGGTGATTAAACTGGATGGCTCTTTGATTAAAAATGTTCATCAAGATAAGCGTCAACGGCTTATCTCTCAGCAAATGGTGCAATTGTGCCATGCGCTTGATGCAAAAGTGGTGGCTGAGTTTGTTCACAATCAAGAAGTCTGCTCGATTGTGGAGCAAATGGGCGTTGATTATTTACAAGGCTACTTTTTGGGTGAGCCCAAAGCATTGAAATAAGCGATGTCGTGGGTCATTCGACGTAAAGGTGACCACTGCGTTCTGCTTGAAAAACGGTTAAAAATCGCTCGTAATACAGATTAAGAGCCTGTGCATTTTCAGGCTCTTTTACCATCTTTAATATTTCCATTCCCGCTTCACAAGTGCACAGATTGCCTTCGCTTTGATTTCGACGTAAATGATAGCTTGAGGTATCGACACTCTCTAAATACAAACAAGGAAGTTCTTGTAACCAAGGGCTTTTGTTGACCATTTTTTTCGCTTCTTGCCAGGTCGCATCAAGTAAAATAAACAACTGCTTTTTGGATGAGGTCTTTGCATTGGCATATTCTGTACTGAGTGTGTTTTCCGTACTTGGAAAAAGTAACCATGTCTCAGTATCATCTCGCGCTATTTTTTCTAGTAGTGCGGTTGGCAGCTCTTTACGTTGCCATAAATAAGCCCGAGCGTTCGGTAAGCTGTTTGTTATCAACTTACCGGTATTGGTTAATTTTTTTTGTTCGTTCTCATGGTACAGCAGCGCAAATTCAATGTGCGAGATTAAATTTGGCTGATGAGAGCAAATACAGTTATAGGTAAATCCACAAATTGAACAAGACATTATTTATCCAACGGTTGTACTGGTGAGAATAAGGTTAGCCCTGATTGGATGGGAAAGACTACGCCATTCACCGTTTCTTTCTCTGCGTTGATGGTATTGCCTTTACGGGTAAAGGTTCGTTCTGCAATCATGTATTGTCGTTGGTGACGGCTCATTAATACGTGAACTTGGTTTTCATTAATGGCTTGCCACACGCCAGTTTCAACTAACTGAGATTCGCCATTTTGATAATCATACGTAGTGACGGCGGAATGATCAGGACGCAAGGTTAGACCAATGGTTAAACCTGAGTTACCTGCCGTACTGGTTCCTTTGTATGTGTTTACCCAGTTTAGCGTGGTATCTTTTGGTGAGATTGAAGCACAACCTTGATAGTTTTTATCATTTATCGTGACGTCTGATGCCCAACCATAAACAGTATCAACCATGGTGTCTTTGCAGATAGCACTGTCCATCACAAGAGAAATGTCATCGGATTGATAGGTGCGTTGCTCGATGGATAATGCTTGATCCGTAATAGCTTGCTGTTGGGCCTTTTTACCCATTTCCGATACGCTAAATATCCCTTTATTTACTTGAACATTCCAAAAAGGTTCATTACCCGATGCGGTTGTTGGTTGAGCGGGTTGTTGGCAGCGTGCGCCTTCACCTGCAACTAATTTGTTGATATGAGAAACGACAAAACGTGCAGGGTAATCATTCGCAAATCCGCCCTTTGGTGGTGCTTCAAAATGACCGATTAATTCACCATACATTGATTGGTAAGGTGTTGATTGAATGTCGGTTCCTGCTTTCCATTGCTCTGAAGTGAGGTTTATCCAATATTGTTGGTCACTGCCACAAGGTTGAATACTTTGTGATTCGTGGCCAATGACTACAGTACCACGCAGTATAAAAGTATGAGCCCCTGATGCGGATTGACTGTTACCAAAATCATCTGTGGATGTGTCTATTGCTGATTGCTGGCTACACCCTGATAAAAACAGAAGAGCGGTGAAAGTCAGTAGTGAAAGCTTCATAATAAACTCCAGAAATCGATGATAAGTTGAATAAAAACCAGTATGCCATAGGACACCTAAAATAGATTGGAATTCACCTTTATCAGAGCTATTGATAATAAATTAGCGTAAAATAATAGGGTTATTTTAATAAGTAAAGAGAGCTAAGAAAAATATGAGTTGGAATCTTTCGCCTTCAGACGTATTTAGCGCATCACCCGTTGTTCCTGTTATGGTTATTGAACAACTAGAAGATGCGGTACCAATGGCTCAAGCTTTAGCGGCGGGCGGTATTAATGTATTTGAAGTTACATTGAGAACGGCGGTTGCTCTTGAGGCGATTACGGCGATTCGAAAAGCAATGCCACAAGCCCTTGTTGGTGCCGGTACAGTGATCAGCACTCAACAATATGATCAAGCGGTAGAGGCTGGCGCTAAGTTTATTATCTCTCCTGGATTTACTCCCAGTTTATTAGCTCATGCAAAATCGGCAGATGTTCCTTTGATCCCTGGTGTTGCTACGCCGTCAGAAGTCATTCGTGCCATTGAGTTAGGTTATACGCACCTTAAATTCTTTCCAGCAAGTGCGTTTGGTGGACCATCTGTATTGAAAGCGATGGCGGCTCCATTACCTCAAGTGCAGTTTTGTCCTACTGGTGGGATTAATCCACAGAATGTAAATGACTACACTGCGTTAGAGTGTGTGGCGACGGTCGGTGGCTCTTGGATGCTACCAAAAGACGTCATTGCCGCTAAAGACTGGTCAAAAATAACCACGCTTGCAAAAGAAGCGATTGAGCTAATTAAATAAGCACAATATTCGATCTTCTTTTCACATAAAGGCAATGACTTACTTAAGTGGTTGTCTTTTTTATTATCACGAGAGAGTGATTTAAAAATCGGTTAAGTCTTTTGGCCATGAAGAAAGTGGTAGTGGCTTGCTGTATAAAAACCCTTGGGCGGTATCGCACCCCATTTCTTTTAAAATTAAGGCTTGTTCTTCCGTTTCAATACCCTCTGCTACAATCGACACATTAAACCCTTTCGCAATATTCACAATCGCGTTTGCAATGGAAGTCGATGCATTTTCTGTGTTTAACCCTTTAACAAAAGAACGGTCTATTTTGAGGCAATCAAACGTAAGCGTGCGGGGAACTACACCTTGTCTTTTACATTCCAAGGTAAAAGTGAATCGATATCTGGCGATCCAACACATAAACGATCTAGACAATACCTAATATAATCGTAAGGGATTAATCCGTTTGCCTTTGCTGTTTCTACAATGCTGTAAAGCATTGCACTTGAATCTGCACCAGCCGTTGAACCCGAAAATAACCAGTTTTTCCGGCCGATAACAAACGGTTTAACCGCTCGCTCTGCTCGATTGTTATCAATAGATAACAATCCATCATCAATATAACGAACTAATTTATCCCATTGATTTAATGTATAGCTAATCGCCTCACCTAATTTTGTTTTAGGTGATACTCGACTAACTGCGCTATCAAGCCAATCACGGAGCTCTTTAAGTAAATCGCGGGCTTCTGTCTGCCTAGCAACATACTTGGCTTCAGGGGAAGCCTCTTTTAATAACGATTCGATCCGGTATAGCTTTTGGATTTTACTCAATACCCAATCTGCACTCCCTGTTTTCCCTTTTACTTGAACACGTTGAGCCTCAATAAATCGTCGACGTGCGTGTGCCCAACAGCCAACTAAAATCGCTTCAGTTTGTTCATAACCTTGGTAACCATCGGTATGTAAATACCCGTTATAACCTTTTAAAAAGTTAACTGGATGGTAGCCATGCCTACTAGATTGATAATCATAAAGTACAATTCCAGGCAAAACACCAGAGCCTGGAGAATCATAGCCAGAGCAGTAGACCCACATATAACATTTTGCTTTTTCAACATCCAACACATTTACCGTTGTTTCATCACAATGCAGAGTGGGTTGTTCAAGCAAAATACGATGTAACTCGTTATTAAGAGGGGTAAATAATACCGAGCATTTTATTAACCAATCCGCCATCGTTCGCCGTCCAATAATGATACCCCATTGCTGAAATAACGTTTCTTGACGATAAAGTGGAAGACTGTATTGAAATTTAGCCGTAATAATTTGAGCAAGTAAACTTGCGGTCGCAATCCCTTTAGGGATTGGTGACGCTGGCATTGGGGCTTGTTTAATGTCTACTGAAGTATTGTTTTTTTCACAATTTCGGCAAGCATATTTAGGACGAACATGTTGAATAACTTCCACTTTAGCTGGTACAAATTCCAACTTTTCACTGATGTCTTTACCCATCGCATGCATCTCTAGACCGCAACACTTACAAGTTTTATCTTTTATGTCGTGGATATAATAACAGTACGCGGTAAGTCTTCAGGTAAGCGTTGGCGTTTTGGCTTTTGACGAGTGTAGGTAATCGTTTGTGTGTCATCATTTTCAATGATGATTTCTTCTTCTGTTTCATTGAATAAATCAAATTGAGTCGAGTCAGATTCACTGCTTTTACCAAAGCGCTGATGTTGAGCCAGCCGAAATTGCTCTAGAAGACGGTTATATTTATTTTCAAGCTGAAGCACAAGTGCTTTCAGCTCGTCAATGGTATCAGGAAGTGGTTTTATTTTATCAGTCATGTAGATGACTATATAACGATAATACAGGTAATCAATCGGTTGCCTCCTATTCTTGACTGAGAATCAACTATTTAAAGGGTTGTTTGATAATGTACCGGTTGATGTCCTAAGATATCAAAACCTTGTAATAGCAGTGTCAGTTGCTGCTCTGATAATGCTAACGTATCGTTATTTATATTTCGTGGCCATTTGAAGCGGTCTTCATCTAATCGCTTGTACCATAAAGCGAATCCTGTTTTATCCCAATACAATATTTTGAGTTTATCACGAGGCTTATTGCAAAATATAAATAGAGCATCACTAAACGGTGATAGTTGCATTTCTTGCTCAACAATCACGACAAGGCCATTAATGGCCTTGCGAAAATCGACAAAATCACGATGAAGATAAATGGTGGAAACATCAGTAAATACATTCATGATTGATACCCTTTTAATAAGAGTCCTATCCAGTGAGGTTCAGTATTAGCTGGCAATGTTAATCGCAATTTTCCGATAGAAAGTTGAATATCTGGTAATTGTGGAGTGGCGATGATAGTTGATGTTAACGCTTCTACTTTCAAGAAAGTAGAAGCGTTAATCTTTTGTTTCCATCGTGCTTTACGTGCACTAAATGTCTTTGGCAGAATATTATGGTTACGACAAAATTCAGCGGCACTAAGCTTGCTAGATTGCTGAGATTCAAATAGAGCGTGCCATTGCTCTGGTGTTCTCTTTTTATCTTTTTGCATAATTACGTTCTCGTTAAATGAAAGATCGTAAGATACGCATAATGAATTTTATTTGTTAGGTGTAGTTCCCCGCACGCTTACGTTAGTGTTGGCTTTGAACGGAAATGGAAAATATTTTTGGCTATTCTCTTGAAAATAAAATTACTGAGCCGCATATCTAGTTATGAAGAGGATGCCGAAAGGGTCTTTGAAAATGACTTGTCCAAAATGGAAAGTCTTATAATTTGATAGAGTCAACTAAGGACCCATGTTAGGGGTAGTTGTACTCACTATTGCTTAAAGTAAAGGATAGTATTATGCGCAATGTAGATTTCACTCCACTGTACCGTTCAGCAATTGGTTTTGATCGTCTTTTCAATCTAATGGAAAATAACACGGCAAAAACAAATGGCGGTTACCCTCCGTACAATATCGAGCAAAAATCAGAACATAACTACCGTATCACCATGGCGGTGGCGGGTTTTGCTGAAGAACAAATCGATTTGACTCAACACGAAAATATGCTGATTGTGCGTGGTGAACGTCCTGACGCCGATGAAACAAAAACCTACTTATACCAAGGTATTGCAGAGCGTAACTTTGAGCGTAAATTCCAGTTAGCGGATTACGTGAAAGTGATGGGCGCAACCATGGAGAATGGTTTACTTCATGTTGATTTAGAGCGTGAAATTCCAGAAGCGATGCAACCACGTAAGATTGCCATTAACGGCAGTAATTTACTGGAAAGTTAATCGTAGCTTGGTAAGAATTTGAAATGAAGGCACTGTGATAGTTAATGCCGTTCACTTAAGGGTGAATGGCATTCTTGTTTCTGGCATATCGTTGAGGTCTTGGTTTTACCATTCGAGGGAATGTTCTTTCCCTTCGCCTATCAAGTATTAAGCTTTCAGCCATCTGGTGGAAGCCTTTTAATTGTCGAGGGATCGCTCCTGGCGTTGAGTATGGTAAACCAACTAATAATGCAGATACATGAGCAAGTGTCCCATTAAAACTCAATTGATAAGGGAGATAATTTCCTTTTAAATTAAAGCAAAGCTCTACCATTTGGTAGCGAATTAAATTATAAGTCAACAAGATACCCCATAGTTCTTGTTTCACTAATTCAGGCAGACGGCTTCGTAGTGTTAAGCGATTTCCTAACATGTATTGTTTCTGCTCTCGGTAACCCAATTCTATTTCCCAACGATGCTCATAAAGACCGACTATATCTTTCAATGGGTAACGTAATGGGTCAATCATTGACGTCAGAACTTGATAATCTTTTCCTTTAATTTTTCGAGTCACGAGACGAGCAGTCATCGTTTCAGGTAAATTAGAAAACAGTTTTCTTGCTCTTGGGTTACTCCGAAGAATAACAAGTTTGTCATTACGACCTAGCGATCGAATTATTTCATATTGAGTATTTTTTTTAAGGGGAATAAGCCAGTGACGCTCTGAGCCTGTCATCTGCCATTTATGTAGTAATCCTAATGAATAGAACCCCTTATCGAACATAGTTACGCTATGGTCAGGTGTACTATCTATTAACTTCTCTGCCAATATCATTTCATTTGTATTGTAATTATCGAAAGCGCTCGCTGTAATAAGATGACTGCTTAGCTCCATTTGGCAAACCATTCTTACCTGTGGATATTGAGTTCCTTTTTGGCGAGAAAAAGCCTCTTCATTTTTCTGGTTATCAGGTGCTCTCCATACAACACCATCAACGCCTAAGAGAGTTAGTCCATTCCATTTAGGAAGATTAGCACTCTTAAGCCAGGAACTTGTCATTCGCTCAAAGACTGCTTTCATTGCTGCTTCACCTAGATTTTTTCGGCGCTGAGTAAGGGCACTAGGAGCGACAAAAGCTTTACCTGTACGGTCTACAATATCAAGCTGATTAACTAAATCCTTCATGGATTTATTGTTATAGATAGCCATACCAACAAGTAACCATACCATTGATTCAAGAGTAAGCTTTCGCTTCCTCATCGTCACCGTATCAGTGAGAGAATAAGCCTCATCAATCAGATGGATTGGAAGTAAATCAGCGAGAGTCTCTACGTTGCTAGGTTTCCAGTCATTGATTATGTTTAGAGCTTGAGAAACATCCATAAAAAAATCCAAGTGCATAAAATACACTTGGATTTTGACATCTAAAAAGGATCGGTCAACCGATCATATTTACCTTAAATGATCGGCATTAGCTGTGATAGTGCCTTTTTTGTGTCTGCTATTCATGGAATTATTAATTAATGACTCACCGCTTTTCCATCACCAATAGATGGCATCGGTAGGAGTGGTTAATTTAGCGATGACAAACAGAATTGTTGATTCCAAAGCGACAAGTCATTATCTGAGTTGATTAGAGCATCGTATTAATGGCTTATTGCTTTTCCATCATCAATAGATGGTATTTGTAAGCGCCGTTAATTTTATGATGACAAACAGAATTGCTGATTCCAAAGCCATGAGTCATGAGTACCACAACTCACCGCTTTTTATCTACTTTGAATAGGCCTTTAGCACTTCTTCTGCAATGATATCGATGCCTTTTTGCATCATTTCTTCATCTTGTACGTAGTTCATACGCAAACATTGGTGAGCGTGATCCCAGCTGTCGTCTTGACCAATAAAGAAATACTCGCCCGGGACGATCAGCACGCCGCGTGCTTTCAAGCGTTTGTACAGTTCCATGGTTGTGATTGGCAGTTCATCAAACCATAGCCACAAGAAAATCGCGCCTTCAGGTTTATGAATGCGAAAACGAGGATCGGTAATCGCCGTTTGTAGCATCTTAACCGCTGCTTGAGATTTATGGCGATAGAAAGGTTGGATTACCTCTTCACTTAAACGTAATAAATCACCAGACTCAATCATGTGTAAACCCATCGCAGGTCCCATACTTCCCGGCGCTAAACTGATAATGCCATTTAGGTTGGTCATGGCTGCTGTCATCTTTTCGCTGGCAATCACAATGCCACAGCGTAAGCCTGGTAAACCTAATTTAGAAAGGCTCATGCAAAGAATGGTGTTTTCATTCCAAAACGGCGTCACTTCTTCAAAAATAATATTAGGGAAAGGCGTGCCATAAGCATTATCGAGAATTAAGGGAATGTTATTTTCACGCGCAAGCTTATCAAGCTTGATCACTTCATCGTCGGTGATCACGTTGCCTGTTGGGTTTGTTGGGCGAGAGATACAAATAGCGCCTATGGTGTCATCTACTTTTAATTGGCTAAAATCAACGTGGTATTTGAACTGACCATTATCGAGTAATTCAATTTCTGGACGGTAAGAAATAAAGCTATCAACTTCTAATTCAGAATCGGCATAACCAATGTATTCAGGCGCGAGGGGCAATAAAATTTTCTTTTTAGAGCCATCAGCATAAGTTCCCGCTAATAAATTGAATAAGCTAAAGAACGCACTTTGAGAACCATTGGTTAGGCTAATGTTTTTAGAACTGATGTCCCAACCATAGGTTTCTTTAAGCAGCTTAGCTAGGGCCTTAACAAAGCTGTCCTTACCTTGTGGGCCGTCATAATTTGCCATAGCAGCGATCAGCTCACCTGAATCGAGCATCTTTTGTGAGGCACTTTTAAAGTAGTCGAGCATGGCAGGAATACCCGCAGGGTTACCGCCACCGAGCATGATTGCACCAGGGGTACGCAAGCCATCATTTAAATCATCCATTAATTGGGTGATCCCGCTGTAACGAGTAAATTTTTCGCCAAATTGAGTAAACTTCATTACGACTACCGTGATAATTAGAGAGTGGATGTATTGATTGTTTTAACAACATACCTCAACACCAAACAGAGATAAAGCACCAAGATGAGTCGTGTTTTTATATATTCAGCCACAAAGGTGAGGTGAATTTACACAAAGTGTCTATTTTCACTACTCCCAAAGAGGTCTGCGAGGTATACTTCTTGGTTATATTTATCAACGATCGCGCGAATTAAATTATGCAAAAATACGATATCAAAACCTTCCAGGGAATGATCCTCGCGCTGCAGGATTATTGGGCACAACAGGGTTGTACGATTGTACAGCCATTAGATATGGAAGTGGGCGCAGGTACATCTCACCCAATGACATGTCTGCGAGCGCTTGGCCCAGAGCCAATGGCTACCGCTTATGTTCAACCATCTCGTCGTCCTACGGATGGCCGTTATGGTGAAAACCCTAACCGTCTGCAGCACTACTATCAATTTCAGGTAGCGTTAAAGCCTTCTCCAGATAATATTCAAGAACTGTACTTAGGTTCTTTAGAAGTGCTTGGTATCGATCCTCTTGTTCATGATATTCGTTTCGTAGAAGACAACTGGGAAAACCCAACATTGGGTGCTTGGGGTTTAGGCTGGGAAATCTGGCTAAACGGCATGGAAGTAACGCAATTTACTTACTTCCAACAAGTTGGCGGTCTTGAGTGTAAACCAGTAACTGGTGAAATCACTTACGGTATCGAACGTCTTGCTATGTATATTCAAGAAGTAGGCTCGGTTTACGATCTTGTTTGGAACTATGGCCCTCAAGGTGTGGTTACTTATGGTGATATTTTCCACCAAAATGAAGTAGAGCAATCGACTTACAACTTTGAACACGCCGATGTTGATTTCCTATTTGGATTCTTCGATCAGTGCGAGAAAGAGTGTAAAGAATTGCTTGAACTTGAAAAGCCGCTACCTCTTCCAGCGTACGAGCGCATTCTAAAAGCCGGTCATGCATTTAACTTGCTAGATGCTCGTAAAGCGATCTCTGTAACAGAGCGTCAGCGTTACATTCTTCGTATTCGCAACCTAACTAAATCGGTGGCAGAAGCCTATTACGCATCACGTGAAGCGCTAGGCTTCCCAATGTGTCGCTCTACTAAACCAACAGCGACAGAGGAGAAGTAATCATGGCGAAGAATTTTCTAATCGAATTAGGTACAGAAGAGCTTCCACCGAAAGCACTTCGTTCATTAGCTGAAGCGTTTGCTGCAAATTTTGAAGCCGGCCTTAAAGCGGCTGGTTTAGCTCATCAAGGCATTAAGTGGTATGCAACGCCTCGTCGTTTAGCGCTTAAAATCGCTGAATTAGATGAAGGCCAAGCAGACAAAATCGTTGAAAAGCGTGGTCCTGCAATCGCTTCTGCATTTGATGCTGACGGTAATCCAACTAAAGCAGCTCAAGGCTGGGCTCGTGGTAACGGTATTACGGTTGAGCAGGCTGAGCGTCTAAAAACAGACAAAGGCGAATGGCTACTTCATAAAGAAGAAGTAAAAGGCCAACCGGTTAAAGGACTTGTTGTTGAATTAGCAGCAAAAGCCCTGGCTGGTTTACCAATTCCTAAAGCAATGCGTTGGGGTAACTCAGACATTCAATTTATTCGTCCAGTGAAAACACTGACAATCCTATTGGGTGACGAACTGATTGAAGGCACTATCTTAGGTGTTGCTTCTACTCGTACTATCCGTGGCCACCGTTTCATGGGTGAAAGCGAGTTTACGATTGATTCTGCTGACCAATACCCTGCGATCTTAGAAGAACGCGGTAAAGTAATGGCTGACTACGATGCGCGTAAAGCCATCATCCTTGCTGGTGCTAAAAAAGCAGCAGAAGCGGTTGGCGGTATTGCGGATCTAGAAGACGAATTAGTTGAAGAAGTTACGTCTCTTGTTGAATGGCCAGTGGTATTGACCGCTAAGTTTGAGCAAGAGTTCTTGAATGTTCCTTCTGAAGCGTTGGTTTACACAATGAAGGGCGATCAAAAGTACTTCCCTGTGTACGACCAAGAGAAGAACCTACTTCCTAACTTCATCTTTGTTACTAACATCGAATCTAAAGAACCTCGTCATATTATCGAAGGTAATGAGAAAGTGGTTCGCCCACGTCTTGCTGATGCTGAATTCTTCTTCAATACAGACCGTAAGCGCCCGCTTATCGATCGTCTGCCAGAACTAGAACAAGCAATATTCCAGAAGCAATTGGGCACAATCAAAGACAAAACAGACCGTATTACTGAACTTGCTGGCTACATCGCTGAGCAAATTGGTGCGGACGTTGAGAAATCGCAACGTGCAGGTCTTTTAGCTAAGTGTGACTTAATGACCTCAATGGTATTTGAATTTACAGATACTCAAGGTGTTATGGGTATGCACTACGCAACTCATGATGGTGAAGATGCACAAGTCGCATTAGCGCTTTACGAGCAATACATGCCTCGTTTCGCGGGTGATGACTTACCAAGTACCGATGTTTCTGCATCAGTAGCAATGGCAGATAAGCTAGATACGCTAGTGGGTATCTTCGGCATTGGTCAAGCTCCTAAGGGGTCTGATCCATTTGCACTTCGTCGTGCTGCGTTAGGTATCTTACGTATCATCGTTGAAAAAGGGTACAACTTAGATTTAGTTGACCTTGTTGCTAAAGCACAATCTTTGTTTGGCGATAAATTAACGAATGCAAACGTAGACACTGATGTGATTGATTTCATGTTAGGCCGTTTCCGTGCATGGTATCAAGATGAAGGTTTCAGCGTAGATATCATCCAAGCGGTACTTGCTCGTCGTCCAACCAAGCCTGCTGATTTTGATCAACGTGTGAAAGCGGTATCTCACTTCCGTGAATTAGACGCGGCTGAGTCTCTAGCGGCAGCGAATAAGCGCGTAGGTAATATCCTGGCGAAATTCGATGGCGAACTGGCTCAAGAAATCGATCTAGCTCTTCTTCAAGAAGACGCTGAGAAAGTATTGGCTGAGAAAGTTGAAATTCTAGCAGAAGCACTAGAGCCAGTATTTATTGCTGGTAATTATCAAGAAGCATTAAGCCGCCTAGCTGAGCTACGTGAGCCTGTCGATGCGTTCTTTGATGGTGTAATGGTAATGGCTGACGATGAGGCGCTTAAGCTGAATCGTCTAACTTTGCTGAATAAGCTACGTAACTTATTCTTAGATATTGCTGATATTTCTCTTCTTCAAAAATAGAAATTCATATATCTGATGAAATACCTCGCTATGGCGGGGTATTTTTTTGTCTAAATATCGTGTTTTCGAAAATTAGAGGTTAATTATATCGATAACAGTGACTACAATTGGCACTCTTCTCTTTTATTTAGGCTGCTGATTTCGATGAAATTATCTGTTTGTGCAACGTTTATCTCCCTTTCGCTATTGGTAGGATGTCAAAGTACGTCATTAACCTCGACAGATAGTTCTGATTCAATATCAACAGCTGATTCATCAAATCAAATTGAATCAACCACAAGCTCAAACAATAACACCGCTATTTGTCCTGTATTAGGCATTCAACCAGTGACTGTTTCTGTGTCTGATTTATGGGCAAATGGTGATGTGATCACCGATGCTTATACTGGGAATATTGCTCAGGTGGTTAATGGAGAGATAACGCTAACACCAAGTCGCCACAGTGGTGGGGTATTATTGTTGGAATCAGAAGAAGAAAAAGCGCGCTTCTCTTGGGATGGTGCGACGTTCTACCACATCGCAACGGATAGATTCTTTAATGGGAACAGTTGGAATGATCACAGTTATGGACGCCAAAGCACAAAAGAGGGTTTTCAGGGCGGAGATATTGTTGGCTTAACAAAAAAACTCGATTACTTAGCCGAATTAGGCGTTGATGTCGTATGGATCTCCACTCCTCTAGAGCAAGTGCATGGGTGGTTACCCAATAAGAGCGGCAATTCTCCTGAATACCCTTATGCCGGTGGTGCGACTCTCGATTGGACGCAACTGGATACCAACATGGGCAGTGAGCAAGAAATGCGAACGTTTGTCGACCTAGCGCACCAATTGGGTATGCGAGTGATGTGGAGTGTGGATACGGCACCGCCAACACCAACCTTATCGGATTTACAGCAATTTTCAATTCAGCCGAATAATCCGGATGCGTTACCAAGCTATTGGAGTGAATGGCAACCACAAGAAGGTCAAAACTTAACACATTATTTAGATGCTTTTAAAAATAAGAATGGTGAGATACCGGATTGGTGGTCAGAAGCATGGATGGAAGAAAATAATGAAAACGCGATCACGTTGCCTGCGTTTTTTGCGAATAAGCCGTCAACTAAAGTAAAAAGCAGTGAAAAGACAAAAAATGAGTACCTAGCTGGATGGATGAGTGCATGGGTGTCAGAGTTTGGGATTGATGGTTTTGTTGTTTCTAATTCAACACCAGAGTTAACTCAGAAGATCGAGCAAGAAGGGAAAGACGCTTTTACCCTGTGGAACAAAGACAACGCGTACAAAGCGTTAGAAAATGCGTCTTTTCGTGTGATTGATTTACAGCAACAGAATTACTTTAGCGATCAAATGCTGTCTTTAAAAAGCAATGATGAACCGCACTGTCTCACTAAGCTTAATGCTGAGTACGTAACTCAAAGCCAAGCTGAAAAACCAAGTATGACTCGATTGACTTGGTTTGATGGTAAATCGTTATCTGATTCTTCAGTGGGCAGTGTAAACGCAGATAATTACGCGGATTACCGTGATGCAGCAACGGCGTTACTACTTTCTCCTAATGCGGTTTCTATTTGGTATGGGGATGAAACGGCCAAAATGGGAGGGATATACAGTAAGATGAATTGGAATGAGATAAAAGATCAACGTTGGTCGTTGCAGTCTCATTGGAAAAAGCTCATCGAATTTAGAAATAATCACTCATCAATTGCGAATGGTGAGCATCAAGTGATCAAGCGTGAGCCTTACTATGCGTTTATTCGAAAGAATGAATCAGACAGTGTCATGGTGGTGTATACCGGTGAGAAAAAGTAGTTTTTTTACTGTCATTAAAGTTTTACAAAATACCGGAGTAGAGTGTGATAATCGCCACGTTGGTTAAGTAAATAAGGTGGTAATCTACGGTTAGGATTTGTTGTATTGGTAGACGTTTCTTAAGGAAAGGAGCATATCATGACACGTTTTTTAGCTATTTCTCCTCAAAGCCAGTGTTACTTATTTTCGACCGCATTTGCTTTGAATTTATTGGCTATGGTGCTAACCGAGATGTGGTTACCTATGGTTGTAGGTGCTCTTGTTACTTTGGGGCTATCCGTTGAAGCTTGGGTTCGAGTTCGTTATATATTACCGATGAAAACAGAAATGCGTGATCTGCAACATCAGATGGACATACTTCAAAGAGAAATAAGAGACATTAATTCTCGAACAGATTAAGAAAAGGCAGCCTCGTGGCTGCCTTTTTTGTTTTACGCAGAAAGCCCTTTACGGATAAGAAATCGAAAAGGGAGTGTTTCAGTGTCTTCTGCAATGAGTTCGTGATCCATAAAGCGACAAAAGCTTGGAATATCTCGGGTGGTGGATGGGTCATCGGCTTTAATCAGCAATGTATCGCCATCGGCCATCTGTCGAATCGTTTTCCTAACCATCATGACAGGTTCAGGACAGCGTAATCCTTCAGCTTCTAGTATGAGTGTCGCATTATCAAAATTGATGGTCATGTTTATATCTCTTTACAGTTAAAGGCGAGCCAGATCATACTGCTGTAAAAAAAATAATCAATACGCGTTGGCAAAGAACTGAGAACAATAGGCGCCTACGGCGCAAATCAAAAGGACTCAACCTCTTCCATTGTTGCCAATAAATCGTTTATCCTATCGCCATGCACGCATATAAACCCCTGAAACAATTATTTAATAGTCAAAATAACTGGCTTAAATTTCTTCATAATAACAAAGCTAACCTAAGAGCGGTCGTGATTGAAAATGTCACAAAGATGCTGTCCTGTGGGACAGCGGCTTTTGGCTCTCGCGAATATCATTGTTGCAACCCTGACTGTACCCATATCAAATATATTCACCAAACCTGTAAATCTCGAGCGTGCAGTAGCTGTGGCATGAAAGCCACAGAGCGATGGATACAAAAGCAACAACATGTCTTCCCTGAATGCGAATATCAACACATCACCTTTACCCTTCCAAACACGCTATGGCCTATCTTTCGTCATAACCGTTGGCTGTTAAATAAATTATTCAAATGTGCTGCAAACATTCTGCTGGGATGGGCAAAAGATAAAGGAATAGATGTCGGTATCTTTTGTGCTCTTCATACTTACGGTCGAAAACTGAATTGGAATACGCACTTACATTTATCGGTCACTCGTGGGGGAATTTGTGAACGTACCGGTTTATGGAAACCCATTTACTTCCAAATGAAAACGACAGAGCCTTGTTGGAGAGCGGCTATCGTCAGTTTATTGGGTAAGGCTTATGATGAGCTTGATTTATCAAGCGAAGAATGCCCCTATATCCGTAATAAAACGGATTGGTCACGCTTTTTAAGCAGTCAATATAATCGTCGTTGGAAGCTTCATTTTGCTAAAAAGACAAATAATGTAAAACCGACGATGAACTATCTTGGTCGGTATTTAAAACGGCCCCCGATTTCAGCGTCACGTTTAAGTCATTACGCCAAAGGCGGAATGATAACGTTTAATTATTTAGACCATCGAACAGGAACAACAGACAGCCTAACATTATCACCAGAAGAGATGATAAGACGGATAGTAGAGCACTATCCTGATAAACATTTCAAGATGATCCGATACTACGGTTTTTTATCAATGCGTCGTCGTGGAGAAGCTCTGCCTAGAGTTTATGCAGCTTTAGGTATGACAATAGAAGCTGAGCCGAAAATGCCAGGGTATGCCGCAATGTTAAAAGGATATGTAAAAGTAGATCCGTACGAATGTATTTTATGTGAAAGTCGTCTGGTGTTTACGAATTTCCGAGTCGGAAATTCGGTCAATGATTTAGTCACCCATGCGATAGTTCAGTCAGAATTGAGGGCAGCATAATAAGGTTTGTAGGATAAGTGTATCTAAAACTCATGAAATAGGGCTAAAACAGTTATAAAATCCCCGATAATTATATTTTCGATACCTTTTAAAAAAACAGCGATGGTGAAATTGGCTTTTTTAGACGGGCCAATGCTAACTCAGCAACATTCAAATTCCTTACCTTAAAGTAACAATAAATTAACATGGAACAGTTAAGTTGTTGTTTCTATGGTTTATAAAATCTCCTGTAGAAAAGTAATAAAAGAAGGATCGCCATTATGCTTACTCAAATAGATCGCCTTACTATTTACTGCGTGCTGTGTTTTGTCACTATCTGTTCATTGGTTTTCAGCACACCTAACACCATGAGCCTCTTTCCATTAATTAGTTTAGCTTCGGTTATGATAGCGTTAACGATTGAACTAAAAACATGGAGTGAATCAGAGGCTATTGAAGATAAAGATCATTAACCTCAGAATGTAACTGAAATATATCGACTCCAGTTTCCCGTATTATCACGTATTCTTGATATTAAATAAGAGGTAGGTGAAAAGCGGGATTTTTTTTATCTATAAAACCGTTAAAATGTCGGTAATGCCATAAAGGCGTTCTCTATTGATGGGTTAGGTTATGGAATTAGAAGAAGTTTATCGTCGTGATTTAAATTTATTGGTTGCGTTAAAAGTTCTGTTAGAAGAAAACAGCGTTAGCCAAGCGGCGATTCGCCTGAATTTAAGTCAATCAGCGATGAGTCGGGTGCTGGGTCGGCTGCGTGATTTACTGGGCGATCCTTTATTTACTCGACAAGGGCAGCATCTGGTTCCAACAGAAAAAGCATTAGAAATTTGTGCGCAAATAAACCAACCTTTAGAGTCGTTACGTCAGTTGCTTACGCCCAGCGATTTTACCCCTATGCATTGTGATCAACATTTTTTGATCGCAACGACCGATTATGCAATGCAGACAATTCTACCTTATGCATTACCTAAGATTTACGAACAAGCCCCAAATATATCTTTAGAGTTTACGTCTCTTAATCATGAAAACTTGTTTAAACAATTGAGTACAGAGAAAGTCGACATGGCAATTTGTCGTCCTATCGGGTCCGTATCTCCATTAAAACAAGAAGTATTAGGGCAGGTTGGAGTGTTATGTCTTTTATCAAAGCATCATCCGTTGTCTCATGCATTACTGACATTGGACGATTATTTATCGTATCCACATGCGATGATTGCGATCAGTGATGGTGTAAAAGCATTGTTAGATACCGCGTTGATTGGCCAACGAGATCGCAAACAAGTATTAAGGGCTTATCATTTAGAAGCGGCTTTAGCGATTGTCGACCGGATGCCATTAATTATTACGGTTCCAGCCGATTTAGCTTATTTAGTTGCTGAACGTTATGACTTAGTGATTAAACCATTACCTTTTGAATTTACACCGTTTGATTATTCATTAATTTGGCATTCTCGTTGTGATACATCGCCCGCGCAAAGTTGGTTACGTAGAGTTGTAAAAGAAGAGTGTGGGAAGTTAATTGAAAAACGCATTGAAGATATTGGCTTTGTTTGATTGGTGTTGCAGAGACTAAGCATAAAAAGGCAGCGATTAAGCTGCCTTTAATTTACTGATGTTTTCACATTAACACCAAGCTAGGTAGGGCTCAGCGTTAAATTTTTTATCTAATTATAAACCTAGATTTTGATAACGACACGACCTGTAATTTGACCGTTCGTAATGTCTTCAGCAGCTTGGATAGCACCATCTAATGATACTTCTTTTGTTGCTTGAGCATAAAATGACTCAGGAAGAAGCGTAGATAGTTGTTCCCATGCTTTAATGCGTTTTTCGCGAGGGCACATAACCGAATCGATACCTTGTAAACGAACGTTACGTAGGATGAATGGCATGACTGTTGTTGGTAGATCGAATCCACCCGCAAGGCCACACGCCGCTACGGCACCGTTGTAATTTATCTGAGCTAATACTTTAGCAAGTACTTTACTGCCAACGGTATCAATCGCGCCAGCCCACAGTTGTTTTTCTAGTGGTTTTGCTGGTTCTTCTAATTCACTACGTTCAACAATACGAGTTGCTCCTAGTGATTTAAGTAGCTCGCCATTTTCAGAAGCTCGGCCTGTTACTGCCGCTACTTTATAACCAAGTTGGTTTAACAATGTGATAGACAGGCTACCCACACCGCCGCTTGATCCTGTCACTAAAATTTCACCGTCTTCTGGGTTAATGCCTGCATCAACAATCGCTTGTACACATAGCATTGCAGTAAAGCCGGCAGTACCAATCGCCATGACTTTTTTAGCGTCTAGGCCTTTTGGCATAGGAACTAACCAATCACCGTTTAGGCTTGCTTTTTCAGCCATGCCGCCCCAGTGACCTTCGCCAACCCCCCAACCAGTAAGAACGACTTCATCGCCTGCTTTGTAGCGAGCATCATCAGAGTGAGAAACGACACCGGCTAAGTCAACACCAGGGATCATCGGGAAGTTACGAACAATACGCCCTTTACCTGTAATCGCTAAACCGTCTTTATAGTTAAGAGAAGAGTAGCTAACATCAATTTTCACATTGCCTTCTGGCAGTTGAGATTCATCGATTTCAGTAACTGCGGCAATAGTGTTTTTTTCTTCTTGATTCAAAATGAGTGCTTTAAACATAACGAACTCCAATGATATTAAATAGAGAATCAAACTCTGCATTTGATTGATGGATTAAGTATAGGTGAGTGTTTTTAGGAAAAAAAATGATACTTAAACATGGTGACTATGCATTTTATGCATAGATCATTGTATGAAAAAAAATTCGAAAAGAGCAAATAAGATCTTTACTTTTTATTGGATCGTGTTATTTTGCACCCTTGCTCTGATGTATAGAGTTATTAATACAAGCAATAAGTACAAGTCAAACCCTCAGAAAAATATCTTCGAAAAAGCTATTATCTCCGTGTTTCATTTCACTTTTCCAATTATTAATAATTGAACATTTCAGCAGATCGTTAGCAGCGAATAAGCCTAACTGGATCTATTTATAATGTAATATGACCGTGTGCTATCGAAGTTGTGAAATGCGTTGGCTTTATACCTAATATCGTTATTAGGCTACCTACTTATTTTTTAAAGAGAATCTCTTTTTAAAGTGTAAATAGATGGAAAAGGTAAAGAACGTACAACTTCTCTATGTATAAATTACATAAGATAAATATCTCTTCTCAGGCTAAACAAGCGCATCGTATTGATGCATGTTTATACTAAAGTTAAGAAGGATATCTCATGTCTAAATCAACAGGCAGAAAGCGTTTTTGGTTCCACCAAGCGCGTGATACTAAAGTTATCTTAAAAAAATAAGATAACAAGCGATACCGAATAAGGTATCAACTCGAAAAAAGTCGCCCAGAAGGCGACTTTTTTAGTTTCTAGCGTATCAATCTATTCCTAAGGTCGTTCAAAGACCGTTGCAATACCTTGCCCTAAACCAATACACATGGTGGCTACGCCCAGTTTTGCACCTGTACGCTCCATATTATTAATTAATGTGGTGGCAATACGAGAACCTGAGCAACCCAATGGATGACCTAACGCAATTGCCCCTCCATTTAAGTTTATCTTTTCTTCCATCACATCAAATAAACCTAAGTCTTTAATGCAAGGCAGTGATTGAGCGGCAAAAGCTTCGTTCAGCTCAAACAGGTCAATATCATCAATGGATAGGCCGGCACGTTTTAATGCTTTTTTGGTTGCAGGAACAGGTCCATAACCCATAATGGCAGGATCGCAGCCAGAGACCGCCATTGAACGAATTTTCGCTCGAATGGTTAATCCTAGTTCATTTGCTTTTTCTTCGCTCATGATCAGCATGGCGGAAGCACCATCCGATAATGCAGATGAACTACCTGCGGTAACGGTACCGTTAGCGGGATCAAAAGCCGGTCTCAGAGCAGCCAAACCTTCAAGGGTTGTTTCTGGACGAATGACTTCATCGTGTTTCACTAGCGTTAGCGCCCCATTCTCATCGTGACCTTCCATCGGAAGAATCTCAGAATCGAAGTGCCCTTCAATCGTCGCTCTATGTGCTTTTTGATGAGAAGCAAAAGCAAAGGCATCTTGTTGTTCACGAGAGATACCATGCATCTTACCGAGCATTTCAGCCGTTAACCCCATCATACCCGAAGCCTTAGCTACGTTTTTTGATAAGCCAGAGTGGAAATCAACACCATGGTTCATTGGTACGTGACCCATGTGCTCGACACCACCAATAATGCAGATGTCGGCATCTCCAACCATAATGGCACGAGAGGCATCATGTAGAGCCTGCATCGATGAACCACATAAGCGGTTAACTGTTGTTGCGGCAATGGATTTGGGTAATCCTGCTAATAACGATGCATTACGAGCAATATTAAAGCCTTGTTCTAAGGTTTGCTGCACACAACCCCAATAGATATCTTCAATTTGGTTTGGGTCAACGTTTGGGTTTCTTTCTAATAACCCTTTCATGAGGTGCGCGGATAAATCTTCGGCACGAGTATGACGAAATACCCCATTTTTAGAGCGTCCCATCGGTGTTCGAATGCAATCAACAATAACGACATTTTTCATGATAAATTCTTCCTTAAACCGATGGTGATGAAACAGATGATTTCGGGGCTGGGTAATAACACTCTCCAGCCGCTGCTTTTTGTTTGATGCTGTCAGGCACTTGGTAAACCGGACTTAATTGCTCAAACTCTTTGGCCATGTCTAAATACGTGTCTAGACCGATAGAATCCAGGTAGCGGAATACGCCGCCTTTAAATGGAGGAAAACCTAACCCATACACTAAGGCCATGTCAGCCTCTGCTGGAGAAGCGATAATACCCTCATCTAAACAACGAATGACTTCGTTAATCATTGGGATCATCATACGAGCGCTAATTTGCTCAGAGGTGTAAGGTTGAGTTGAATCGGTTATTGTTGCGATAATTGCATTGGTTTTTTCATCAATGTTTTTCTTCGGCTTGCCTTTTTTATCAAGGGCATAAGCATAGAAGCCAATTCCATTTTTTTGGCCATAGCGATCATCTTCAAACATCGCATCGATAACATCTCGGCCATTTTTCGCCATGCGTTCAGGGAAACCTTGCGCCATCACCGCTTGTGCATGATGGGCGGTATCAATCCCCACGACATCTAGCAAATAAGCAGGGCCCATTGGCCAGCCAAATTCTTTTTCCATCACTTTATCGATTTGTTGGTAATTCCCGCCATCACGCAGTAATAAACTAAAGCCAGCAAAATAAGGAAAAAGAACACGGTTCACAAAGAACCCTGGACAATCATTCACAACGATGGGTGTTTTGCCCATTTGAGAAGCATAAGCCACTACGCGATCAATGGTTTGTTGTGAGGTTTTCTCGCCACGAATAACTTCCACTAATGGCATTCTATGAACAGGGTTAAAGAAATGCATACCACAGAAGTTTTCAGGACGTTTTAATGATTTAGCGAGCAGTGAAATTGGAATAGTTGAGGTATTCGACGCTAAGATGGCGTGTTCATTAACTTCATTTTCTACTTCAGCTAATACCGCTGCTTTGATGGTTGGGTTTTCGACGACGGCTTCAACGATAACGTCTTTTGTCTCTATGCCACCATAATTGAGTGATGGTGTGATAGATGAAAGTACTTGTGCCATTTTTAGTCCAGATAATCGCCCGCGCTCTAATTGCTTATTAAGCAGTTTCGAGGCTTCGTTCATCCCTAAATCTAATGACGCTTGTGCAATGTCTTTCATTAAGACAGGCACGCCTTTTGATGCCGATTGATAAGCTATACCACCGCCCATGATCCCTGCGCCGAGTACCGCGGCATTTTTAACTGGCTCGCTGTTTTTGACGGCTTGCTTTGCTTTGCTTTTTACTAATTGGTCATTTAAGAAAATACCAACCAATGATTTCGCGACGTCAGTACGAGTGAGAGCCACGAAGTGTTTGTTCTCAATCGCCAAAGCGTCATCACGATGCATGTTTGCACTTTGCTCGATAGATTTAACGGCAGTTAGTGGTGCAGGATAATGTTTCCCAGCCATTTTCATTATCATGCCTTTGGCGACATTGAACGACATAGCCGCTTCTAGAGGGGATAACTGAATAGGGGCTTTCTTTTGTTCACGACGTTGTTGCCAATTTAGTTGACCATCGATCGCTTGTTTTAGCATAGATACTGAGGCATCAATCAATGTTTCACGTGAAACAATACCGTCGACCATTCCTATTTTTAATGCATCTTTAGCGCGTTTTGGTTTACCTGTTGTGATGACTTCCATTGCGGGATCGGCACCAATTAAGCGAGGTAAACGAACAGAACCGCCCCAGCCAGGCATTATACCTAGTTGGGTTTCTGGTAGGCCAATCGACGCGGTGTCATCCGCCAATCGAAAATCCGTAGCAAGTACACATTCACAACCACCGCCCAGAGCAAAGCCAGTAATTGCAGATAATGTCGGTACAGGAAGATCTTCCAGTCGGCTAAAAATCACATTAGCTTGATGCAGCCAATCACTGAGTTCTTCTTCTGGTGTATCAAACAACCCTAAGAACTCCGTAATGTCAGCACCAACAATGAAAGCACTTTTACCTGATGAAAGTAACAGTGCTTGTAAATCCTTTTGCTTATAGAGAACATCAATGGCTTCACCTAGTGAGCGTAGGGTAGCAATATTGAGTTTATTAACACTGCCAGCCGCATTAAAGACTAAGTGAGCAATGCCGTTTTCGATGTAATCTACAGAGAGGTTTTCACCTTGATAAATCATTTTCTATCTCCATGAAATGAGAACCAGAGTTGAGTATTCATTATTATAGTAGCCTGGTTTGACCAGTTAATAGTGGTGCTAATTTAAACAGATGGCAAACTAAATTTAACATTTTATTTACGTTTGTATTGGTTGATCACAAATTTGTTTTTGTGATGAAAAGAATAAAGCTCAGCTTAAAAGAATAAATTTCATCAGAAGTGATACACTTTAAGGTTCCATTTTTGCTATCAGTGTAGTCTATGAGTGATCAACCATATCAAGTACCTAAAGCAATGGCGGTGTTTGAAGAAGAGATCAAAAAAAGCGTATTTATTACTTACCTCGCGAGAACTTCCTCTGTTGAAGCAGCAAAACAATTTGTTGCCGAAATTAAAGCGAAACACACCGGAGCAAGACATCATTGCTGGGGCTTTGTCGCTGGACGACCTGAAGACTCAATGAAGTGGGGATTTAGTGATGATGGCGAACCTTCAGGAACTGCAGGTAAACCAATTCTGGCTCAATTAAGTGGTTGTGGTATTGGTGAAATTACCGCGGTAGTTACGCGTTACTCAGGTGGTATCAAGCTTGGTACTGGTGGGTTAGTAAGGGCGTATGGCGGCGGTGTACAACAAGCATTAAAGCGGATTGAAACAGAAGAAAAGCGAATTACGGCGACGGTTGTTTTACATTGTGACTATAACTTAGTGAGCTTGGTCGAAACATTACTACATCAATTTGAAGGGCAACAAATTAGCGCTGACTATAGTAATAGGGTTGTCATGACCTTAGAATTAGAAAAACGCGTTATTAACGAATTTAAAACCGCGGTGATTAATAAAAGCGGGGCCAAAATTGAATTTCCAACACAATAATAAATTCAATTCATATAAACCATTAGGATGTGAGTGACGCGAAGCGTTTAATAAATCATGCAGTTTCGATCAATAATCCGCATTGTGGGTATTTTACTCGCGGTGTTCAGTTTTTTCATGTTAGCTCCCGCTCTTGTCGCGTTTATTTATCGTGATGGTGCTGGTGTGCCTTTTGTTATTACTTTTTTCTTGTTACTTGCCGGTGGAGGGCTACTTTGGTTCCCCAATAGACAGCATAAACAAGAGTTAAAATCTCGCGATGGGTTTCTCATTGTGGTCTTATTTTGGATGGTAATTGGTAGTGCGGGTGCATTGCCGTTTTTATTATCTGGTTCACCTGATATTTCGATAACCAATGCCTTTTTTGAGTCCTTTTCTGGTTTGACGACAACAGGTGCTACCGTTCTTACGGGATTAGACCACTTACCAAAAGCGATTTTATTCTATCGACAACTGCTTCAGTGGTTTGGCGGTATGGGTATCATTGTACTCGCCGTTGCGATTCTTCCTGTTCTTGGTATCGGTGGGATGCAGCTTTATCGTGCTGAAATCCCTGGGCCGGTAAAAGATTCTAAGATGACTCCGCGAATAGCTGAAACGGCTAAGGTGCTTTGGTATATCTACTTAACATTAACCATTGCTTGTACATTGGCATTTTGGGCGGCGGGGATGGATTGGTTTGACGCCATCACTCATAGTTTCTCAACAATTGCTATTGGTGGTTTCTCTACCCATGATGCCAGTATGGGGTATTTCAATAGCCCCGTAATTAATGCCATTACAGTGGTGTTTTTACTTATTTCAGCGTGTAACTTCTCTCTACACTTTGCCGCTTTTGCGTCTGGTGGTGTGCATCCCAAGTATTATTGGAAAGATCCAGAATTCAGAGCATTTATCTTCATTCAAGTGTTGTTATTTTTAATTACGTTTTTGTTGTTATTAAAACACAGTACTTATGATTCGATTGGTACTGCGGTTGATCAGGCGTTATTTCAAACCGTTTCTATCTCAACAACGGCGGGTTTTACAACCACCAGTTTTGCTGAGTGGCCATTATTTTTACCTGTGTTGTTGCTGTTTTCTTCATTTATTGGTGGTTGTGCGGGGTCTACTGGCGGCGGAATGAAAGTGATACGTATTTTGTTACTGTCATTACAAGGAATGCGTGAGCTTAAACGATTGATTCACCCAAGAGCCATTTATACGATTAAGATTGGCAGCAAGGCATTACCACAACGAGTGGTTGATGCTGTATGGGGATTTTTCTCTGCTTATACATTAGTGTTCGTCATTTGTATGTTGGCATTGATTGCGACAGGCATTGATGAATTGACCGCATTCTCAGCGGTGGCGGCAACATTAAACAATTTAGGGCCTGGTTTAGGTGAGGTTGCTGTACACTTTGGTGATATAAATGATTCAGCGAAATGGATTTTAATCATCTCGATGTTATTTGGTCGTTTGGAAGTGTTTACACTCCTTATTTTATTTACGCCGACGTTTTGGCGTAGTTAACACTCAAGATTAATAAAAGAGGTTATTGTGGAAAAAGTATTACTTCTTCATTCGAGCCGTGAAGGTCAAACGATTAAAATTTTGAATTACATAGCAACGAAGTTAGGTTCAGATAGTCAATGTGACTTAATGGATGTGCATCAACCATTGAGCGTTGCATTTTCAGATTATGACCGCGTTGTTATTGGTGCATCTGTTCGTTATGGGCATTTAAATAAGAAGCTGTATCAGTTTATCGAACAGCACCAAATTTCATTAGAACAAGCCAAAGCGTCATTTTTCATTGTAAATCTGACGGCTCGTAAAGAGGGGAAAGATACGCCAGAAACCAGTGCGTATTTTAAAAAGTTTTTAATGAGATCTCCTTGGGTCCCTTGTTTGCAAGACACGTTTGCTGGCGCTTTATTTTATCCGCGCTATAACTTCTTTGATCGATTTATGATTCAATTAATCATGAGAATGACGGGGGGAGAGACTGACCCAACGAAAGAAGTGGAATATACGAACTGGCAACGAGTGGATCAATTTGTAGAGAAAGTTAAACAAGGCTAATTTCTGTTCGTTTGGGATGGAATAGTGCGATAGAAGTAGAGTTTTTCATTTAGATTCATATTTTTAGCGCAGAAATGGTAGATTTTATTGTTTAAGTCATTACAATAGCACGCATAACAGGGGTGTAGCTCCAACTGGCAGAGCAGCGGATTCCAAATCCGCGTGTTGGGAGTTCGAATCTCTCCACCCCTGCCATATTTAGAGAAGGCTTGTATCGAAAGATACAAGCCTTTTTGCTGTTTGGGATTTGAGAAAAGAGCCGCGGATTCCCCCACCATAAGAACGTGCGTGTTGGGGGTTGAATCTTTTCATCTCTGCCATATTTAGAGAAGGCTTATATCGAAAGATACAAGCCTTTTTGCTGTTTGGGATTTGAGAAAAGAGCCGCGGATTCCCCCACCATAAGAACGCGCGTGTTGGGGGTTGAATCTTTTCATCTCTGCCATATTTAGAGAAGGCTTGTATCGAAAGATACAAGCCTTTTTGCTGTTTGGGATTTGAGAAAAGAGTGGCGGATTTCGCAAGTAACAAAAAAACCATTGAGAATAGCAATCATTTACGTTAATTCCTTGCATTTATAGATACTTTATATTTAGATCAGCGCCTTATAAAATATAAATATAATAACTAGGATGTATTATGAGAACTTATTGGTTACCAATAGCTTTTTCTTTATTCGTTACAGGCTGCGCAACTCACCCCGTTACACCAATAAAAACAGATCCTAATTGGGTCAGCGAACAACTTGATAATGGACTTCGTTATCATATCTATCCAGATACTGAAAAAGAGGTCTCAGTAAGATTGATTATTCATTCTGGTTCATTTCAAGAAACACAAGATCAAAAAGGATATGCACATTTTGTTGAGCATATGGCGTTTAATGGAAGTGAGCACTTTTCTCAAAATGACGTCATTTCTTTATTTGAAAATGCAGGACTCAGCTTTGGCGCTGATATTAATGCTTATACTTCTTATGAAGAAACCGTTTATAAGTTAGATCTTCCAAATAATAGTGAATTAAATAACGCCCTTACATGGATGCGAGATATTGGGGATGGTATCGAGCTTTCTTCTAAAGAGGTAGAGAAAGAGAAAGACGTTATTCTTGGTGAGTTTAGATATTCTCGGTTTGAAGAGAAGGATACATCGACACAATTTTATGAGCACATGACCAACAACTCATATGATGCTTATGATCCTCTTGGTGATAAAGAATCGGTCGTGTCCGCGTCTTCAGAAACATTAAGCGAGTTTTATAAGAAATGGTATCAACCACAATTGGCTGAGATCGTTATCACGGGGGACGTTACTTTAGCGCAAGCGACTGAACTCGTTAAAAAACACTTCACTTCTTGGGAAAAAGGCACAACTGCGGCAACAACAATGGAAAAGGAGGTATTAAATACATCTGATTTTATTGGCTATATTACGGGTGGTGAAGCGCCAAGCATCAATATGATTATTGATCGTGGAAACGCGAATGTTCAAAGTAGAGAAAAACAACACCAGCTTTGGTTAGATTATATTTCTCAAGAATTAATTGAACAAAGAATGAATGCTGCATTTTTAGATGCAGCAATGCCCGCTCAATGGATTTATTCGACAGAATACTTTGTTTCAGACCGTCGTTACTCCATTTCTTCAGTATCATTCCCGACACGTTATAGAGAGCAAAGCGAAACGCAATTTTTAGAGGTGTTGGCTTCTTTACGTGATTATGGTGCAACGGCTAATGAGTTAGAGGACATCGTAAAATATTATCAATATGAATTAGATAATATTGGTAAAAATCGAGACGATTTAAACGCTGTTGATCATGCAGAAAACAAATCAATGAATATCGTTAACCAACAACCAAGTCAGTCTATCTTAGATTATAAAGAAAGCTTGGAAGCCTTTATTTCTACGGTAGACCTTACGGCGATTAATCAACATATGCATGATTTGCTATCAAGTTCTTACCAATTTGGTATTAATTTAGATGCGAGTGAAAGTATTGATGCCACTAAACTAGCGATCCCTGAGTTAAGGTCTCTGTATAACAAGCAGGGTAATAAACCTTTGCTTAATAATATTACCTCCGCTTTCCCTATTCCTGTTATGTCTGGAAGTATTATTTCAGAAACGTTGATATCGAGCGAAAGAAACGTAACAAGTTGGACGTTAGATAATGGAATTAATGTTCTGTATTTAAGAGATGTAAACTCTGGGAATGACATCAGTATTTCGTTAGCGAGTAAAGGTGGGATGGCCGCGTTGACTCCAAATTTACTTCCCGCAGCAAACATTGCGATTCCTGTTGTTAGTCGCAGTGGATTGGGCGACCTTACCGGGTCTCAGTTAGATGCACATCTAAGACGTAATGATATTGAGCTTTATCCATATATTAACTTTACTCATCATGGTCTTGAAGTCTTAACTAATAGAGAAGGGGTTGCCGAAAGTTTTGCTGTTTTATCAGCATTGATGTCTGAGATTAAAGTTGATGGAGAGCAGCTTAAAGCGGTAAAACAGGAGTTTAATCAAAACCGCACTGCCTACCTAGAAACACCACTGGGTAAATTTACTCAAGCCATTAACCACAATACGTATGTAGTAACGAGCAGTCATCGATTACTGGAAGGCGATGGAGTGGTTGACGTAACTGATGAGCAAATAAAACAAGTTCATCAATTATTATTCCAACAGAATAGAAATTATCAATTAGTGATTGTTGCTGATCTTAAACCAACAGAGTTAAAACCGTTATTGCGTCAGTATGTTGCTAGTATTCAATTCGTTAATTCTGAACCTGTTGATTATGCCGCTGGTTACAAAGAACCATTTAAGCTTAGTTTTACAATGGCAGTTAATACCGAGAACAACAGTCACTATATCGCTCATTTTATTGCGAATAAGGCTGATGAGAAGCAATCTGCAAAATCCTTGTTTATGGAAGATATGCTGCAGCGCATTGTCTCTAAACGTTTGATGTCTTATGTACGTGAAGAGCTGAGCTTAGATTATGCTCCTTATACAGAAATCATAAACTCTGATGGTGAATTACGAAGTAATTGGATTGTTGGCGCTCAAGTTGCTCCAAAAAATGCGGAGCTTATTGAATCAGCGATAGATAAAGTGATTACTGATTTATTAAAAGGAGTGTCTGAGGAAGAAACCCGTTCTGCTGCAAAACAGTTAGTGGTTGATTTGTCTCCAATGAAAAATAACTCATCACAACAAGCCTGGTTATTTACGAGGTACACAATACATGGCTATGGAATTGATGCGTTATTGAATATTCAAAAGATGGCTGATTCCATAAATTCGCAAGAGATGACGGCGTTAATCCAGAGTACATTTGGGGAAGGTGTTCGTAAGTCTACATACTTAGCAACGCCAACGATTCGATAATGTCCTATTTTATTACTGAAATAAAAGTGTGATCTAGATCTTGTTTTTTAGAGGGTAAGCAGTACAATTCGCTGCTTAATTAATCTCTAAGGTTTTATAAAATGAATTACGATTTAGGTTCTGTTTATCTTGGTCAAATTGCTGCAAAGAACATGCTGAATGAAGCTATGTACGGTAAGCAACAACCAAGAAATAAAAAAACAGCAGTAACGAAAAAACTTTGGAAAGGATTCGAAAGCGTAAATACGAAAATGGCTATAATGATAAGTGGTTACACACCCGTAAGAACGTGGTGATAATAACGACTCATTGAAACTAAAAAAGACGCTTATTATTAAGCGTCTTTTTTATGTCTGCTCGTAAAGAACATACTAAAAAGCAGATAGATTAGCTTTTCATTAATTGAAAGCCAATAAAGCAGGCAGTGATGCTTAAGGTTACATTCAGTAAAATATTTAGACCCGCTTTGATTACTTCTCCTTGTTGCATCAAGATGACATTATCCATCGAGAATGTAGAGAACGTCGTTAGTGCTCCAAGAAATCCAAGCCCTATAATTGGACGGCAAGGCGCGGCTTCAATAATGCCTTGGTTAAGAGAAGACATTAATACACCCATGATAAGAGATCCGACAATATTGACGGTTAAGGTTCCATACGGAAAGCCTTTACCTAATAGAACGACACAAAGTTCTGAGATCAAATAGCGGGCACAAGCCCCAAATGCGCCACCAAAAGCAATAAAGCCCAATAGCATAAATTGATTCATTGATACCTCGATTAAAATAGAAAGCTAGCTTATTAATAACATAGTTGGATATGAATTTTTATCAATATCTCTTTTAAATACAAAAATGGCAGTGATTACTTAACCATGCTTCTAATTGCAGCAGGTTGATTATAGTTTTATAGTATCAGCGTCGTAAGTTATTCTTTCACAGGAGCAAGATATGAAGTTAT
Organism: Aliivibrio salmonicida LFI1238; assembly: GCF_000196495.1. Lineage (NCBI taxonomy): Bacteria > Pseudomonadati > Pseudomonadota > Gammaproteobacteria > Vibrionales > Vibrionaceae > Aliivibrio > Aliivibrio salmonicida. Next base: position 3,229,922 of record NC_011312.1, read on the forward strand.
ACCAAACCATTTTACTCGCATTAAATCCTGATGACAGTAAAGCGCATAAGTTAATGGTTAAAGCAGGGGTTCTTGCAAAACAAAATGACGCAGAATTGCATGTCATTTTTGTAGAGGTCGGCATCGGTGATGTTAATTACATGGATGTTGAGCTAGAGCTAGAATCGAGCCATAACGCGTTAGAGTTTAAGCGAATAGAGCAGTTATCTATATTATCTAAAGAATCACCTTATCCTGTTCGCGCGGTACATATTGCTGATGGAAATATCGTAAAACACATCAGTGAGATTGGGGATAAAATCAATACCGATCTCGTGATCATTGGTTACCATAAAAGTAAAATTCACTGGGGACGTACTCTTGGTGATGAAGTTTCTGATAAATTGAAATGTGATGTCATGATTGCTCAATAAGACATTCTTTACTTAGTCGAATCTGATACAAATCGCTAACAAAGCCGCATATTAATGTGGCTTTTTCTTTTTCTCGATATTTTATTATTTCTTCAATGGAATATTTGCTGTGATTTATTCCTTTCTTTATACTCCGCACTCGTTCAGTTTTTCACCAAGAACTTCTGAAAGAAACTTGTCGGAGTGCTTAGTACTTTTTTAAAGTACGAGCTGAGACCGCGTTGCGGGATCCGTAGAACCTGATCAGGCTAATACCTGCGAAGGGAACAAGAGATAATTTATCACTTAGTGCTGTCATATCATTGTAACTGCAAAGTGTCATTTTCAGCAGATACCTTGAATTAAGTAGACGATTTTTCTACTTTATATTTACGCACACTAAGAACCTCTTGCTACATAATCCGACAAGCAATTATCCTAATTATTACAAGGAATTTTGCTATGTCGTCAAGTCGTAAACAAGCGCGTTTGGATGCTAAATCAAACATTGAGTCGCTTTCTGTTCAACCTTATCCCAATTCAAAAAAAATCTATATCGACGGTTCTCGTCCTGATATTCGTGTTCCAATGCGTGAAATTTCATTGGCTGATAGCTTAGTCGGTGGAACAAAAGAAAACCCAACGCTGATACCAAACGAACCCATACAAGTCTATGACACCTCAGGGGTCTATACCGACCCAAATTACGACATTGATGTTTACCAAGGGTTGCCTAAATTACGCGAACGTTGGATAGAAGACCGCACTGATACTGAAATGTTGAAAGGGGTAAGCTCTGTTTATTCTCAAGAGCGCTTATCTGATGAAACGCTTGATGAGCTTCGTTATGGCAATCTACCAACAATTCGTCGAGCGAAAAAAGGACAATGTGTTACCCAACTTCATTATGCTCGCCAAGGTATTATTACCCCAGAAATGGAATACATCGCGATCCGTGAAAACATGGGACGTCAAAAATTTGCAGATGAACAACTAAATCATCAGCATCCTGGACACAGTTTTGGTGCTAACCTTCCAAAAGAAATTACCCCTGAATTTGTACGTAACGAAGTCGCCGAAGGGCGAGCCATTATTCCTGCCAATATTAATCATCCAGAAGCAGAGCCAATGATCATTGGTCGTAATTTTTTAATTAAAGTTAATGCCAATATTGGTAATTCTTCGGTCAGTTCGTCGATTGAAGAAGAAGTAGAGAAACTGGTTTGGTCTACGCGTTGGGGCGGCGATACGGTGATGGACTTATCGACGGGTCGTAATATTCACGAAACACGTGAATGGATCCTTCGTAATAGTCCAGTACCAATCGGCACGGTTCCGATGTACCAAGCACTAGAGAAAGTGAATGGCGTGGCTGAGAATCTAAACTGGGAAGTAATGCGAGATACCTTAATTGAGCAAGCAGAGCAGGGTGTAGATTACTTTACGATTCATGCCGGTTTACTGCTTCGTTATGTACCAATGACGGCGAAACGAGTGACAGGGATTGTTTCTCGTGGCGGTTCTATCATTGCAAAATGGTGTTTAGCGCATCATCAAGAAAGTTTCTTATATACGCATTTTCGTGAAATTTGTGAGATTTGTGCAAAGTACGATGTTTCTCTTTCTTTAGGGGATGGTTTACGTCCTGGCTCAATTGCGGATGCGAATGATGAAGCACAGTTTGCTGAATTGAGAACGCTCGGTGAGTTAACTAAAGTTGCTTGGGAATACGATGTTCAAGTGATTATTGAGGGGCCGGGTCATGTACCAATGCATATGATCAAAGAGAACATGGACGAGCAACTCAAGCATTGTCATGAAGCACCGTTCTATACATTAGGTCCATTAACGACTGATATTGCCCCTGGTTATGATCACATTACTTCGGGGATTGGTGCGGCCATGATTGGATGGTATGGCTGTGCAATGCTTTGTTATGTCACACCGAAAGAACATTTAGGCCTACCAAATAAAGAAGACGTTAAGATTGGTTTGATCACCTATAAATTAGCCGCTCATGCGGGTGATTTAGCCAAAGGTCATCCGGGTGCCCAAATTCGAGATAACGCCTTATCAAAAGCCCGTTTTGAATTTCGTTGGGAAGACCAGTTTAATCTGTCACTTGATCCGATTACCGCTCGTGAATTTCATGATGAAACACTGCCTCAAGAGTCGGGCAAGGTTGCTCACTTTTGTTCAATGTGCGGGCCTAAATTCTGCTCAATGAAAATATCACAAGAAGTTCGAGAGTATGCCAAAGACACAGAACAAGTGGCGTTAGACCAAGCGATTAATATCAAAATGCTCGATGACCCACTTGAAGGTATGCGCCAAAAATCAGCAGAGTTTAAGGCCTCTGGTTCTGAGTTGTACCATCCTGCTGTAGATGCAGAACCCGTGAAAAGCTAACGACAGTTACCATTATTATTTTAATCATGAATGGTGGTGTTTCACGTGGAACACCACTCTGGAGATCAAACGATGTATTCTTTTCCTGCAATCGATAGAGAAAAGTTTGGCCTTTACCCGGTGGTAGATGATGTGTCATGGATAGAGACATTACTTAAACTTAATGTTCAAACCATTCAATTACGAATTAAAAACTCGGAACACCCTGATTTAGAAAAGCAGATTATTGAAGCGATTAGACTCGGTCGTGAATATGATGCTCAAGTTTTTATTAATGATTATTGGCAACTAGCAATAAAGCATGGCGCGTTTGGTATTCATCTTGGACAAGAAGACATTGAAGTGGCCGATTTACTTGCCATCTCTGATGCCGGTATTTGTTTAGGATTATCTACTCACGATGACAGTGAGTTAATGACCGTTAAAGCATTGAATCCAAGTTACTTAGCTCTTGGTCATGTTTTCCCTACGCCGACCAAAGACATGCCATCAGAGCCTCAAGGTTTAGTTAACTTAGCGAACAACAGAAAATTAGCGGGTGAAACACCAACCGTTGCTATCGGTGGTATTGATTTAACGGTGGCTGAGCAAGTGTGGCAAACCGGAGTTGATAGCATTGCGGTCGTTCGAGCTATCACTCAAGCCGACAATATAGAAAAAGCCGTCAATCAGTTTTCTGCGATTTTAGCCCAACCAAGAACATCCGATTACCTTCTTAAATCGCAAAATACACTGGAGGTGATGGATGAGTAATTTATTGATGGAAGGATTAAATGATCAAGATTTCCTTCGTTATAGCCGACAAATCATGTTGCCTGATATTGGTGAGCGAGGACAATTGTCTCTTCGAAATAGCACCGTGCTAATGGTTGGCTGCGGAGGATTGGGATCATCTGTTGGAATGTATTTGGCTGCCGCTGGCGTGGGAACGTTGATTATTGCCGATGGCGATGACGTTGATCTTAGTAACTTACAGAGGCAAGTGGTTTATCGTGAGCAGAGTATAAAACAGAATAAAGCGTTAGCGATGGCTCAAGAACTGCAATCAATCAACAAGACGATCACGATTGAGGTGATAACGAAGCATCTAACAGAACCTGCGCTTTCTCGATTCATTACTCAGGTAGATGTTGTTCTGGATTGCACTGATAACTTAACAACACGCCACAATATTAATGCCGCCTGTGTTCAACATCAGGTGCCTTTAATTTCTGGCGCGGCGATTGGTTGGCAAGGGCAATTGATGTTGTTTTCAAATAAGAGTGATGAGTTAGGTAACACATCGTCGTCTTGTTATCACTGTCTGTTCCCTTTTATTGAAAGCCAACAAACGAAGAACTGTCAATCTTTCGGAATTGTTGGGCCAGTGGTTGGCATGATAGGTAATCTACAAGCCTTAGAGACAATTAAGTATCTAACGCAACCTGAGTGGATGACATGGAGTTCACTGCATCAATTTAATGGTAAGTCATTATCTTGGTCGACGATGGGTATTCCCAAAGACCATTGTTGTCCTGTCTGTCAGTCACCAAGTGATTTGCAAGATGTTTCACGTGAAACACATCATAAAGAGAGAGAATCGGTCAGTGAATAATTTAATTAGTGTGGAATTAAATGGGGTTGTGCATCGGGTTGAAAAGAAAGTGACGTTATTCATGTTTCTATCTCATCAACAAATAGAAACTCAAGGGTGTGCGTTAGCTATTGACCAACAAATCGTTCCTCGAAGTGAATGGCAACAACGTGGTTTATCTGACGGTGAATCGATTTCTTTATTCCAAGCCATTGCAGGAGGCTGATATGACACAACCATTGATTATCGCAAATACACCATTTTCTTCTCGTTTGTTTACTGGAACAGGAAAATTCCCCAATTCGTTAATAATGCAGCAGGCATTAATTGAATCGGGTTCTGAGCTTGCAACGATGGCGTTGAAACGAGTTGATGTGAGCAATCCTGAGGATGACATTTTAAAGCCAATTATGACGGCGGGCATAAATTTACTGCCTAATACGTCAGGCGCTAAAAATGCCCGAGAAGCGATCTTTGCGGCTCAGTTAGCCAGAGAGGCGTTGCAAACTAATTGGTTGAAATTGGAAATCCACCCTGATCCAAAATACCTAATGCCCGATCCGATTGAGACATTAAAAGCGGCGGAAGAATTAGTTCGCCAAGGATTTATTGTCTTGCCTTATTGTCACGCTGATCCGGTGTTATGCAAACGACTTGAAGAAGTCGGTTGTGCGGCAGTGATGCCATTGGGGGCGCCTATTGGGTCAAACAAAGGCATTGTGAGTCGTGATTTTTTAGAGATTATTATCGATCAAGCAAAAGTGCCCGTTGTGGTTGATGCTGGAATTGGCGCACCATCGCATGCGGCCTTTGCGATGGAGTTGGGTGCTGATGCGGTATTGGTGAACACCGCGATTGCGGCAGCAAGAAATCCAGTGGCGATGGCTACGGCATTTAAGTTGGCGGTTCAGTCTGGACGGTTAGCGTATGAAAATGGGTTGGTGTCTGTGAGTTCTCAAGCGGTGGCATCGAGCCCATTAACGGCATTTTTGGATTAACTCCCAAGGCTAAGGAAAGACGATGACGTTTACTGATGAATGGAAAAAACTGAATTGGGATGAGGTCAAACTCTCCATCTACAGTAAAACAGCGCAAGACGTAGAAAGAGCGCTGAACAAACCAAAGCGCAATTTAGACGATTTTAAAGCGTTAATCTCACCAGCCGCTGAAGGGTATTTAGAGCAAATGGCTCAAGAGTCCGCACGACTGACTCGCCAGCGATTTGGTCATACCATGGGGTTTTATATTCCTCTTTATCTTTCGAACCTATGTGCAAACGCGTGTACTTATTGTGGGTTCTCGATGGAGAATCGAATTAAACGAAAGACCTTGAATCAAGATGAAATTGCTAATGAGATTGATGCGATTAAAGCGATGAATTTTGACAGTGTACTTTTGGTGACTGGAGAGCATGAAACCAAAGTTGGGATGAATTATTTCCGTGATACGGTTCCTCAAATTAAGCGGTCATTTAATTATTTGGCCATGGAAGTTCAACCATTAGATCAACACGAATACGCAGAACTAAAAACATTGGGTTTAGATGCCGTGATGGTGTACCAAGAAACGTACCATCCATCGACGTATGCGGAACATCATTTGCGAGGTAACAAAACGGACTTTAACTACCGCTTAGAAACGCCGGACCGATTAGCCAAAGCAGGGATTGATAAAATAGGCATTGGTGCCTTGATTGGTTTAGAAGAGTGGCGCACCGATTGTTTTTATGTGGCTGCGCATTTAGATTACTTGGAGCGTACGTACTGGCAAACAAGGTACTCGATTTCCTTTCCACGTTTGCGTCCATGTGAAGGCGCTTTGCAACCCAAATCAATCATGAGTGATAAACAGCTTGTGCAGTTAATCTGTGCATACCGTTTGTTAAATTCGGAAGTTGAATTGTCACTGTCTACTCGTGAGTCTGAACATTTTAGAAATAATGTATTACCGCTTGGTATTACCTCTGTTTCTGCAGCATCAAAAACTCAACCTGGAGGTTATGCAAATAACGAAGAGGCATTAGAGCAATTTGCTATTAGTGATGAGCGTTCAGCGTCTGCGGTTGCACAAGCGGTAAAGGCGAGGGGATTTGAACCGGTGTGGAAAGATTGGGAGCGAAGTTATTCGGGTTAGTGAACTGTCGCGACGAACCGTGTTTCACGTGAAACTGTTTTCCTCTTCTTTGCTGTATTGAAATTAAAAAGCCGTCATTACCATTAAGGTGGTGACGGCTTTCTTTTATCGTCGAGGGTGGTTTTTATTGTTTACGTAGCTGACGCACTAGTTCTTCTGTTGGACGAACGATTGCAACGATCATTTCATCGTACATTCCTGATGCCGTTGTGGTTACGGAGATAACGTGACGAAGCTGTGTTGATGTTGGTTTATTTCCTTTTTCTAGGATTGCAATAAGCTCTAGAGCGGCGGTTGCCACCTCTTTATGCTTTTCGGCTAATGGTGCAGTATCGATAGAAGCAATGTTGTTTTCAAAAATAGGTTTTGATTTTATGGCACTGTCTAACACCGTTTGATAGTGGCGTTTCAATTCTTGTAAATCAGAGGGGGTATTTGTCGCCGTTGTTGCCAAACTCATCATTTTTAATACGGCCAAACTTTCAACAGGTACGGCATCAACAAAACGATTTAACCTTTCATATTGATTGTATAATTCGCCTTTAGGATCGGTGGCATTAAATTTAGCCCAGTTACGTGCGTAATATTGTGCTGGTTCAGCATAGTTTGCAAAACTAGCCAAACGTAAGTACTGTTTATAACTGTTTGCTTGGTGCTGCAAACCAACAGAAATTGTCGCCCAGTTATTCATGACTTCTAACCGTTTATACATACTGTCTTCATCTGTCAGAGATTCAGCTGACCATAAGCGTTCACCAACCGCGTAAGTGCGAGGCCAAATACGAGCTTCAACGGTGAGGTCATCGTAGTTCTCAGCCCAGATAGCGGCTTCTCCACCAAGGATTAATACTTGCTCTTTTTCATTTAATGCGACGGGGTAACCACCGGTAGGTTTTTCAATCTTGGTTCCTTTCATTGACGAGGAGGCCGTTAACTCTCCTGTTGTTGGCCAACGAACATTACCAATCAATTGGTAACTGCCATCAGAAAATTGGCGGTTATCCATCGTTAAGTTGAATTCAGTATAAGACATGAAATTATCAAAGTGACCACGGAATGATTCTCCTTTGGTGTACTCGATAATATCAACTTTTGCGCGTGACTTTCCGTTGTAATCGGTAAAGGCACGTGCGTTACCCTCTTTACTGGTAATGATCGTTAATGTCCCTTTACGAGGGCCACCTTTGCCTCTTGGTTTTTGCCATGTGTAGGTTTCAAAGCTTTCACCTTGATGCTGTTGGTCATCGACTTGTGGTCCTTTTGGCATTGGATCGTTGCGGTAATGGTAGCTAGTCGGTTGAGGTTGATCTAAGTAAAATCCCGTTGATAATAATCCTGCGTAACCTTCTTTTGCAGCTTGTCCAATACTGTCGTGCCCACGCCAACTTTGAATCACGATAGAAGTTGGTAGGTCCTTGTGCCAAATCTCATCCCAACCCATGATCTTCTTACCTTTGTCATTCAACATTTTTTCAATGCGTGCGTTTAGGTAAGATTGAAGACCTCGATTACCATCAATGTTATTTTCTTTGATGAAAGCTTGGATTTTTTTATTGTTACTCCATTGCTGATAATTTGGTTCGTCACCACCAATGTGAATATATTCATCAGGGAAGAGGTCGGTAACTTCACTGAATACGTTGTCGAAGAAGATATATAACTCAGGGTTGAGAGGGTTCATTAAAGGGACAAATACTCCCCAAGCTCGTTGTTGCTCATAAGATTGTTTACCTTCACCCGACATTAGTTCTGGGTAGGCGTGAGCTACCCCAGAGGCATGACCCGGTAATGATATTTCAGGGATCACTCGAATGCCGCGTAACCGTGCGTACTCAATAACGTCTTTAATCTCTTCTTTGGTGTAAACATCACCGTCAGCGGTTTTTTGCCATAATTTAGGGTAGCTTTCAATTTGAATGCGAATGGCTTGGTCATCCCAAAGATGCCAGTGAAACACATTCATTTTGGCAGACGCGAAACCATCTATCTGACGTTTAATCGTTTCGATTGAAACAAAGTGACGTGAGGAATCGAATGAAGCGCCACGCCATGGAAAACGAGGTTGGTCTTCAATTATTATCTGAGGAACAGAGTAACCATTCTTTGATGTTGTGATAAGCTGAAGGAAAGTTTCTGCACCTCTAATTACGCCATAAGGGCGTTCAGCTTGTAAGATGATTTGCTTTTGGTTTACGGACAGCTGGTAAGACTCATCAATATGATTGTCTTGAATCTCTTTTTTTGCGGCTTTATTGACTCGAATAATTAAAGTGGCGTTTTTCTCTGAATTAGAAAATGGGGAAAGAAGAGGTAAGCCGGTTTGTGCTTCGATGCGTTTAATGATTCGTTGAGCCAATTGTTGAATGCGTTCCGATTTATAACCATCAATATAAATACTGAAATTGTTATCAATGGGCAGTTTTCCTGATTTTAACTCTACAGATTGAGGGTATGGCATCAAATTTAAATTTGTATTTGGTGCAGACGCGAGTGAGGGGGTACTTAAGATAATACTCGACACGGTAAGAGCTAAAAGCGTTTTTTTCATTATACGTAATCCTATGTTTATTCCTTTAAATTCAAAGGGAGGATTACCTATAAAACGTTGTTTGTATGTGACCGGTTTATCGTTCTGTATTACTTAATTGAGAGGACTGTTATTAATGAGATATTGTGCGGTAGGTGAAGCTACGTTATACATCGTATTACAATGCAGCGTGATAACAAGCATGTTTCACGTGAAACGTTTTAGACAATAATACGACCACTGTCGATTACGTGGTCGTATTATTTTAGTTGTTTAAAGCAATGTATTAGTCTTCATAGCTAAGCGCTTCTGTTGCTTGTTTTAGCCATTCTTTTACTTCGCCATTCACTAATGGACTGACGTCATTCCACACTTTCTGATGGTAGGAATTTAACCAAGCCAGTTCTGGGCGATTTAGCATATCAACATTAATGAGACGTTTGTCGATTGGGCAACGTGTTAATGATTCAAAACCAAGAACAGAGAAATCGCCTTTGGTTTCTATTTCGACAACTAATTCTAAGTTTTCAATACGAATACCAAACTCATCTGCACGGTAATATCCCGGCTCATTAGACAGAACCATACCCGGAAGTAGAGCGGTATTATTGACGACTTTAGCGATGCGCTGTGGGCCTTCATGAACACTTAAGAAGTGACCAACGCCGTGACCCGTTCCATGATCATAGTCGTAGCCTTGTGCCCATAAATGTTGACGAGCAAGAATGTCTAACTGATGACCACAAGTGCCTTTTGGAAAGCGTGCTGATGCCAATCCAATGTGGCCTTTTAGAACAAGGGTGAATTGCTGCTTGATGTCATCACTTGGTGTTCCAACAGGAAGTGTACGCGTAATGTCGGTTGTGCCATCTGGATATTGGCCGCCTGAATCAACAAGGTATAAGCTGTTCATTTGTAGCTTACCTGGCTCAGGTTGGTTTTCGTGATTGTAGTGACACATCGATGCATTACCTGCGGCGGCTGAAATGGTATCAAAACTTAAATCAGCCAAAGTGTCATCTTCTTCACGGAAACCTTGAAGTTTATCCGCAAGTACCGATTCATCATGCAATTTTCCTGCATCGATTTCTGCATCAAACCACGTTAAAAACTTAACCATCGCGGCACCATCACGAATGTGACACGCTTTCATTCCTGATTTTTCTGTTTCGTTTTTGGCTGCTTTTGGTAATAGGCATGGATCAGCAGCTTCTATAATTTCGGCTTTAGCGTCAGATAGAATCAATGACATCCATGCGTTCGATGTTGCTGAATCAACCAAGACTTTTTGACCAACAAGCGATTGCAGAGTCGATTGCAGTGCGTCAGGTTTGTGAATTCGAACCCCTTGACCTACATGTTCAATGAAGTTGGTAGGAAGACGAGTTGGGTCTAGGAAAAAGTCGACACTTTCGTCAGCATGAATGATGGCGTGTGATAACAAAACAGGAAGGCGAGAGACATCCAAACCACGCACATTCAGTAACCAACAAATAGAATCAAGTTGCGTTAATAGGGCGGCGTCTGCCTTTTTATTTGCGATGACACCTGCAATTTCTTTACGTTTATCTGCGCTTGATTGACCAACAAGCGCTAATCCCATTAAGCGAACGTCAGACACTTTAACTGCTGGACGATCTGACCATAAGCGATCGATTGGATTACTGTTTAGCATCTCAAGAGAGGCGTGTCCTTCAATAACTGCTTTAGCATTACGTAACCATTGTGCGGTATGCATACGAGGGTCGATGGCAACTTTTGAGCCAGTAGGTAGAGAATTTTTAATCCACTCCAATAAAGGTTCTTCATGTAAATGACGGTACTCAAATACCTCTGCTGGCACTTGTTTACGAACTTGAACCGTGTAACGGCCATCAACAAAAATCGCGGCGTTGTCTTTTGTTATGACGGCGGCACCAGCTGAACCGGTGAATCCTGTTGCCCATAACAGACGTTCGTTATGCTCAGGGATGTATTCACCTAAAAATTCATCTTCATGAGGAATAATAAGTGCATCTAAATGTTGTTGAGCAAGCCATGAGCGAAGTTGTTCAATACGCTGAGAAGTGTGTAGGTGCATCTGAAGTGTCCTTATTATTGATCTGTCCGTATGTGGAGAGGCAGAAAATATCGATTTTATTTGGTTATAACCTAGTGCTTTTATTCGTGGTCTGCAATTGTTGATGCTGATAAATCTTGGCAGTGATTAATTATGGTATTGCGTAGCCAGCAATTGGCAGCATCATTGTCTTTTTGTTGATGCCAAAACAGTGTATAGGCCATCTGGGGTAGCTCTGTGGGCAGGGGCAATACAACAAGATTAAGTTGTTTTGCGATGAGTTTAATAAAGTGACTTGGGGCGGTGAACACTAAGTCTGTATGAGTGCATAGACTTGCTGCGCTATTAAAGTCAGGAACGATAATACTGATGCTGCGTTCAAGGCCGCGATCAGCAAGTTTATAATCAAGCAACCATTGGTCTTTGCCATCGCACCGCACTTGAACATGACGTTGTTTTAGATAGGTGTCTAAATTCCATTCTTGATCTAATACAGGGTGACCAGGACGTACCAAACACATTTGATTATCTCGATAGATTTCTTGTCCTCGAACATCTGATGGCATTTGCATCGTAATGTTTGCGTATTTCGGGTCTAAATCTTTACCGGTAATACCAATGTCCATTTCACCTGATTGCAATTTTTTTAAGGTGTTTTTATCCCATGCATGGGTATCGAGCATAACATTGGGCGCTTCATTTAATATGTAGGACATGAAACGAGGTAATAGTAATGGATAGGTACTTTCCACTAAACCAACCCGAAAACGATAGTGGCTGCATTGAGGGTCAAACTCAGACGCTTCAGTAATACTTTCTAAGTGGCTTAATAAAACATGAAGCTGTCCATGGAGGTTTCTTGCTTTTGCTGTGGGCTGAAGCCCGTAAGCGGTACGAGTAAAAAGGGGATCATCAAATTGTTCTCGTAATTTAGCTAAGTTTTTACTGACGGCCGATTGACTTAAACACAATCGTTGAGAGGCACGAGTAACACTTTTCTCTTCCAATAAGAGGTGAAGAGTTAAAAGTAAATTGAGGTCGATTCTCGCTAACTTTTCGAAGAACATAGAGATATTCCAAATTAGAATGTTAGATCTGAATATAAACCATTTCTGTTCATATCTCTAATTGAGTACACTCCCGATTCAAACATTAGGAGTTAACACGAAACATGCACACGCCAAGCTCAAGACCATCAGATAAAAAATTGATCACCCTTATGGTGATGCTCGTTTTATTCAGTCCGTTAGCGATTGATATTTATCTGCCTGCATTACCGATGATGGTAAGCGAATTCCAAGTTGCATCAACATTAGGACAAGACACGATAACGTGGTTCATGTTCAGTATGGGATTAGGCCAATTGTTTGCTGGTCCATTAGCGGATCGTTATGGCCGTCGTCCTATCGCTCTTACTGGTATTGTTATTTATGGTTTGAGTGCGGCATTAGCGTATTCAGCTCAAGAAATGGAAATGCTGTTGTTGGCTCGTTTACTTCAAGGTTTTGGTGCCTGTGCGACTTCTGTTGCGGCGTTCGCATCAGTACGAGACTCATTTGGTGCAGAGAAGAGTGGTCGAATGATCAGTTATTTGAATGGCGCGATTTGTTTTATTCCTGCGTTAGCACCAATTTTAGGCAGTTATTTAACGATGCATTTTGGTTGGCGTTCAAACTTCAGTTTCATGGCAGGGTTTGCATTAGTTAGTTTTGTGATTATCGCGTTGAACTATAAAGAAACAAAACCATCAAATACCTTACAAACAGGGCGATTGATCAGTCCATCTCGTTATTGGTCAGTGCTAAAGCATCCCGCCTTTTTGTTCCATGCGACATTATGTATGTTAGCGATGGGCGTCATTTTAGCGTATGTGACATCGGCACCGGTATTACTGATGGATAAACTTGGGCTTACAATGCAAGAGTTTACCAATTGGTTTGCGGTGAATGCGGTACTAAATATCATGGCATGTTTTGCTGCACCAAAATTCATGATCAAATTCGGAACTCGTAATGCATTACTTTTCGGCCTCAGTATTTTAGTGGTTGCCGGTGGGTTAATGTTAGGGTTCCAACATATTCAGCAAGCTTGGGCGTTTATGATCCCGATTTTCTTCTCGTCAGTAGGCTTCGCATGGGTACTGGGTTCGGCGGCAGGTAAGGCACTAGCACCATTCGGTGATAGAGCAGGAACTGCGGCAGCATTATTAGGGCTGTTTCAAATGAGTGGTGCGGGAATCATTGTTGGCACAATGCAAAGATTAGCACTCCCTTCAGCACAACTCTTAGCACTAATGATGTGGCTTCTCATCCCAGGCTTGCTGATCCTATTAAGTCGCGTTGGTAAACGATGGCATTCAGATCCAATTACTGAATAATTTCAATTGATGAATAAAAAAACAGCAACATTGCTTTTTTAATAGATCGAGATAAGATGGTTTTAGTGTATATTCACCCCTTATCTCGTTTTAATCGTTAATTAAAAGGCAAAACACGCAATGTCGATGTCTATTATTGAAATGGCTCGTGTCTTAGAGCAGATGGAAGAGTCACCAGAGAAATTAATGTTTGGTAAACTTCTTTCTGAATTAGGAAACCAAAGCCAAGAGCGCGTAAGAAGTGCTGCGCGACAAGTGTCTGTTCCTACATTGCGTGATCTGATTTACCAATTCCAAGTGGTAATTGAAGAACGCAAAGGTGAGACAACAAAAAAACTTGCAGAAGAAATGGCAAAAGAAGGGGTCTCTTTAGCAGATTTCCAAGCGTATTTAGCAAGCAAGTAAAGGTTATAAATAAAAAAAACAGCGAACTCCGCTGTTTTTTTTATCGCTAAATCACCTATTGATGGTTTTATTATTTAATCTGGGCGGCCGATGTAGGTTCTTTTTTCTTGCCATAAAATTGCTGAACAACCAAGCCACAAACTATCATAACCAAACCGATTAATGTGGACGGGTGGATCTCTTCACCAATGATATTAGCCAAGAGTAATAAAGAGATAAAAGGAGAAGCAAAGATTAGGTTACTAATGCGAGCGGTATTCTGTGTGAGTCGTAATGCAGATAACCACAATACAAACGTAATGCCCATCTCAAATAGACCCACATAAGACACAGCCAACCAGCCACTCATTGGGATTTGCTCCCAAGGGGCACCTTCATAAATGCTTAAACCGACCGCAACGGGTAAGGCAACTAAGAACCCCAGTAATAATCCTAAAATAGGATCTGCTTTATTTTTCGCATTTAAAATCCAATAGCTTGCCCATAATAATGTTGAAAATAACGCGAGACCAACGCCTAATGGACTGTCAAACTCTAAACCTAGAACGTCCCCTTTGGTTGCAATAATAATGACACCAACATACCCAAGCACACAGGCAATCCAATCTTGTTTTCGGATTTTTTGACCAAGAAATACAGCGGCCATTAATGTTAATGTGATTGCCCAGCTGTAGTTGATTGGTTGTGCTTGAGAGGCTGGTAATAGATCGTAAGACTTAAATAAAACCAAGTAATACGCCAATGGGTTAATAGCACCTAATAAAATGTAATACAAAGGGTTGGCAAAAAAGGTACTTGTTAGTTGTGATAAGGTTTTTTGATAAGCGGCAACCCCCACTAACGCTAAAATTGAAACTGCACAGGCAATCGTCAGCATTTGGATGGGAGTAAAGTGTTCTAGGGTGATTTTAAATGCGGTCGCGACAGTCGACCATAAGAGGACGGCTGCGATCCCAAATCCTAATGCACGGCGTTCATTCATTGTTATTCTTCTCTATTAGAAATCCATTTAGATCCGGAGTTTACCTGCAGTGATGAAATAGTGTTAACTGGACATTTATCCAGTATCAAAATATCCTATAAAGATTCGTTTTTGTATTGAGTAAATTATGGATTTTTTGAATCAGTTTGGTGGGCATTTATTGTTTGGTTTTTCAGGAGCAGTGGTTGCTTACGCTGTCGCCTATACATTAACGAAAAGCCGTAACGAACAAGCATTGGCATTATTAGAGCAATCATTAGAGTCAGAAAAAAAACTCGCGAGTACTCAATTGAGTCAACTTAATCAACAGGTAGATAAGCAACAGGCAGAGCTTGATGAGCTAGACATTGAAAGAGATAAACTGGTTCAAGAGCAAAAGCAATTTCATGGTCGTCTAATGGCTGCGATGGAAAAACTGCGTTACTTTGATGCCATTCAAAAAGAAAAAGAATTTCTCACACAACAACTTGAGTTTTCTCGTCAAACGAATTCCAATATTGAAGCTGAATTGCGTGAACAAGAAGCGCGACACGAAGAAGAGCGCAAAGCAAGCCAAGAAAAACTCGAGATACTAGAGCGTGCAGAGCTGCGTTTAAAGGAACAGTTCGAGAATTTAGCCAACCAATTGTTTGAGCAGAAAACGAAAACCGTTGATGAGCAAAATAAAGTGAGTTTAGAGGGCTTGTTGTCGCCATTAAAAGAACAGCTTGAAGGATTCAAAAGACAGGTTAACGACAGTTTTGGTCTTGAAGCCAAAGAGCGTCACACGTTAGTGCATGAAATTCGCAGCTTACAACAGCTTAATGAACGCATGACACAAGAAGCGGTAAACCTGACTAACGCCTTAAAAGGTGACAACAAACAACAAGGTAATTGGGGTGAAGTTGTTCTTGGTCGAGTGTTAAAAGAATCGGGGTTACGTGAAGGTCATGAGTACGATACCCAAGTCAGTATGGATGACGACGAGGGTAAGCGCTTTTATCCTGATGTGATTGTTCACTTACCTGACGAGAAAGATGTCGTGGTCGATTCCAAAATGACCTTGGTTGCCTACGAGCGATTTTTTAACAGCGATGACTTTAATCAAAAAGAGCAGGCGCTTGATGAACACCTTATGGCCATTCGTGCTCATTTACGTGGTTTAAGCAAAAAGGATTACCACAAATTAAATGGCTTACGCAGCTTGGATTATGTCTTGATGTTTATTCCAGTTGAGCCCGCTTTTCAGGTGGCGATTGAAGCCGATCCTTCGTTAATCTCGGATGCGATGGAGCAGAACATTATCATTGTAAGCCCAACAACATTACTGGTTGCACTCAGAACCATCAGTAACTTATGGCGCAATGAAAGACAGAATCAAAACGCGAAAATTATTGCTGAACGAGCCACGAAGCTGTACGACAAAATGCGATTGTTTGTGGATGACATGGAAGCGGTCGGCGGTGCATTAGATAAGGCAAATCAAAGCTACCAAGGCGCAATGAATAAATTGGCAACAGGAAGAGGGAACATCATTCGCCAAGCGGAAAGCTTTAAAGAGCTTGGTGTAGAAGTAAAACGAGACATAAATCGTCGTCTTATTGAGCAATCTTTTGAAGCCGATGCCATGCAAACGCTTGGTGATAGTGGGTCGGATAAAGTAGACTAGAGCGCTGTTGATCCCACAGGATAAGAAGGGGTCAACATATTATCTCTAGAGGACTTAAAATGACGGACAAAACGCACTCTACCGAAGAGACCACACACTTCGGTTTTACAACAGTAGCAAAAGAAGAAAAAGTAGCGAAAGTTGCTGAAGTATTTCACTCTGTAGCGGCAAAATACGACATCATGAATGACCTTATGTCTGGTGGTGTTCATCGTATTTGGAAGCGCTTTACTATTGATTGCAGTGGCGTACGTCCTGGACATAAAGTGCTTGATTTAGCCGGTGGTACAGGCGACTTAACGGCTAAGTTTTCTCGTATTGTTGGTGAGAAAGGCCAAGTTATTTTGGCTGATATTAACAACTCAATGTTGAATATTGGTCGTGACAAATTAAGAGACATGGGCATTGTTGGTAACGTGAACTACGTGCAAGCAAATGCTGAAGAACTGCCTTTTCCTGATAACCATTTTGATTGTATTACAATCAGTTTTGGTCTGCGTAACGTGACAGACAAAGACAAAGCATTACGCTCGATGTTTCGCGTGTTAAAGCCGGGCGGTCGCCTGTTGGTTCTTGAGTTCTCAAAACCTATCCTTGAACCATTATCAAAAATCTACGATGCTTATTCATTCCACCTGTTGCCTAAAATCGGGGAATTGATAGCCAACGATGCTGACAGTTATCGTTATCTTGCTGAATCTATTCGTATGCACCCAGATCAAGAAACACTGAAAGGCATGATGGAAGAGGCTGGCTTTGAGCAAGCAAACTACTACAACTTAACTGGTGGTATTGTTGCTCTGCATCGTGGTTACAAATTTTAATAGGATAAAATGATGCCATTAGATCCGTTTGTAACAGGTGTGATTGAAACGGGGTTAAACGCCCTGCTAAAAGAATCGCCAGAGAGCAAAGCTGCATTGCATCGATTAAAAGAGAAGATTATTCATGTTCATTTGAATGAGTTTAATAAAGATCTCTATTTTATTTTTAGCCAACAGCACGTTGATATCTTGTCTAAATTTGAAGGTGAGGTTGATTGTTATCTTGCGTTGAATTTGTCGGTGTTGCCGCAATTGCGAGAGCAAAACAATATTACTCAATTAATAAAGCAAGATAAGTTAGTGCTTGAAGGTGATCTTAACCTCGCTCAGCAATTCTCTGCATTATTAACAGAATTAAAACCGGATGTTGAAGAGAAATTGTCTCAATATACGGGAGACATTGTTGCGCATACATTGGTGAGTGGCGTTAAAGGCAGTGCATGCTGGATTAAAAAGCAAGTGACGCGTCAAACTCGTCATGCTGCAGAAGTCCTAACGGAAGAATGGAAGATTGCCCCACCGCCTTTAGAGGTTGCGTACTTCTGCGATCAAGTGTCTGATGTTGAAAAACACCTCGCACAATTAGACGCTCGCTTGACGCAATTATTACAGACAGCATCAATGGAGCGCGCATGACCCCATCAGAGCTAAAACGCTTATATCAAATCACCAAGGTTCAACTTGAGTATGGATTGGATGAGCTATTGCCTGATCATGCATTAACTCAATTACCAAAACGTTTACGCAAAGGGTTATTTTGGATTAAGAATCGCTATCCAGAAAAACCATTGGGTGAGCGTTTACGGTTAGCATTGCAAGAATTGGGTCCGGTTTGGATTAAATTCGGTCAAATGATGTCTACGCGTCGTGATCTTTTTCCTCCTCATTTAGCTGATCAATTAGCTTTACTGCAAGACCAGGTCGCCCCCTTTGATGGCCAGCTAGCAAAAGATCAAATGGAGTTATCATTGGGTGGACCATTAGAAAATTGGTTTACGGATTTTGATATTGTCCCATTAGCATCCGCCTCGATTGCTCAAGTACACACCGCAAAATTGAAAGAGTCTGGTCGTGAGATTGTCCTTAAGGTTATTCGTCCGGATATTCGCCCAGTGATTGAAGCGGATATTCGCCTGATGTATCGCATGGCTACCTTGGTAGAGAAACACATACCAGAAGCGCGCCGCCTTAAACCGGTCGAGGTCATCGAAGAATATGAGAAAACCTTAATCGATGAGCTAGACTTAAGAAGAGAGGCGAGCAATGCAATGCAATTGCGTCGCAACTTTGAAGGCAGTGAAGAGCTGTATGTCCCTGAAGTTATTTTGGATGTCAGTTCTGAACACTTGATGGTGTCTGAGCGTATTTATGGTATTCAAGTTTCTGACATCGAGCAACTAGAGAAAAATGGCACCAACATGAAGCTGTTGGCTGAACGTGGTGTGTCGGTTTTCTTTACTCAAGTATTTCGTGACAGCTTTTTCCATGCGGATATGCACCCGGGTAACGTATTTGTAAATCCGGATAATCCAGAGAATCCGCAGTGGATTGGATTAGATTGTGGTATTGTTGGAACACTCAATAAAGAAGACAAGCGCTATTTAGCGGAGAACTTACTTGGCTTTTTTAATAGCGATTATCGTAAAGTCGCACAGTTACATATTGATTCAGGTTGGGTTCCGGCAGAGACTAATGTCGAAGAATTCGAATTTGCTATCCGTATTGTCTGTGAGCCGATTTTTGCTAAACCATTAGGTGAGATATCTTTTGGTCATGTGTTATTGAATTTATTTAACACAGCACGTCGCTTTAATATGGAAGTGCAGCCGCAATTAGTCTTATTGCAAAAGACGTTATTATACGTGGAAGGATTAGGCAGACAGCTATATCCTCAATTGGATTTGTGGGCAACCGCCAAACCGTTTCTAGAAACGTGGATGGCAAAACAAATTGGACCGGCAGCCTTTTTGACTGCTTTGACTGAGAAAGCGCCATTTTGGGCTGAGAAACTGCCAGAACTACCTGATTTAGTTTATGACAGTTTGCGCCAAGGCAAAGTTCTTAATCAACGAATGGATAAACTTTACGCAGGTTATCGTCAAAGTAAGCGTCAACAGGCAAAAGGACAATTCCTATTTAATGTTGGAGCAACTCTGCTGATTTGTTCTGCGGTGTTATTAACCAGTAACATTACTGCGTTAGCATCAATTAGTGCTGCTACAGGTGTCACGTTTTGGCTATTAAGCTGGCGAGCATATCGTTAATAAGCGTTACTCTATTTAGCAATTTTTTAACCCCTAACACGCTGAGGAAATAAGCATGGGTGGTATTAGTATTTGGCAACTTCTTATAATTGCAGTAATTATCGTTCTGTTATTTGGTACGAAAAAATTACGCGGTGTAGGCAGTGATTTGGGTTCTGCTGTTAAAGGCTTTAAAAAAGCGATAAGTGAAGATGAATCAGCGAAAGACGCGAAGAAAGACGCGGATTTTGTTCCTCAGAACTTAGAGAAAAAAGAAGCAGAAACAGTAGAAAAACAAAAGCAAAACGACAAAGAGCAGGCATAATTCGTGTTTGATATCGGTTTTTGGGAACTGATACTGATCTCTGTTGTTGGGCTAGTGGTACTAGGACCGGAACGTTTACCAAAAGCGATCCGATCAGTAGCGCAGTTTGTTGGGGCAGCAAAAAGCATGGCGAATAACGTCAAAGATGAGCTGACTCAAGAATTGAAGATTCAAGAACTTCAAGATAACTTGCGTAAAGCAGAACAGATGAATATGGATGACTTATCGCCTGAACTTAAAAAATCAGTTGAAGAGTTAAAACAAGCGGCAGCAGATGTCACTCGTCCATATGCAAAACCAGAAGAAAAAGTAGAAGCACCGAGTGCAGACACTGAAACTTCCGTTGTATCTGACTCTACCTCTAAAACAAAAGCAGAGTAATTATGTCATCAGTTGAACACTCTCAGCCGTTGCTCACTCATTTACTAGAGTTAAGAAACCGTCTTTTAAAGGCATTAATTGCCGTTATCGTGGTGTTTTTAGGTTTAGTTTGGTTTGCTAACGACATTTATGAGTTCCTATCTGCCCCTTTGGTTGAAAGATTACCAGCGGGTGCAACCATGATTGCAACTGATGTCGCGTCACCATTTTTCACGCCTATAAAGCTGACTTTGGTGGCATCGATATTTGTCGCTATTCCGGTGATTCTTTATCAAGTGTGGGCATTTGTAGCTCCTGGATTGTATAAGCATGAAAAGAAATTGGTCATGCCTTTACTGTTTTCAAGCTCAATGCTGTTTTATGCAGGTGTTTCTTTCGCCTACTTTATTGTGTTTCCATTGGTGTTTAGTTTCTTTACGAACATTGCACCGGAAGGCGTACAAGTAGCGACGGATATCTCCAGTTACCTTGATTTTGTATTAGCATTGTTTTTAGCGTTTGGTATTGCGTTTGAAATTCCTGTTGCCATCATTTTATTATGTTGGACGGGAGCGACAACGCCTGAAACGTTAAAACAAAAACGTCCATATATTGTCGTGGGTGCTTTTGTTGTTGGTATGATGCTAACACCGCCAGACATTATCTCTCAAACCTTACTTGCAGTGCCTATGTGTATTTTGTTTGAGTTTGGTTTGTTCTTTTCTCGTTTCTATGTGAGAGAGAAAACAGATGATGATTTGGAGCAAGATGAAGCGTAGTGCTTGATTGAAGCGAAAATAAAAAGCGTTGATATTATATCAGCGCTTTTTTTATGCCTGATTTTTGGATTTCAAATCGGGTCTTGTGTTGATGAGAAAGTATGTAACCTGAATTCTGGATAAGGCTGAACTAATTGCCCACCTAACGATCAGATCTTTCGACCAAGAATTATTTGAACGTATTTTAAAAGGTGGGCAAGATGAATAAATTAGTTGATATATTTTGTGATGTCGATGATTTTTGTTATCAATTCTTATCTCAATGGGAAAAATACCTTGTTGAGGCTAGTGAGAGAAAAAGAAAACGTCAGTCAGTAATGTCTACTAGTGAATGTATGACTATTGTCATCGCTTTTCATCAATCAAATCATAGAGATTTCAAGAACTTCTATATCGGGTTAGTTCATCAATATTGGAAAGGATACTTTCCAAATTTACTTAGCTACACTCGATTTGTGAGCAAAATGCCTAGCCTAATCGCCCCAATGTGTGCCTATTTTCAATCTATCAAAGGTAAGCCGACTGGCATTGCTTTTGTTGACTCCACGAGTCTTAAAGTATGCCATAACATTCGAATTCCTCGCCATAAAGTCTTTGATGGTGTTGCGAAAAGAGGAAAAGGTACCATGGGATGGTTTTTCGGCTTCAAACTTCATTTATTGATTAACCATCTTGGAGAAATTATTTCGCTGAAAATCACAGCTGGCAATGTAAATGATAGGACTCCTGTACCTGATTTATGCAAAGAACTCTCGGGGAAATTGTACGCTGATAAAGGGTACATAGGTAAAAAGTTGAGTGAGAGCTTAAAGAACTCTGATGTCGATTTAGTGACTACCTCGCGAAAAAACATGAAAGCAAAAGAGATAAGTGCTTTTGATAAGGCTATGTTATCAAAGAGATACATTATCGAAACGATAAATGACCAATTGAAGAATATCTCTCAAATTGAACATAGCCGTCATCGTAGCGTGACTGGTTTCATGCTAAATGTAATTTCAGGCGTTGTGGCTTATTGTTTAAAAAAACAAAAGCCACGAATTAAGCTATCAGAATGTGAATTTGAACTAATCCTCGCTTAAAGCATGTTTTATCCAGAATTCAGGTTATGTAAAGTGATCATCGTCACGCTTCATTTTTCCTGCTATACGAAGACTAAGAGACAAAATGGAAAGGGCTTGTGCGAGATCTCTCACAAGGGAGTGAGATTTAACGCTTTATTTTTGCACTTATTAACGTGGATTTTAATTAAACTATTGAATTTAAAGTATTTTATTTTCATTGATGAATATCTCATATTTTTTTTTGCAAAAATAGTGAAATAGTCTATTGCTGAAAAAAGCGAAAAGCGTAATCTTATTGGTGTCGGAAGGATACTGACACGGAACAGGAACTAGCCAAGGATTTGGTACGCTTCAGGATGAGGCACTCGGTTACTTAGGATGAGTAATCGGCAAGGATAGCAAAATGGACATTGAATGGACGCAATAGTAGCTAGGATGGTTACTACTAAGGAAAGGCGATGGACACCGCTAGGATGGCGAGAAAGGAATAAGCTGAAGGAATCAGCATACTATCAAGGATTTGATGCATGGAGCACCATTAGTAGCGGGATTGCTGCGAGTAAAGTTATAACCCCGTTAGACGAGAGTCTAGCGGGGTTTTTCTTGTTTTGGGCAAAGTAAGAGCAGGGTTCAGATTGGTCGCAAGCTCCCTTAAAGGTTTCTGGGGGATGTGTGATGAGTTTATCTATATTCGCTAGAAACTATACGCTTCGATAACTAGATACTATAAGAGCGAGTGTTGTGACGTTGGAATAACAGCGTTAAAGAATCAGATTTTTCTCTTATAGAAGTGACGCGGTCTAGCCTCTAGTTAGCGCAGCGTATAGACTCTTCCTGAAACCTCTAGCGAAGCGATCTGAATCCTTATTCCCAAAACCCCATTACTCGTGTGCGAGATCTCTTACAAATAAGTGCGCTTTTTCGCTTTATTTATGGATAAATACAATCGGTTATTTAGTAACTTATTGATATTAAGTTAAATTATCTACTGTAAAGAAAGGGCGATAATTCTTTTTGCAAAAATTTGAATTTAGTCTATTGCTGAAAATAATGAAAAGCGTAATCTTACTGGTGTCGGAAGGATACTGACACGGAACAGGAATTAGCCACGGATTTGGTACGCTTCAGGATGAGGCACTCGGTTACTTAGGATAAGTAATTGGCATGGATAGCAAAATGGACATTGAATGGACGCAATAGTAACTAGGATGGTTGCTACTAAGGAAAGACGATGGACACCTCTAGGATTGAGGCAAAACGGATTGCACATCAGGATGATGTAAAGGATACCGCTCAAGGAACAAGCGAAGAGAGTTAACGACGGATTGTTAACGGATCAGGATAAGATCAAGGACACCGCTAGGATGGCGAGAAAGGAATAAGCTGAAGGAATCAGCATACTATCAAGGATTTGATGCATGGAGCACCATTAGTAGCTGGATTGCTGCGAGTAAAGTTATAACCCCGTTAGACGAGAGTCTAGCGGGGTTTTTCTTGTTTGGGACAAAGTAAAAGCCTATACGCTGCGCTAACTAGAGGCTAGAACGCTTCGCTTCTAGTAAGAGCAAAAGCCGATTTAGAATCTTGATGAAATATGGTATCAGCAACCTCCTCTAACTCCCCCTTCTATTGATATTATCGATCCCAGTAATTCATAGACAAAGGGGGAGAACCTTCATTGTTGCGTATATTTCAGCGATCACAATACCGTTCCTCCCCTTGAGTAAATATCTTATGTGATCACCAATGTCGATATAAGGGGAGGCTAGGAGGGGTTGTGAATGCAGGGTTTAATTGTTCAGTATTTTTTTGATCTTATAGTTAGCGAAGCGTATCGTTTCTAGTTGTATTAATCATTTACGACAATCACCTCTGAACTCTATTTTTTCTCTTAAATCTCAAAAAGTCTTTTCGCATTTTTCGTCGTAATCGCATCGACATCGGCCAAGCTCATTTCACGTAAATCAGCCACACGTTGCGCGACTAATTGTGTGTACGCTGGCTCATTACGCTTACCACGGTGTGGTACTGGTGCTAAATATGGGCAATCGGTCTCTAGAATTAAGTAATCCATATTCAAGTGAGGAATGATTTTATCCATTCCGCCATTTTTAAAGGTAGAAACACCGCCTAATCCTAAATGAAAGCCTAGATCATTGATTGCTTTTGCTTCGTCAACCGAGCCGCCAAAACAGTGGAATGTGCCTGATAACGAGCCATCCTGTTCTTTTTTTAGAAGGCTTAATGTTTCTTCAATAGAATCACGAGTATGAATAACAACAGGCAACGTCATCTCTTTTGCCCAGTTTAATTGGGTGATAAATGCCATCTCTTGTTCAGCTTTAAAGGTTTTGTCCCAGTATAGGTCAATACCTATTTCACCTACTGCAATGAAGTTGTGCTTCTCAAACCATGCGTGAATAGTTGCGAGAGTTTGCTTAACATCGGCGTTCACATAGCAAGGGTGTAAGCCCATCATTGAGCGGCAAATGTCAGGGTAAGCGGCTTCTGTTTGAAGCATAGGTTCAATGGATGCTAGATCGATATTTGGCAGTAATATTTGATTAATACCTTGTTCTAAAGCTCGCTGAACAACCGCATCACGATCGTCATCGAATTCTTTTGCATAAATATGAGCGTGCGTATCTATCATGATAAAAGCCTTAAAATAAAATTCTCTTTCTATCATACCAAGTTCATAGCAAAAATCAGATCTCTAAGAATAAGGAAGAGAAATATGATGAACATTTATGGGCGATAGTTGGATTCAAAAGACGATGGGTATATATTGAATGCATCATAAATACAAAAGGAGCTCAGTGTGTCTGTATCCATTCAAGGTACGTTTCCAAACCGTCGTATGCGTCGTATGCGTAAGCATGAATTTAGCCGTCGTTTAATGGCTGAGAACCAACTAACCGTTAATGATTTAATCTATCCAATGTTTGTGCTGATGGGTAAAGATCGTCGTGAAAGCGTAGATTCTATGCCTGGCGTTGATCGTTTATCGATTGATTTACTGCTTGAAGAAGCCCAGCGTTTATATGAGTTAGGGATCCCTGCCATTGCATTGTTCCCGGTTGTGTCTCAGGACGTAAAAAGTTTATGTGCAGCAGAAGCTCATAACTCTGAAGGTCTTGTTCAACGTGCCGTTAAAGCATTGAAAGAGCACATTCCTGAGCTAGGCGTGATCACTGATGTGGCATTAGACCCATTCACCACTCATGGGCAAGACGGGATCATCGATGAAGATGGTTACGTAATGAATGACATCACAACGGAAGTCTTGATCAAGCAAGCACTTTCTCACGCTGAAGCGGGTGCGGATGTTGTTGCACCATCAGATATGATGGATGGTCGTATTGGTGAAATCCGTAAAGCGCTAGAAAAAGCGGGCCATGTTCATACACAAATCATGGCGTACTCTGCAAAATATGCCTCTTGTTATTACGGGCCGTTCCGTGATGCCGTTGGTTCTTCGTCGAATCTTAAAGGTGGCAACAAGAAGAACTACCAAATGGATCCAGCCAACAGCGATGAAGCGATTCATGAAGTAGCAATGGACATCAATGAAGGCGCTGACATGGTCATGGTGAAACCGGGTATGCCATATCTGGACATCGTTCGTCGTGTTAAGACTGAGCTTCAAGTACCTACCTTTGCTTATCAAGTATCAGGTGAATATGCGATGCACAAAGCCGCTATTATGAATGGTTGGTTGAGTGAGCGTGATACGGTGATGGAGTCGTTATTGTGCTTCAAACGTGCCGGCGCTGATGGCATCCTAACTTACTTTGCAAAAGACGTAGCAGAGTGGTTGGCGGAAGAGAAGAAATAAGATCAGGGTTCAGATCGCTTCGCTTAAAGGTTTCAGGGGTGGGTGTGGTGAGCTTTGGTGTTAACTAGAGACTATACGCTGCGCTAACTAGAGGCTATTCAGTGCTGTTAACTTTTTTCTAAAAAATAAAAAAAGCATGATGATTTTAGTTAATCATCATGCTTTTATTTTTCCTGAATCCTGAATCAATCTAGCTCTTGATTTTGCTCTTATAGAGTAAGCGTGCGGGGAACTACACCTAACAAATAAAATTCATTATGCGTATCTTACGATCTTTCATTTAACGAGAACGTAATTATGCAAAAAGATAAAAAGAGAACACCAGAGCAATGGCACGCTCTATTTGAATCTCAGCAATCTAGCAAGCTTAGTGCCGCTGAATTTTGTCGTAACCATAATATTCTGCCAAAGACATTTAGTGCACGTAAAGCACGATGGAAACAAAAGATTAACGCCACTCCACAATTACCAGATATTCAACTTTCTATCGGAAAATTGCGATTAACATTGCCAGCTAATACTGAACCTCACTGGATAGGACTCTTATTAAAAGGGTATCAATCATGAATGTATTTACTGATGTTTCCACCATTTATCTTCATCGTGATTTTGTCGATTTTCGCAAGGCCATTAATGGCCTTGTCGTGATTGTTGAGCAAGAAATGCAACTATCACCGTTTAGTGATGCTCTATTTATATTTTGCAATAAGCCTCGTGATAAACTCAAAATATTGTATTGGGATAAAACAGGATTCGCTTTATGGTACAAGCGATTAGATGAAGACCGCTTCAAATGGCCACGAAATATAAATAACGATACGTTAGCATTATCAGAGCAGCAACTGACACTGCTATTACAAGGTTTTGATATCTTAGGACATCAACCGGTACATTATCAAACAACCCTTTAAATAGTTGATTCTCAGTCAAGAATAGGAGGCAACCGATTGATTACCTGTATTATCGTTATATAGTCATCTACATGACTGATAAAATAAAACCACTTCCTGATACCATTGACGAGCTGAAAGCACTTGTGCTTCAGCTTGAAAATAAATATAACCGTCTTCTAGAGCAATTTCGACTGGCTCAACATCAGCGCTTTGGTAAAAGCAGTGAATCTGACTCGACTCAATTTGATTTATTCAATGAAACAGAAGAAGAAATCATCATTGAAAATGATGACACACAAACGATTACCTGAAGACTTACCGCGTACTGTTATTATCCACGACATAAAAGATAAAACTTGTAAGTGTTGCGGTCTAGAGATGCATGCGATGGGTAAAGACATCAGTGAAAAGTTGGAATTTGTACCAGCTAAAGTGGAAGTTATTCAACATGTTCGTCCTAAATATGCTTGCCGAAATTGTGAAAAAAACAATACTTCAGTAGACATTAAACAAGCCCCAATGCCAGCGTCACCAATCCCTAAAGGGATTGCGACCGCAAGTTTACTTGCTCAAATTATTACGGCTAAATTTCAATACAGTCTTCCACTTTATCGTCAAGAAACGTTATTTCAGCAATGGGGTATCATTATTGGACGGCGAACGATGGCGGATTGGTTAATAAAATGCTCGGTACTATTTACCCCTCTTAATAACGAGTTACATCGTATTTTGCTTGAACAACCCACTCTGCATTGTGATGAAACAACGGTAAATGTGTTGGATGTTGAAAAAGCAAAATGTTATATGTGGGTCTACTGCTCTGGCTATGATTCTCCAGGCTCTGGTGTTTTGCCTGGAATTGTACTTTATGATTATCAATCTAGCAGGCATGGCTACCATCCAGTTAACTTTTTAAAAGGTTATAACGGGTATTTACATACCGATGGTTACCAAGGTTATGAACAAACTGAAGCGATTTTAGTTGGCTGTTGGGCACACGCACGTCGACGATTTATTGAGGCTCAACGTGTTCAAGTAAAAGGGAAAACAGGGAGTGCAGATTGGGTATTGAGTAAAATCCAAAAGCTATACCGGATCGAATCGTTATTAAAAGAGGCTTCCCCTGAAGCCAAGTATGTTGCTAGGCAGACAGAAGCCCGCGATTTACTTAAAGAGCTCCGTGATTGGCTTGATAGCGCAGTTAGTCGAGTATCACCTAAAACAAAATTAGGTGAGGCGATTAGCTATACATTAAATCAATGGGATAAATTAGTTCGTTATATTGATGATGGATTGTTATCTATTGATAACAATCGAGCAGAGCGAGCGGTTAAACCGTTTGTTATCGGCCGGAAAAACTGGTTATTTTCGGGTTCAACGGCTGGTGCAGATTCAAGTGCAATGCTTTACAGCATTGTAGAAACAGCAAAGGCAAACGGATTAATCCCTTACGATTATATTAGGTATTGTCTAGATCGTTTATGTGTTGGATCGCCAGATATCGATTCACTTTTACCTTGGAATGTAAAAGACAAGGTGTAGTTCCCCGCACGCTTACGAAACGTTAGGTTTTGTAGAGCGAGTAAAACGGTTTGATAAACGAGGGCGACAGCGAAGTAACTTGTATCAACTGCGTATTCCAAAAGATAGCCATATTGAGGTGTGCAGTTTACGCACTGAGGAGGAGGAAGCTGACACACCCACAGAGGGGGTCACAACAGTTAGTCGTTCACCCCAATAAACAGCGCCGCCTGAGCAGTTAGGGCATTTTGTTAACAACTGGCTACGACGCAGCGCCAAAACCCTCTCTTCCTCTAAAGGAAAAAGCCATAAACCCACTTATCAGCCAATAGACAACTCAGCATCAACCATTGGATTACCGATAAGGCACATTGATGTCTTGGTGAACGCTCATAGAAAAAGCGGAACAAAAGAACCCATAGAGCACCGCATTCAAGCCATGTTAGAGAAAAGCAACAATAAGTAAATACAAAAATAAGACCGAATAAATAAGCTATGGACCGCGAATGAAGATATTAAAACAATCTGAAAAACAACAAATTTTAGCAAGGCATATTACATTAGCGAATGGCCGCCCGCGAGAGCTGCTAGATCTAATGCAGAAAGTCTACCCGACTCCGATAAGCAAAGCATACATTTGCCAACAGTTATCAATGCACGGTGAATACGCATTTCGCTCTGTTTTGAGAAACGCCAGTATCTTTATTGATATAGATGCCATTAATGAAACAGATAAACCCACGATGTATCGGTTAGGAAACCAATACATACAGAGCGCACAAATACGCATAATATTTCAAATAATGGCAAGTTAAAGAGTGATATTAATAGGAAAACAGGGTGTATTATGTGAAGAAATGGGATAAAATGCAGAAGACTAGAGACTAGAGACTAGAGACTAGAGACTAGAGACTAGAGACTAGAGACTAGTTCGCTTCGCTGCCATAAGAGCTAGAGTCGTTTATTCGGCTCTTTTTTACTTATGATTTTATTGTTTTCAGAGCAAAGCGTTTTAGTTAGTACTGCGTATAGTTTCTGAAAAACACACATCTATGAATTTCATGCGTCAGGAATACGCGATCACCTGCGGGCGGTAGCGTGTCTGGATTGTTTGAATGGCCTATTGGAACAAGTTGAAGAAATAGGCATTTTCAAATAATTACAGTGAGATAGTCTGATTAGAGTGTCTCAAAATGGATAAAAAGCAGGGCAAGATCGTGAACGTTTTTTAAACAAAAAAGATCGGTTTGACGATCTCATTTACTTGTGATCTTATACTCCTTTTTTAGGGAGCCAGTATGCATATCGACAGCTTCAAAGAGCATTTTAAAATCATTGCTGATCAACGCCAAAGTGCGAAAGTTACTTACCCTCTGTTTGACGTTTTATTTGGTTCTCTTTGCGCTGTGATCGCCGGTGCTAAAGGCTGGTTTGACATTCGAGAGTACATTCAAGGCCATCACCATTGGTTTCAAAAGAACGATATGTTCATGGTTGATATTCCTGCTGACGATACTATTGCTCGGATCATATCAACGATAGAGCCGGTGCAGTTTCACGAATGTTTTTTGAACTGGATGCAATCAGTACATACTTTGACTGAAGGTCAAGTGATCGCAATTGATGGTAAAACACTTCGCGGCTCATACAACCGAGAAGACCGAGCCAGCACAATCCATATGATAAGTGCTTACGCCTCTTCGAATAAACTGGTGCTTGGACAGATAAAAACCGACCAAAAGAGCAATGAAATTACCGCCATTCCTGAACTTTTAAAGATGCTAGACTTACGTGGTGCTCTAGTCACCATCGATGCGATGGCATGCCAAACAAAAATTGCCAAAGCCATAGTTAATCAAGACGGAGACTACTTGCTTGCGGTTAAAAACAACCAAGGTCAACTGCGTAAAGCGGTAGAGAAAGCGTTTAGTCATCAAAGAGCTACGACAGCGCAAGACATAGAATTCGAGAATGGCCATGGCCGTGTAGAGTCACGCCAGTGCTATGTGCTCAACAGTGATGTTTTAGAAGGTAATTTCTCTCGTTGGACAGGGTTAAAAAACATCATCATGGTTGAGAGTTTCCGGTATAAAAAAGGAAAATCCATAGGGCTAGAATATCGCTATTACATTAGCTCGAAAACATTAACAGCAGAGCAAGCAGCTAATGCTGTTCGTGAGCATTGGGGCATAGAGTCGATGCACTGGATACTTGACGTTAGTATGAATGAAGATGCCTGTCAGATATACAAAGATAACGGTGCGGAAAATCTATCCTGTCTACGTCACATGGCTCTGAATATGCTTCGGGTTGAGCCAACGAAAGTGAGTATCGTCGGAAAACAAAAGCGTTGTTTAATGAATATATCAATGCTGGAAAACGTGTTGATTGCGGGGTTGTCTAAAAACTAAACACTCATGCGGTTGCCCTGGGATAAAAAGTGTCTCAGCTCAATTCTGAAAGCGATAAAAAGCAGATGTCCAGTATTATTGTTATAACTACAACTATGCGAGTGTCGTTTATATCGAGAATCTAGGGCCTTAATCACAAGTGAAATTATGAGCTTTGTTTTTTCATAATAAATAGATTAAATCTAGCGTGAGTAAAAAGCATTCATGAAAAAGAAACTATTAATCATAGGCGCAGGTGGTTTTGCTAAATCGATAATCGATAGTATCAACCATACCGAAGTAGAACTAGTTGGTTTTATTGATACTTATAAGCAAGGTTATCATCAGGATTATCCGATTATTGCTAACGATATTAATGGAATATTGAATCCTGACAATTACGTATATTTCATAGGAGTGGGCGAACCTCATTCTCGTTACAACTTCCTTCATTTACTAAAAGAAAAGCAACTTAAACTCATTAATATTATTGACTCTAGTGCGATGGTCTCCCGCAATGTTGAATTAGGTGAAGGCATTTATATTGGTAAAATGTGCATCATTAATAGTGATTCAAGATTACAAGATGGCGTAGTCGTTAACACCCGCTCTTTGATTGAGCATGGTAATGTAATTGGTTGCTGCACAAATATATCAACGAATGTCGTACTTAATGGTGATGTTGTAGTCGGCGATAGAACCTTCGTGGGAAGCTGCACTGTAGTGAATGGGCAAATTACAATTGGTTCTCAGAGCATCATCGGTTCAGGTTCGGTCGTAATTCGGAACATTAACGATAAGATTGTTGTTGCGGGTTCTCCTACGCATTTAATTCGAGAAATCGTTTAACTAATTTAATTAGAGAATAGCATAATGAAAAAAATTTACATTGTTGCAGAAATCGGCTGTAACCATAATGGTGATTTTAATTTAGCAAAAAAAATGGTTGATGAAGCGAAAAAAGCCGGTGTGGATGCGGTAAAATTCCAAACCTTTAAAGCAGACCAACTAATATCTAAATTTGCACCTAAAGCGGAATACCAAATAAAAGTAACAGGCAACGATGAGTCTCAATTAGAGATGACGCGTAAACTGGAACTACCTTATGATGAATTCATTAAGCTAGAAGAATACGCAAAAGAGATCGGCCTTGATGTATTCTCAACGCCATTTGATTTTGATTCGATCGATTTCTTGGCATCTCGTGAGCAAAAAACCTGGAAGATCCCATCGGGTGAGCTATTAAATCTGCCTTATTTAGAAAAAATTGCCCGTTTGCCAATTGCAGGCAAAGAGATTGTCATTTCGACCGGTATGGCTACCGTGGAAGAGATTCAGCTAGCACTGGATGTGCTTGCTAAAAATGGTATGAAGCCAGAAGAGATCACTATCCTGCACTGTAATACCGAATACCCAACGGCATTTGAAGATGTAAACTTAAATTCCATTGCTGGTTTTAAAGAAACTTTTAAGCAATATAAAATTGGTTTTTCGGATCACTCGCCAGGTTATTTTGCCAGTATAGCATCAGTCCCATACGGTATCACTTTTATTGAAAAGCATTTTACCTTAGATAAGAATTTTCATGGGCCAGATCATAAAGCTTCGGTAACGCCTGAAGAATTAACATTGTTATGCCAAGGGATCCGTGCGGTTGAGCAAGCATTAGGTAGCCATGATAAACTGGTGACAAACTCAGAACGTAAAAATAAGATTGTGGCGCGGAAATCGATAGTGGCAAAGTTTGATATTAAGAAAGGTGATGTGTTTACGCTTGATAACATTACTACTAAAAGACCGGGTAATGGTATTAGCCCTATGTCTTGGTATGAGGTGTTAGGTAAAACGGCAGAACAAGACTTCAGTGAAGATCAATTAATTGCACATTCTGAATTTGTAGCACAAGAGGTATAACAAATTGACTCTCAAGAAGATAGCGATTATTCCAGCGCGCTCGGGTTCGAAAGGGCTAGCTAATAAAAATATTTTAATGTTATTAGACAAGCCATTGATTGCCTATACCATCGAAGCTGCAATAGATTCTGATATCTTCGAGAGAGTCATAGTGTCAACCGACTCGCAAGAATACAAGAGTATTGCCGAGCAATATGGTGCAGAAGTGATGATGCGTAGCGACGCGTTAGCATCTGATAGTGCAACCTCATTCATGGTCATTGAGGATATTTTGCAAAAAGTATCTGGTTTTGATTATTTTGTATTATTGCAGCCAACGTCCCCCTTTCGTCACGGCGCACACATTAAAGACGCTGCATTACTTTTTGAGCAGTCAGATTATGCGAATTTTTTGGTTTCGGTAGCAGAGAGTGGCAAAAGTGCTGATTTAATTAAGCCGATAGATACAGATTTAAGCCTGCAGTATTTTGACTTAGATTTTAGTAATTATCGCCGCCAAAACAGTAAAGAATATAGTCCT
Source organism: Aliivibrio salmonicida LFI1238 (assembly GCF_000196495.1). NCBI lineage: Bacteria > Pseudomonadati > Pseudomonadota > Gammaproteobacteria > Vibrionales > Vibrionaceae > Aliivibrio > Aliivibrio salmonicida. The sequence goes on from NC_011312.1 coordinate 3,263,098, forward strand.
AATGGCGCGATATTTATTGGTCGTAATCAAGAATACTTAAGTAAAAAACATTTCTTTGGTGCTGATAGTATTGCTTATATTATGAATAAAGCGGATTCAGTCGATATTGATGATAAGTTAGACTTTGAGTTAGCTATTAGTATTCAACAGCAAAAAAATAAGCAGCAGATCCTATTAAAGTCAATTCATCAGCGTATTGCCGAAAAGCAGTCTACAATGAATGCCGCATTACCTATCACGTTAATTGGCCACTCAATTTTTGATTATTGGGATATTGATGCATTAAATAGCCTACAGGTAAATAACTTAGGTATTGCTGGTATTAGCAGCAAAGAGTATTTAGATTTTATCTTGACGCCGAATTTACTTACTCAGTTAGGTGATAAAGTGGTGCTGTTTGCCGGCACTAATGACATTGTTATTGATGGCTGGACACCAGCATTAACACTGCAGTGGATCACTGAAATTATCAATATATTAGCTGATATTAATCCAAATGTTGAGATTTACTTGCTTTCAGTGCCACCTGTGCGAGGACGGATCGATCGCAACAACGCTGTGATCAATGAATTAAATGATTATCTTCACGAGCACCTAACCAATGTGAGCTGGGTGGCATTAAGTTCAGCGTTTTATGACCAATTTGGTAATTTACCAGCAGAATTTACACATGATGGTTTACATTTTTCTCCAGAAGCATATCAACAATTAGAGCAAGAAATAGCGGAAGCCCTGTAATGAAAAGACTACTTTATATCACAGGCTCTAGAGCTGAATACGGCATTATGAAGCGACTATTACTGGCACTAAAAGATGACAGTGAGATTGAATTAACCATAGTTGCTACTGGTATGCACTGCGACGAGAAATATGGCTTAACTTATCAAGTAATCGAAAATGATGGGTTTGTTATTGATAAGTTGATTGATATTCATATCAACACTGAAAATAACGCCAATATTTTAGCTTCAATGTCTATCTGTCAGGCTGAATTTGGTCAGTATTTTCAAGACAATAAATTTGATGCTGTAATGATATTAGGTGATCGCTATGAGATATTCTCTGTTGCGATAGCTGTAGCTATGCATAACTTACCTATCATTCATTTACACGGTGGTGAGAAAACATTGGGCAATTATGATGAGTTTATACGTCATGCTATTACCAAAATGAGTAAATTGCATTTAGCTTCTACAGAAGAGTATCGTCAGCGTATTATTCAAATGGGCGAGCATCCTGATAGTGTATTTAACATTGGTGCATTAGGGGCAGAAAACAGCCTACTAATGGATTTACCGACAAAACAGATGTTAGAAAATCGTTTTGGATCACTGCAAAATCCTTATTTTATGGTGGTATTCCATCCTGAAACCTTAACGGACACACCGCTTGCTGAACAGATGAACGCATTACTCTTGGCGCTTAAAACATTAACACTAAAGTACGACCTTATTTTTATTGGTTCAAACTCAGACACCGGTGCTGATGAAATTACAGTTAAAGTTAAGGCGTTCTGCGATGAGACGAACTCTCGCTATATGACGTCTGTTAAGCCTGAAGAATATTTAGCACTAAATAAGTATGCACAAGGCCTAATTGGCAACTCATCATCTGGTTTAATCGAAGTGCCTTCATTAAAAGTGCCGACGATTAATATCGGAGAACGGCAGAAAGGTCGCGTACGAGGTGACACGGTCATTGATTGTGAATGTACAGCTGAGGCTATTTTAGCTTCGGTTACGGATAGCCAGTCGGTAGTATTTCAACATACAGTACAGAAGGCTGCTAATCCATATTATCAACAAGCAGTATTAGAAAATGCTTTGACTGAAATTAAACAGTTTATGCAGTCATCAGTACCATTATGTAAAGATTTTTACGATCTAAACATAAATAATCAGTGATAGGTTGCTGTTTATGAGTTTATTAAAGGGCGCCCGAGTTTATCTGGTGTCAAATATATTAAATGCCATTATTCCTTTTTTATTATTACCAATTTTAACACGTTATTTAAGTCCTGCTGAATATGGTCAAATTGCCATGTTCCAGACTTTATTAGCTGGTATCGGTACTTTTATTGGTTTAAATGCCGTTGGTGCTGCTGAGCGTAAGTTTTATGATGGTGATGTAAGTGAAACTGTTTTAAAAGAGTTTAATGGTAGTTGCATGCAGATTTTGGCTGTAAGTAGTGTGCTCGTTTTTATATGTATTGCATTATTCCAGCAACAGCTTAGTGAATTTTTAGCTATACCGACGTCTTGGGTTTTAGCGGCTGTAGGTATTAGCATTCTAGGTTTTATATCGAGAATCCGCTTAGGTCAGTGGCAGATAAGGAACCAGGCTAAATTGTTTGGTATGCTACAAGTCAGTAGTAGTTTGATTAATATGTTATTGTCTATTCTGTTTGTGGTTGTTCTAGAACAAGGTGCAGAAGGCCGGATCGATGCTCAAGTCATTACTGGCTTGATTGCCACGATGGTCGCATTGGCTTGGTTATATAAAGATAATCTATTGCAAGTGCGTCTATGGCGACCAACATATATTAAAGAAGTGCTAGCTTTTGGTGTGCCACTTATGCCTCATTCGATCGGCGGTGTCTTGTTGAATTTATATGATAGATTTGTCATTAACCAGCAGTTAGGCATTGTCGATGTCGGAATTTATATGGTGGCAGTGCAGTTAAGTTCGGCAATGCTAATTGTGTTTGATGCTATTAATAAAGCCTATGTTCCGTGGTTATTTGAACGGTTGAAACATAATGATGCGCAAGAGAAACAGAAAATTGTAAAAAACACCTATATCTATATGGTTAGTATCCTGTTATTAGCGGGGCTTGCATTCTGGATTGGACCTTTATTTATTACGTTAATTGCAGGTGATAAATATAAAGCGGCAGGTGAAATCATTGGTTGGCTATGTTTAGGTCAAGCATTTAGTGGTATGTATCTCATGGTCACTAATTATATTTTCTTTTCTAAAAAAACGAGTTACTTAGCATGCATTACGATTATAGCTGGACTGATTAATGTAATATTGTTATTTGTCTTTGCTAAACAATTTGGACTAGTTGGTGTTGCTATGGCCTTTACTTTATCTAAGTTAATACACTTTATAATGACATTTTATATTTCTAATAATGCTTACAAAATGCCTTGGGGATTAAAAATAAATGATTAATATTGAACTAAACCCAATAGTTAACCTAGAAACGTTTGATTCAATAAATAGAAGCGTTGGTCTAAGTGGTTTTATTCGGGCCAAAAATGAAGGTGAATATATTTATCAAGTTATCAGTTCTTGGATTGATTTACTTGATGAATTAATTGTTGTTTTTAATGATTGTTCAGATAATACTGAATATGAAATAAAAAGAGCAATTAATGATTTTGGTGGTAAAGTAAAAGCTTTTAAATATTTACCTAAAGTATTTGCTCAAGGTTCAAAAGAGCATGTTGAATTACCACATGATAATGTACATAGTTTGGTTCATTATTACAATTACGCATTATCAAAAACGACATGTAAGTATGCGGTGAAGATTGATGGTGATATAATCTATGATACTTCTGCGACAGATATAATTCGTTCTTACCTAGCTAACTCATCTGAGACTGATTACTTTAAATTACATGGTGTTAATTTAATTGATAATCACGGTGAGTTATTTATACCTTCAAATTCTATATTTTGTGGTATGAATGGTGATTTATGTATATTCCCCGTAAGTAAAAACAATATATTCAAATGGAAAAAAGAATTCGAGTTTTTAGATCTGTCTGGATTAAGTGATGCCGGTGGAGTGTTTGCTTATTACCATATGAAATTTATTAAAAAAGACATGGGTTTTAGTAACTATTTGCTAAAGGACAACCCCCAGAGTCGCTACGTGAAGATAACAAAAGAATTTATAATACGTTTGCGTTTTTTAAGCATTGAACGAACATTAAATAAATTCAATATAACTTTGAAATTACCGAACACATTAAGAATTAAAGCAAAAAGAAAACGTGATTTCAAAAAAGATTATAAAGATGAATTGTGGAATTGTGGAATTGTGGAATTGTAATTAGCAGTCGTGATGTTGCTACCTATCTTGTCATGAAAATAGTACGAAATATGAAATCTAGATTAGTTAGTGTTGTAAAAAAGATAACTAGTTAAAGTATAGATGATATATATCAAGTTAAAGTTTTAAGTTGAATAATCATGTCTTTAATAAAGAGTAAACAGATATCAAATAGTGTATATAGTAAAGTATTGATGGTTGAGTCATTGTATTCCATAGCATTATACACACATATAAATAAAAGCCTTACAGATACATTAGTCATCATGGGTGATAACATAAGCTTTCAAGAAGTGTTAGCGGAAATACCCAACTATATTATCTATCACAAAAATGTAAGCCGCATATCTAAATTGGAATTAATCATGTTGTCTAATGGTCTTTTTCCAAGACGATTCAAATATTTAAAACCATTTTTTGATACAGCGACAGAGTACTATGGACATGATCATTTGTTTTTATCACCTTTATTTTATGCTAGAAAGCTTAATTTAATTGAAGATGGAATAAAAAATTATCAACCACCAGTAAAAAGAAACATCTTTAAACGCTGTGTTTTGTCGTTATTAAGAGTGCCAGTTAGTAATATGGGTTATTGTGATTATGTATCGAAAATATACCTAACTGGATTGTCGGACACCCCATTGGATATAATAAGCAAAGTATCATTAGTTAATCGTAATGACTTTATTTCTAATTTAGATGTGATGCTAAACAGTGTTTTTAAAATAAAAACAATTATGGTTAAAAATGTAACATTACTCATAACGCAACCGCTTAGTGAGGATGGTGTTCTAACGGAAAAAGAAAAAATAGATATTTATAGTAGAATAATTAGTAAATTTGAAAATGTGATAATAAAACCACATCCAAGAGAATTGACTAACTATCAGGTGAATTTTCCAAAATGCAGTGTGTTAAATAATTATAATCTAGTCGAATCGGTTATGTATGATAATAAATTGAAAAATGTAGTTACACTATTTTCAACTGCGATTTATGATTTTGAAGAGCAAACAGATGCTAATGTAATCTATTATGGCACAGCAGTGCATGATAATTTAATTAGGGCATTTGGGTATATTGAAGGTAATAGTAAAATTTAATGTGAATAAAGGCGCTGTTGACCCAGGGTCCACGCATGTTATTTACGCAGTGATGCCTAATATTTCGGGATATAATTTTTTAAAATAGCTTGAATTCGGTGTTTAGAAATGATCTTATACTGTTAACAAAAAAAATGAATTACGACGAGTTTAAAGAGCATTTTAACATATTAAGCGATACACGTCAGTCGAGAAAATCGACGTATAATTTCTTTGAAGTAATGTTCCAAGTAGTTACCGCAATGTTGTGTGGAATGAAGACCTGGGACGAGATAGATACCTTTGGTGAAGAGAATTTAACGTGGTTTAGAAAATTTAGCGATTACTCTCATGGAGTACCGAGCCACGATACCATTGCTCGAATAGTTAGCTTGGTTGACCCAGATGAATTTTCAATTTGTTTTACACGGTGGTGCAATGATATTCAGTATGAAAAATCATTAGATACGACTCATGTAGCGATTGATGGGAAATTATTAAGAGGAACATATGACTATAGTAAAAACAAATACTTAACTCATATGGTAAATGCTTATTCTGTTGATACAGGCTTGGTTTTAGGTCAATTAAAAACAGATTCTAAGAGTAATGAAATTACGACAATTCCTGAAATACTAAAGCTAATTAAAGTTAAAAACAGAACTATTAGTCTTGATGCAATGGGCTGTCAGAGAACAATTGCAGCAGATATTGTTAATAGAGAAGGTGATTACTTATTAGCAGTGAAAGGTAACCAAGAACGCTTACATAATATGTTATTTAAATAAATTTTCTTTTGCTCAACTTGCTCATTTAGAGTGTGATAAATTTGAAACGGAAGAAGTCGGTAAGCGCGGAAGCAAAATGGTTAGGTCTTATTATGTTGTGCCATTTACAGAAGTATTTGGAGACTTCTCTGTTGATTGGAAAGGTCTAGAAAGTTTATGTATAGCAGTGACTTATAATAAACATAACAAAAGTAACTCAGGCTCTTTAGGTATTAGATATTTCATATCATCTAAGAAATTATCAGCAGAAGAGTTTGGTAAATTATGCCGAGGCCATTGGGGTGTAGAAAGCATGCATTGGTGGTTGGATAGCGTAATGAAAGAAGACGATAGCAAGATAATGTATCAGCATGCTGCAGAGAATTTATCTAGGATCCGCCAGATGTGTATGAACTTCATAAAATTGGTGAATTTAAAAGGAACGTTAAAGAAACGGCAGTTGAAATGTGCACTTAATACAGACTTTAGAGAGATAGTATTATTTGGCACTTAGCTGTAATTTAACATTTTGGCAACTCATGCGTAAACCCTGAACCCAAGGTTTACAAGGGATAGCGCTTACTTAGAAATAAGAGCGACTGTCTCAAAATAGATTTAAAGTGTCTCAGCTTGGTTCTATAGGCTGAGATTGGGATGTGTGATTTTTCAATTCACAACGTCTAAATTGAACTTGTTTTTAGGCAAGTAATACATCTTGGAAGCATAAAAATGAAAATTTTAGTCACAGGTGGAGCTGGTTTTATTGGCTCAGCAGTAGTGCGTCACATTATCAATAATACACAAGATAGTGTTATCAATGTCGATAAATTAACTTACGCTGGTAACCTAGAATCGTTAGCGAGTATTGAGTCAAATGAACGTTATGTTTTCGAGCAAGTTGATATATGTGACCGTGCCGAATTAGACAGAGTTTTCGCACAATGCAAGCCTGATGCTGTTATGCATTTAGCAGCAGAGTCACATGTTGATCGCTCAATCACGGGCCCGGCAGATTTCATCCAGACTAATATCGTGGGCACCTATACACTTCTTGAAGCGACAAGAGCGTATTGGAACACATTATCTGAAGATGCTAAGAAAGCTTTTCGTTTTCATCATATCTCTACTGACGAAGTCTATGGCGATTTACCGCATCCAGACGATATTGAAGATGGTACAGAGCCTTCAGCGAATAAAGAGTTACCGTTATTTACCGAAACAACATCATACGAGCCATCAAGCCCATATTCTGCATCTAAGGCTAGTTCTGATCATTTAGTTCGTGCTTGGTTAAGAACCTATGGGTTACCAACAATAGTAACCAACTGTTCAAATAACTATGGTCCATATCACTTCCCTGAAAAGCTGATCCCACTGGTTATTTTAAATGCATTAGAAGGAAAACCTTTACCTATTTACGGTAAAGGTGATCAAATTCGCGATTGGTTGTTTGTTGAGGACCACGCACGTGCGCTCTATAAAGTTGTGACTGAAGGTAAAGTCGGTGAAACCTACAACATCGGTGGTCATAACGAAAAGCAAAACTTAGAAGTTGTTCAGACGATTTGCGCAATTTTAGATTCTTTAGTGCCAAAAGAATCTAAGTACCAAGAACAAATCACTTATGTAACAGATAGGCCAGGCCATGACCGACGTTATGCAATTGATTCAAGTAAAATGCAGCGAGAACTCAGTTGGACACCACTAGAAACTTTTGAAACAGGTCTTAAAAAGACGATTGAATGGTATTTAAATAACCAAGAATGGTGTCAACATGTACAAGATGGCAGCTATCAACGTGAGCGCCTAGGTGTAGAGTCAGTAGAATCAAAGGAAAGTAAATAATGAAAGGGATTGTTCTCGCTGGTGGTTCAGGTACACGTCTGTACCCATTAACTCGTGGTGTATCTAAACAACTATTGCCTATCTACGATAAGCCAATGGTGTTTTATCCTATTTCTACCTTAATGCTGGCGGGCATTAAAGACATTTTAATTATTACTACGCCTGAAGATAACGCGGGTTTTAAACGTTTATTGGGTGATGGCTCTTACTTTGGTATTAATATCGAGTATGCCATTCAACCTAGTCCAGATGGTTTAGCGCAAGCCTTTATTATCGGTGAAGAGTTCATTGGTAATGACAGTGTGTGTTTGGTGTTGGGAGACAATATTTTCTATGGCCAATTTTTCTCTCAAACGTTAAAAAATGCGGCGTCTCGTGAATCTGGAGCGACAGTATTTGGTTATCAAGTAAAGGACCCTGAGCGTTTTGGTGTGGTTGAGTTTGATGACAACATGAAGGCGATTTCGATTGAAGAAAAACCTGAAGCACCAAAATCAAATTATGCGGTAACCGGGCTTTATTTCTACGATAACGATGTGATTGAGATGGCGAAGAAAGTAACTCCTTCACATCGAGGTGAGCTTGAAATTACCACGTTGAATGAGATGTACCTTAATAATGGCTCGTTAAATGTTGAGTTATTAGGTCGTGGTTTTGCGTGGCTTGATACTGGAACGCATGAAAGTCTTCATGAAGCGTCTTCATTTGTACAAACCATTGAGAATGTTCAAGGGTTAAAGGTGGCGTGTTTGGAAGAAATATCGTGGCGTAATGGTTGGTTGAGTGATGAGCAAGTGTTAACACTTGCGAAACCGATGATGAAGAATGAGTATGGCCAATATTTGACTCGCTTAGTAAATGAAAGTCAAAAAAAGGCCATGAATTGATGCGGGTATTAATTACAGGATGTTATGGTCAAGTTGGTCATTGCCTTACTGCTCAATTAGTGAATAAAGCAAGCACAAGCGTGCTTGCTTTAGACCGAGATCAGTTAGACATCACTAATCAAGATGCTGTGAATGCAATTGCTGATGATTTTCAACCCACGATTATTATCAATGCGGCGGCGCATACTGCCGTGGATAAAGCGGAAGACGAAGTGGATTTGTCATACGCGATTAATCGTGATGGACCTAACTATTTAGCGCAAGCCGCACAGCGAGTTGGTGCGGCTATGTTGCATATCTCAACCGATTATGTCTTTGAAGGTAATAAGGTTGGTGAGTATGACGAGCGTGATGTTACGCATCCACAAGGCGTTTACGGTGAAAGTAAATTAGCCGGTGAAAGCGCCGTAGCAAACGCGTGCGATAAACACATTATCCTTCGTACTGCTTGGGTGTTTGGTGAGCATGGTAATAATTTTGTCAAAACCATGCTCCGTTTAGGCGTAACTCGAGATGAATTAAGCATTGTTGGAGACCAGTTTGGTGGACCAACGTACGCGGGTGATATTGCCAACGCATTGATTACTATCGCAGAGCGCATTACCCAAGGTAATATGGTTGATTATGGTGTCTATCACTATTCTGGTTTGCCTCATGTGAGTTGGTACGAGTTTGCTGATGCTATTTTTGATACAGCAAAAGAGCAAGGTGTAATTAAGACAAAGCCAAGCTTAACGGGCATCACAACAGTGCAATACCCAACCCCAGCGAAACGTCCAAGTAACTCTTGCCTAAATACCAATAAAATCACAACCGCATTTTCAATAGAAGCGAGTGATTGGCAAACGGCCCTAAAGAACATACAAGCGTATACAGGATAAGTGCATGAAAGTGATTGATACTCGCATTCCCGATGTGAAAATTATTGAGCCATCGGTTTTTGGTGATGAACGCGGCTTCTTTATGGAAACCTGGAATCAAGCGAAATTTGAAGAGTTAGTGACTGGTAAGCCTACCCGATTCGTACAAGATAACCATTCAAAATCTAAGAAAGGGATTTTGCGTGGCTTGCATTATCAAACTGAAAACACCCAAGGGAAATTAGTTCGTGTGGTTTCAGGAGAGGTGTTTGACGTGGCGGTCGATATACGTAAAGGCTCTCCAACGTTTGGTCAGTGGGTTGGCGAGTATTTATCCGCAGAAAACAAGCGGCAGTTGTGGGTGCCGAAAGGGTTTGCACATGGTTTTTATGTAACGAGTGATGAAGCTGAATTTGTATATAAGTGTACGGATTATTATAATCCGAAAGTTGAAATATCACTTTTTTGGGCCGATGAGAGCTTAGCTATAAATTGGCCTCTTTCCGGAATTCCCATGCTTTCTGAAAAAGATATAAATGGAATAAAATTTGAAAAGATAATTAGTAATGATTGGGCATGACTGAAGAAACAACTAAGCAAGACGGAAATAAAATAATAGCGAAAAATGCTATTTTCTTGTATTTAAGAATGTTTTTTACTTTAGGTGTATCTTTATATACTTCTCGAGTTGTGTTAGATGCTCTAGGTGTAGAAGATTTTGGTATTTACAATGTCGTTGGTAGCATCGTTCTAATGCTGTCTTTTTTAAATACATCAATGAGTAGTGCTACTGCAAGATTTATTACTTTTGAAATCGGTAAAAAAGGGCACGTTCAAAAAGTTTTTACCGCATCTGTCCCAGGGTCCACGCATGTTATTTACGCAGTGATTCCTAATATTTCGGGATATAATTTTTTAAAATAGCTTGAATTCGGTGTTTAGAAATGATCTTATACTGTTAACAAAACAGAAGAAGACAAAATGATGAATTACGACGAGTTTAAAGAGCATTTTAACATATTAAGCGATACACGTCAGTCGAGAAAATCGACGTATAATTTCTTTGAAGTAATGTTCCAAGTAGTTACCGCAATGTTGTGTGGAATGAAGACCTGGGATGAGATAGATACCTTTGGTGAAGAGAATTTAACGTGGTTTAGAAAATTTAGCGATTACTCTAATGGAGTACCGAGCCACGATACCATTGCTCGAATAGTTAGCTTGGTTGACCCAGATGAATTTTCAATTTGTTTTACACGGTGGTGCAATGATATTCAGTATGAAAAATCATTAGATACGACTCATGTAGCGATTGATGGGGAATCATTAAGAGGAACATATGACTATAGTAAAAACAAATACTTAACTCATATGGTAAATGCTTATTCTGTTGATACAGGCTTGGTTTTAGGTCAATTAAAAACAGATTCTAAGAGTAATGAAATTACGACAATTCCTGAAATACTAAAGCTAATTAAAGTTAAAAACAGAACTATTAGTCTTGATGCAATGGGCTGTCAGAGAACAATTGCAGCAGATATTGTTAATAGAGAAGGTGATTACTTATTAGCAGTGAAAGGTAACCAAGAACGCTTACATAATATGTTATTTAAATAAATTTTCTTTTGCTCAACTTGCTCAACTTGCTCATTTAGAGTGTGATAAATTTGAAACGGAAGAAGTCGGTAAGCGCGGAAGCAAAATGGTTAGGTCTTATTATGTTGTGCCATTTACAGAAGTATTTGGAGACTTCTCTGTTGATTGGAAAGGTCTAGAAAGTTTATGTATAGCAGTGACTTATAATAAACATAACAAAAGTAACTCAGGCTCTTTAGGTATTAGATATTTCATATCATCTAAGAAATTATCAGCAGAAGAGTTTGGTAAATTATGCCGAGGCCATTGGGGTGTAGAAAGCATGCATTGGTGGTTGGATAGCGTAATGAAAGAAGACGATAGCAAGATAATGTATCAGCATGCTGCAGAGAATTTATCTAGGATCCGCCAGATGTGTATGAACTTCATAAAATTGGTGAATTTAAAAGGAACGTTAAAGAAACGGCAGTTGAAATGTGCACTTAATACAGACTTTAGAGAGATGGTATTATTTGGCACTTAGCTGTAATTTAACATTTTGGCAACTCATGCGTGGACCCTGATCAAACCTCTAGCTGATTTGGTCAACAACGCCCTTAAAAGTTTAACTTAATAATAAGGTATATGGTGAGTGAAATTTTATTAAGCATAGTTATTCCAACCTGTAATCGATTAGACTGCTTGCCGCGAGCACTAAACTCGATAGTGTATCAACAGCTTTCTAGTATTGAAATAGTCATTGTAGATGATAGTAAAGAGAGCTTAGTCACAGAAATTCGGAAAATCGTTAGTTTAATTGTACCAAGTTCTATCGTTGTCAAGGTGATACGAAATGATGGTTTGCATAGTGCTGCAAGAGCTAGAAACCTAGGTGTAGCTCAAGCCGAAGGAGAGTTTATTACGTTTCTTGATGACGATGATATTTATATGCCAGGCCGTTTGAATAATATGCTTCATATAGCTAAAGAGGGTAAGTACTCGTTGGTCTCATCTGGGCGTTTTTTTGAATCCGGTGACTTTGAAGTGATCAATAGTCAAACTAGGCAAAAGTTTGGTGAAATATCTATAGACGATATAAAGTATCATAATGACATTGATATTGGATTTATGATTAAAAAATCTCGTTTTGAAGAGCTCGGCGGTTTTAATATTAACTTAAAGTCATTGGAAGATTGGGACTTTATTCTAAGACACCTATTCATTGGTAACTGCTACAAAATTAAGCGACTTGATTACGCCGTTAACATTGAACTTGGTAAAGTTAGAGTTTCAAATAGTGATAGTGAAAGTTATCTTCAGTTAGGAATATTACATAAAGACAGATTTGGTGATGCATGGTTTTTGTATATGAAAGCTCATGGGTTAAGTTTGAGTAACTGTTTAACAATTTTAGATCTGGCTAAATGCTTTGCGAAGGGATCAACTTTTAGAATCATTTATTGCTATGGAAGGCAATTTAAAAATAGAGTTAAAAATTATTTTACTAAACCTAATTTCAGGTGAACTATGAGTTTTTTTTTCAGAGTACTTGGCTATATTTTTATAAGTTTATTGTTTTTTTTGTACTTTTTAAATTTAAGCGATATAGCATCAAGCAGTAAGTTAACTCTTATAATAAGTTATTTTTCAATGAATTTAATTATTATTGTTAGCTTTCTTATTTATAAAAAACTTTTCAATCCAATAATATTTGTTTTACCATTTTTATTTGGTTTTTTCTACTATCAATTTAACTTATCATATCGTCAAAATGACCTTTCACTAGAAACTTATATTGTTATTTTTGTGTTTTTTATAGCATATTTTTCAGGTTGTATTTTTTCAAGTAAGGCCAAATGTATTTCTTATGATGCAAGCGTTTCGTATAGTGTTGTGCATTTATTTTTTACTCTCGGTGTCATTATTTTTGTAGTTGAGACCTTTTTAAGTGGTGGCTTTTCAGTAGTTAAAACACTACAAGGTTCAAATGCCTACATAGATAAAATTAATTTACCAATTCTTCATTATTTCTACATGTTGTTAGCTATACTTCCTAGTTGCTATTACTACCTATATAAAAAAGGAAACATAAGGAAGTATATTTGCATTGGTTATATTCTATTCTGTACATTAATGATATTTGATTCTTTATCAAGACAATTGATTTTATTATTAATATTTTCTTTATTTTTTACCTATATTAGATTTAATGATTTATCGATAGACAAGCAATTCTTCAAACTGACTATTTCTATAAGTATTTTGTTTATTATTATCGGTTCTTTGAGATATCTAGGCGGCGGTACATCAGATGTCAATGAGTTGGAGTTTATGAAAGCTTATGCTAAAATAAACAAGGAATTTGATGTAAATATATTTGATGTTACTTTTAATCTGTATACAGCGACAAATTTTTCTACGTTAAATGACATGATTTTACTAAATGATAATGAGTTACATTTTGGTAAATATTTATTGCAAGCGTATATAAAAATATTTAAATACAATGAAGCTTTCGATATAGAGTATAACCCACTTTTAGACTCTTATAGCTTACTGGGAACTATAATTGCGGATTTATATTTAGACTTTGGAGTTTTTGGTGTTGCTATTATTTCATTTTTATATGGTATTTTAGCTGATTATAGTTATAGATCATATATAAACTCAAAAAGTTTATCTTCTAGCTTGCTAATAAGTGTTGTGTTTTACTCACTATTTATGAGTCCATTTACAAATTACTTCAATCAATTATTTGTCCTTCTTTGTTTTCTTTTTTCAATGAAGTTTAGATATGTATTTAAATTTTAAACAGGTTGGTATGTATAATAACATTTTAATTTCAGTTGTTGTTTTTAATAAATCCATTGCGGATATTCCAATTATATTTGAGTTGTTATCAAGTGATATCAATGTTGAGCTGATTATTTATGATAACTCTACTGATCCTATTATTGCTGAAAGTAATAACTTAAATCATAAACATTTAATGTATTATCACGATGAAAATAATTCAGGTGTCAGCCAGGCTTATAATCATTCTTTTGAGTACGCTCTAAGTTCTAATAAAAGTGCTGTTTTGATTTTGGATCAGGATACTTATTTCCTTCTGTCTAATTTAGATGATTACATCAATGCGTTTAACGAGTATGGTGATACTTTTATCTATGCTCCAATTGTTTGTGATAAAAACAAATCAAAAATTTATTCACCAGCAACGCTGAAAAACTTTATTGGTCATTGTAGTCATTATAAAAAGTTTAATTTACCGAAACTTCAAGATATTAATGGAATATCTGTTATCAATAGTGGTTTGTTCATTCCAGTTACTATTTTTGAAAAAGTAGGTGGGTATAATCCTAATATCAAACTGGATTTTAGTGATGTATATTTTATCGAAAAGTATAAGGAGGGTAATAGAAACTTGGTGTTAGTTGACGTCGAGCTGAATCATAGCCTATCCGGCGATGAAGGGATGAATAGAGTAGCCGAATTATCAAGATTTAAATTCTATTGTGAAGGAGCTGCAGAGTTAGCTATTAGTTTACATAAGTCTACACTTTGGTCTGTTATAAGGCGAATGCTTCGCTTAAATATTAAATATTTATCTTTTATGCCAATATCTATTTTCTTTAATTACTACGTGCTAAGAAAAAAAACATGAAAATATCAGTATGTATGGCAACATATAATGGTGAAAAATATATTAGAGAGCAGTTAGATTCAATCTTGATTCAGCTAGGTACATTTGATGAGGTGATTATATCTGATGATGGTTCTACAGATAAAACAGAGGATATTGTAAACTCCTTTTTTGATTCTAGAATCATATTTTTATCTAATGAGTGTGAATCAGGTGTTGTCGGTAATGTTACAAATTCTCTAAATAATAGTTCTGGCGATGTTATTTTTTTAGCTGATCAAGATGATATTTGGTTGGATAATCGAGTTTCGATAGCGCTAAACCATTTGAAAACTCATGATGCAGTTGTTATGAATTGTATGGTTACAGATCAGAATCTTAATGTTATTAAGCATTCATATTTTGATTTTAATAATTCTAAGGCTGGATTTTTTTATAATTTGTATAAAAGCTCATATCTTGGTTGCTGTTTAGCTTTTAATAAAAATGTACTCGACTATTCATTACCAATACCAAATAATTTGATGATGTTTCATGATTGGTGGTTTGGTATTATGATCGAGTTAAGTTTTAATGTATATTTTGAAAAGCAGCCATTACTTTTATACCGTAGGCATATGTCAACTTCATCTCAAACCGGCAATGCTTCTAACCGTAATTTATATCAAAAATTGCATTCCAGGCTTCAATTAGTTATTTATGCATTTTTACATTATTTCAAGAGGAATTAATGTTATTTAAAATTTTATGGATTATCAGAGGATTAATATATAAGCCTTTTTTAGGTGAGTTTAAGTTACCTTCTTATATTGGAAAGCCTATTTTTATAAGCCATTTTAGTCGTATATTTATAGCTAAAAGAGTCAGGATATTTCCTGGCGCTCGAATAGAGCCTGTTGATAATGAATCCTCAATTGTTTTTGAAGAAAATATTTCTATTGGTCAAAATTTCCATATAACTTCTAAAGGAAAATTAACAATTGGGGAAAATACAACTATTTTAGAAAATGTTATGATTACTAATATAGATCATGATTATACTGAAATAGGTGTACATATTCTAAAGCAAAAGTATATTACTAAGCAGACTTCAATAGGTCCTAATTGTTTTATAGGATATGGTGCTGTGATACAAGCTGGTACAATTTTAGGTACGCAATGTATAGTAGGTGCGAACTCGGTGGTTAGAGGAACTTACCCTGACTATTGCGTTATAGTCGGTGTCCCAGCAAAAATTATTAAACGTTATGATCCAATTGATATGATTTGGAAAAAAACAGACACTGTTGGAAATTTTATTTAGGATTTAAAAATGACTAAGAATGTATTAATCACAGGTGGTGCAGGCTTTATTGGCTCAAATTTGGCGCTGGATTTAATAGATAAAGGCTGTAATGTCACAGTACTTGATAATTTATCACCGCAGATACATGGAGAAAATCCTGAATTATCACCTTTGTATTGTTCAATAAAAGGTAAAGTTCGATTTATTCAAGGTACTGTGGAATCTCGTGACGACTGGCTAGAAGCATTGAAAGATATTGATACTGTTGTTCATTTAGCGGCAGAGACCGGAACTGGACAGTCGATGTACCAAATAAAAAAATATTCAGATATCAATATTGGTGGTAGCGCGATATTTTTAGATTTACTTGCTAATGAACCACATAACATCACTAAGATGGTAATTGCCTCTTCACGATCTATTTACGGGGAAGGTAAGTATTTATGTTCAGAACACGGCATTGTGTATCCTAACGCCCGCAATGATGAAGATATGAAGCATGATGATTTTAATGTTAAGTGCCCTTTATGCTCCATTAATGTTGAATTGCTTGCTACTGATGAAGAAAGCAAAATACATCCTTCTTCTATTTATGGTGTAACGAAACAAGTTCAAGAACAAATGTTTATGATCACAGGGGAAAGTTTAGATATTCCTACCGTGTCATTAAGATTTCAAAATGTATATGGCGCTGGTCAGTCATTATCTAATCCATACACAGGTATCTTATCTATTTTTTCAACGAGAATTAAAAATGGTAATGATATCAATATATTTGAAGATGGTTTGGAAAGTCGTGATTTTGTTTATATCGATGATGTAGTCGATTCTATTGTACTCTCTATTTTCAATGAGAATGCAAATTATCAAATCTTTAATGTTGGTTCTGGGGTCTGTACAGACGTATTGAGCGTTGCAGAGACATTGAAGAGTGTTTATGAGTCTAGTTCTAATATACTGATTAGTAGCAATTATCGTGTTGGAGATATTCGACATAATTTTGCCGATCTTACTTTAATTAAATCGAAAATCGGATTTGAACCTAAAGTTGATTTTGTTAGTGGTATGCGAAAATTTACTGCTTGGGTTAATCAACAAGAAGTTCAAGCTGACTTGTATGAAAGCTCCATTGCTGAAATGAAGTCAAAAGGCTTGTATAAATAACATTTATTTTAATAAGTATGAATCGTTATGTTAAAGAATAAAAAAATACTTTTCATTGCGCCATCATTTTTTGGTTATGAAAAAGACATCACTGATGAATTGATAGCATTAGGTGTGGATGTTGACTATTTTGATGAACGGCCGTTTACATCATCGATAGCTAAAATCCTTAATAGATTAAACTTTAAAACTTTGATTAAGAGTGATATTGAAAAACACTTTACACAAATATGCTATAAAGCTACTGAAAAAAAATACGATTATTTGTTTGTGATATCTCCAGAGACTTTAGAGCAGAAATTTATAGAAAATATCCAGTCTGCTAATGAAAGTATGATTTCAATTTTATACATGTGGGATTCGTTTAAAAATAAATCCAATGCAAAAAAAGTTGTATCTTGTTTTGATAGAGTATTCTCTTTTGACCCGACTGATCGTATAAGTGGTGTCGATATAAGATTCTTGGCGCTTTTCTATAACAATAATTTTAAAAGTATAGAACGAGATAAATTAGTTACTACTCAATATGCAGTGTCTTTTATTGGCACTGTTCATAGTGATAGAGTTAAACTTGCCAAATCAATCATGAAGCAATTTAAAGATAGAGGTTTTAATACTTTTAGCTTCTTCTATTGCTCTAGTAAATTACTTTTTATATTAAAAAAAATGTTTACTCGTGAATTTGATTTTATCTCTTATAACGAAGTGTCTTTTAGTTCAATGTCAAAGTTAGAGATAAAAAATGTTTTTATTAATTCTAGCGCTGTAATTGATATTCAGCATCCTGATCAAACTGGATTAACCATGCGCTCTATAGAAATGCTTGGGTTAAATAAAAAGCTGATCATGACTAATGCGGATATAAAGAACTATGCATTTTATAGCGAAAGTAATGTTCTCGTTATTGACCGAGATGCGCCTGTTATTTCAGAAAGATTCATGTCATCTATCTACTTAAAACCTGAGCAAGAAATTTATGATAAATATTCTTTGCAAAGTTGGATCTGCACGTTATTTGATGCTGATTAAAAGGAGTTTTTTTTGCCGAAAATATGCACAACTAATTTTAGACCTGAAGCGGTATTGTTAACCGGAGTCAGTGGGTTTATTGGTTCTGTTGTAAATAAATATCTTGATTATCGCTGTTTAGTTGCTAGTCGAGAATTAGATGAAAAATCATCTAATTCTCGACAGATATTAATGTCTGATCTATTCGATTCAAAAAAAACATCAATCATTTTTGCACAGATAGAACAAGTCATACATTTAGCTGGTCTTGCTCACAATCATTTATTTACTGACGCAGATTATCAATCGGTTAATGTTGATGGAACCTTACATTTAGCCAATGAAGCCGCTAAAGCTGGCGTTAAACGTTTCGTTTTTGTCAGTTCTATTCGTGTTAATGGCACATCAACCACCAATACCCCTTTTTCTATTCTGTCTGATTTGCAACCACATAATGCGTATGCGCAATCAAAATATGATGCTGAAATTGGCTTAAAAAAAATAGCTAAAGAAACAGGCATGGAATTGGTTATTGTTCGGCCGACATTAGTCTATGGTCCTAATGCCCCTGGTAATTTTGGCACTTTAACGCGTTTGGTTAATAAAGTGCCTCTCTTACCATTTGGTCTAACTCAGAATAAGCGCGATTTTATTTCTGTACAGAACCTAGCTGATTTATTGGTGACGTGTGCGAAACATCCCAATGCAGGTGGTCATACTTTTTTAGCGTCTGAAAGTGAAACGGTGTCTATTAAAGGATTTACTAATGCCATAGCTAAAGGACTTGGTACAAACTTAATACAGTTACCGGTGCCGGTTAGCTTAATGCGTTTAGGCGCTAAGCTACTTGGTAAATCACTAATGGTTGAACAATTAGTTGGTAACCTTGAAGTGGATTCTTCTAATTTAAAAGATGTACTGGGTTGGACTCCACCTTATACAATGGAACAAACAATGGCTTCACTTTCAGAGACACTATCAGAGAGCAAACAATGATACGTATTATCGATTTCTTCGCAGCCTTTTTCGGTTTGCTTTTCTTATGGCCAGTTCTGCTTATCGTAACTATTATTGGCTTGTTTGATACCGGTTCCCCAATCTTCATTCAAGAACGAGTAGGGCGTAATAAAAAGCCGTTTAAACTTATTAAGTTTCGCACTATGTCTGTTGAAACTAAATCGGTAGCTAGCCACTTAGCAAATAATGCATCAATCACAAAGCTTGGTAATTTTTTGCGCAAGACCAAAATTGATGAGTTGCCTCAGCTCATCAACGTGGTGAAAGGTGAAATGAGCTTGGTTGGCCCTCGTCCAAACTTATTTAACCAAGACGATCTAATTAAAGAGCGTGATGCATTAGGGGTATATGATGTACTTCCCGGTGTAACAGGTTTAGCTCAAGTTCAAAATATCGATATGTCTACACCACAATTGTTAGCTAAAACTGACAAGCAGATGATTGATACGTTAACCATTAAAGATTACTTTAAATACATCATCATGACAGCGACAGGCAGTGGCTCGGGTGATGCGGTAAAATAATTTGCTTGAAACAAACTTAAAATCCCAGAAAGGTGATCTATTCACGATAACTTCTGGGATTTTTTGTATCTAATCCGTATCATTCATTTTGCTGATTTTTCTTATAAAAATATAAACGGTTTATTATGCTTAATTTAAACGTCATTTGGTCTCTATCTCGCTATAAAAAACGCCTTATCAGCTTAATTATTGATTTATTTTTTATTGCTCTCTCTTTTCTTGGTGCTTATTGGGTTCGTATTGGACAAGTTAAGGCTTTGCCTTCAGTAGAAGGTCAGTATGTTTTAGTTAGTACCGTTATTATTACCTTACTGATTTTTACAAAGTTAGGCCTATATCGAGCAGTATTAAGATACTTAGGTTTACATGTATTGGCTTTAGTCGGGTTAGGTACGGTGTTATCTGCGATTGCGATGGCTGGCTTAGCATTTTTGTTTGATGCAGACATTCCTCGCTCTGTTCCTATTATCTATGGATCTTTTTTAGCGATTAGTGTTGGCGGTAGCCGCCTTATTATTCGTAGCTTAGTTGCACAATCATCAAATAAATCGGGTAATCCAGTATTAATTTATGGAGCGGGCAGTGCTGGTCGTCAGCTAGCGTTAGCACTACGTCAATCAAGAACGCATAAAGTCGTGGGTTTTGTTGATGAAGACCCTACCTTACAAAATACCATGATGATGGGTTTGTATGTGTATACCGCGGCTTGTGCAGAAAAAATAATAATCAACCATGGCGTAAAACAAATACTACTAGCGATACCAAGTGCGTCTCGTCGCCGTCGTAAAAAAGTGTTAGATACCATTTCATTATTGCCTGTTGAGATACGGACTGTTCCTGATATGTCAGATATCGTTGCAGGCAACGCGAGTATTGATGAGCTTAAAGATGTCTCTATTGATGATCTGTTAGGTCGAGATCCCGTTGCGCCACAGCAAGCTTTAATGGAGGCTAACATCAAAGATAAAGTCGTTATGGTCACTGGTGCGGGTGGTTCTATTGGCTCTGAATTGTGCCGCCAGATTGTTCGTAATAAACCTAAAGCGTTGGTGTTATTTGAGTTATCTGAATTCGCGTTGTATCAAATTGATAGAGAGCTATCTTTGCTTGTTGAGGCTGAAGGCTTAGGTATTCAAATTATTCCACTGTTAGGTTCGGTTCAACGTATTAACCGCTTATCTAAAGTGATGGGAAGCTTTAAAGTTCAAACGGTATATCACGCAGCCGCTTATAAACACGTACCATTAGTTGAGTACAATGTCGTTGAAGGGGTTCGTAATAACGTCTTTGGTACTAACTACACAGCTCGTGCTGCGATTGAAGCAAAAGTAGAATCGTTTGTTTTAATCTCTACTGATAAAGCGGTTCGCCCTACCAATATAATGGGCACAACTAAGCGTATGGCTGAGTTAGGTCTGCAAGCGTTGGCAGAGCAGCAAAACAAGATCCGTGCAAAAGATGCAACAGCAGGGACTCGTTTTTGTATGGTGCGTTTTGGTAATGTATTAGGGTCGTCGGGTTCTGTTGTACCCGTATTTAAGCGTCAAATTGAAAACCGTGAACCTATTACCGTTACTCATGAAGAGATCACTCGTTTCTTTATGACGATTCCTGAAGCCGCGCAATTAGTGATTCAAGCGGGGGCGATGGGTAAGGGGGGTGATGTGTTTGTTCTTGATATGGGAGAGTCAGTCAAAATAGTTGATTTGGCAAAAAACTTAATTCGTCTTTCTGGTTTAGAAGTGAAAGATGAATCAAATCCATATGGTGATATTGAGATTCACTACACGGGCTTACGTCCAGGTGAAAAACTGTATGAAGAATTGCTAATCGGTGACAATGTTGGTTCAACGGCCCATGAACGTATCATGACGGCACAAGAAGATTTTTTACCATTAGATGAATACAATGCGTTGTTAGATAAATTAGATACCGTTTGTCATAATTTTGACCATGAAGGGATACGTCAGTTGCTTCTTGATGCGCCGACTGGGTTTAATCCGGTTGATGGAATAGGGGATTTGGTTTGGAAGGCTGAAGAGCAGGACGCTTTGCTTTGAGAGGTGAGGAAGAGAAAATGCAGGATTCAGGTCTCAGGTTTCAGGAAGATCAAAAGCGAGTACCCCTGAAACCTCTGCGCGCAGCGTCCTGAATCCTAGTTTTTCGTTTTTTATAACCAACGGTTCTGTCGCAAAGTTTAGGTTAAGTACAAACGTGCCGAATTCTAGACACAATTATGCAGCGATCGCATAAAAGCGCTCCCAAACGGGCAAACTTAAATCACCAACTTGCCCACGTTTAATTTGGGTCCAGACCTCTTGGCCTGACATGGTAGCTGTTGCGCCCTCTACAGACTTCCAACCCAACGCCTGATACATTTTTTGCTTGATCGGTCGGTGGCTTTGCTCAACTATATTGTTGAGGTATTTCACATCGACAATTTCTATTAAGTTCAACATAAAAACAACGCTTAACCACAAGCTGATATTCATATTGTGCAAGGCTAAAGCATTAGCCCCGCTCTTATCTATGACCACTTTATCTGGCAAACCATTAGTATTAATAGCCTTACGTAGAAAGGCTTTCGTCGCTTTTTCATCACGTTCTTTGCTCAAGTAAAAATCAACGATGTCACCAAATTTATCAACAGCTCGGTAGTAATACCACCATTCACCTTTAATTTTGATATAGGTTTCATCCATGCGCCATGATGGCGATACTTTACGTTTTAATTGACGTGCGTTCTGCTCTAGCATAGGTGCAAAAGTAATAACCCAGCGGTTTACAGTGGAATGGTCAATAGTACTGCCACGCTCAGTGAAAATCTCTTCAATATCACGAGTACTGAGTGTTTATATGATACGTAATAGCGTACAGCTTGAAGAATTATATCTGAAGGGTATTGGTAGCCAGAAAAGTCCATGTAGTGCTCTAGTTAAGATTAGAACAATAGGCGCCTACGGCGCAAATCAAAAGGACTCAACCTCTTCCATTGTTGCCAATAAATCGTTTATCCTATCGCCATGCACGCATATAAACCCCTGAAACAATTATTTAATAGTCAAAATAACTGGCTTAAATTTCTTCATAATAACAAAGCTAACCTAAGAGCGGTCGTGATTGAAAATGTCACAAAGATGCTGTCCTGTGGGACAGCGGCTTTTGGCTCTCGCGAATATCATTGTTGCAACCCTGACTGTACCCATATCAAATATATTCACCAAACCTGTAAATCTCGAGCGTGCAGTAGCTGTGGCATGAAAGCCACAGAGCGATGGATACAAAAGCAACAACATGTCTTCCCTGAATGCGAATATCAACACATCACCTTTACCCTTCCAAACACGCTATGGCCTATCTTTCGTCATAACCGTTGGCTGTTAAATAAATTATTCAAATGTGCTGCAAACATTCTGCTGGGATGGGCAAAAGATAAAGGAATAGATGTCGGTATCTTTTGTGCTCTTCATACTTACGGTCGAAAACTGAATTGGAATACGCACTTACATTTATCGGTCACTCGTGGGGGAATTTGTGAACGTACCGGTTTATGGAAACCCATTTACTTCCAAATGAAAACGACAGAGCCTTGTTGGAGAGCGGCTATCGTCAGTTTATTGGGTA
The DNA here is from genome assembly GCF_000196495.1 of Aliivibrio salmonicida LFI1238. NCBI lineage: Bacteria > Pseudomonadati > Pseudomonadota > Gammaproteobacteria > Vibrionales > Vibrionaceae > Aliivibrio > Aliivibrio salmonicida. Next base: position 3,286,448 of record NC_011312.1, read on the forward strand.
AGGCTTATGATGAGCTTGATTTATCAAGCGAAGAATGCCCCTATATCCGTAATAAAACGGATTGGTCACGCTTTTTAAGCAGTCAATATAATCGTCGTTGGAAGCTTCATTTTGCTAAAAAGACAAATAATGTAAAACCGACGATGAACTATCTTGGTCGGTATTTAAAACGGCCCCCGATTTCAGCGTCACGTTTAAGTCATTACGCCAAAGGCGGAATGATAACGTTTAATTATTTAGACCATCGAACAGGAACAACAGACAGCCTAACATTATCACCAGAAGAGATGATAAGACGGATAGTAGAGCACTATCCTGATAAACATTTCAAGATGATCCGATACTACGGTTTTTTATCAATGCGTCGTCGTGGAGAAGCTCTGCCTAGAGTTTATGCAGCTTTAGGTATGACAATAGAAGCTGAGCCGAAAATGCCAGGGTATGCCGCAATGTTAAAAGGATATGTAAAAGTAGATCCGTACGAATGTATTTTATGTGAAAGTCGTCTGGTGTTTACGAATTTCCGAGTCGGAAATTCGGTCAATGATTTAGTCACCCATGCGATAGTTCAGTCAGAATTGAGGGCAGCATAATAAGGTTTGTAGGATAAGTGTATCTAAAACTCATGAAATAGGGCTAAAACAGTTATAAAATCCCCGATAATTATATTTTCGATACCTTTTAAAAAAACAGCGATGGTGAAATTGGCTTTTTTAGACGGGCCAATGCTAACTCAGCAACATTCAAATTCCTTACCTTGTACTTGAGAGTTCACTGATTGCAGTAGAAATTACCTCTACTTGAGCTAACTCACTTTGAATATTTTTAGCTGTATTTTGCATGACAACAATAAGCTCTTCAGAAGAAGAACTAACTTGCTCTGAAACCGAAAATAACCCCCCAACAATCCCTTGTAACTTCGATATTACACCTTGGTAATCTTTTGATAGTCTTGCTAATTCATTTTCCCCACTAATAACCTCTGAAGAGTTATTTAAGTCTCCTAATGAGAGGCTAGTAATGCCCTCTGAAATTCCTTTCATTGATTTTTCAAATCGAGTAATAATAAAAAAAGAAACAATAATTGATATGGTAATCGAACCTAAAAATACAAGCCCTATAATTATCATTGAATTATTAAACAGCTCATCCCCAAGATTACTTGCAGCTACAGAATCTTTTTCATTTAAATCAATCAAAGCAAGCAGTAGTTCACTATAATCATTATAGCATTTCTGGTGAGAAGTAAAATGAAACTTAGCCGCTTGCTCCATCCTGCCTTCATCAATCAGAGTAATTAATTTTTTTGACTCTGTTTCATATATTTTAAACGTTCTTTCAAACTCATCAAATAAAGTACCTTCTTGTTTTGATGAGATAAAATTGCGATATTTTCCTATAATTTCATTTATTTCTTTCAACTTCTTATTATATACATCAATAGTTTTAGTAGAGTCTTTTAAAATAATCATTTCTGATTCTTCTAGGCGAAAATCAGAAGTTTGAGTATTTAAACTCCCAAGAAGTTTAGTCGAAGGTAACATGTTTGTTGCTATTTCTGTTGATTGAGCATTTATCTTATCTGTTTGATTTAAAGAGACCATTAGAATTACCATCATACCAATAATTGGAATTAGAGCTATTGATAGTAATAAATAACGTATTTTGATATTGTTCATATGATTCCTAATTTAATCATAAATTGATGAGCTGTAATTTTCCCTACGACACATGAAACGAAACCTGCGTATCTTATGTCACACTTACCTGCAGCAGCATTAAATCTTTTCTTCATGCTACTCGCTAGATAATAATATCGTCACTTTTACTTAAAACTTGAGAACTTAAGAACTTAATTGATAAATACGTAAGTATTAATTCAAAGCTAACGTGATCACGTAACGTTCATATATGGAAATGGCTACCTAATTCTACATATCCCTCTAGTGCAATGATGCATTGTATATATACCTGTAGCACTTCAATTTGCAGAGTAAAATCGCTGAAAGTTGTCATTTATTCTCGTATTTAAATCAGCACCAATAGATGGCAAAGTAGAATCAAAAAAATGATTGATACTTTCCCTAAATAATTTTGCAGTCGAAAAATAACGATTATTTCTAGCATATTCATTCATGACTTTCTACAGCCGTTCTATCGGGTTAAAATTTGGACTGTAAGGTGGAAGGTAGTGAAGTGTTATTCCACACTCTTTTACTTTATCAATCACAGCATGAGAGCGGTGATAACCAGCACCATCAAGCACTAAATGAATAGCTTTTTAAGCCTTATAATATCGCTTTATTTCATCTAAAAAGTGAATGATACTCTCACTATTGACTGTTTTATATTGTGCTGTAACTGCGTTAGCTAAATTACCCAACTCGATGGTACCAACGATATTTAATCGTGTTCGACTGCCTGTAGTTTCAATCGTATTATCTATCCCTGTTCGTATCCAATCTGACGTTATTTTTGTTGCTTGTGTTGAATGTACCGCATCCATAAACAATAATATGTCATCATTAGTTAACTCCCGCTTTAAGGCTTCATACTGCTCGACAAAAGTGGCTTGTTTTTCAAGATCGCACTTATGAGGTACGCCTTTGGGTTGTTTATAACTAAAACCATGTTGATGAAGCCATTTATTCATACCTGAAACAGAATAACAAATAGACCAAGCATCTTGAATATACTGACAAATTTGATAGGTATGAAAGTAGGTGTTTTCGGTAAGATGAGAAATCAGTAAGTCTGTTTTATCTGCATTTAAATGACTGTCTGAGCCACCATTATTTGATGTTAACTTTTGCTTAATTAAAAATCATTAATATGAAGAGAGATCGTGGATTTATGAATGCGTAATGCCTGAGCAATCATTGATACTTTCCAGCCTTCAGAGCGTAATAAAACCGCTTTAATACGATCACGTTCATTCCCGTCTCTCACTTTTGAATGACGTAATTCTAATGCTGATTTTAGCTCTACTGATAATTTAATTTTATTCATTCCAGTATTCTGATCCTATTTACACAAAAATCAATCATCTTCATTGATCACGGGTATACATTCGTCTTCTCTTTGCCATGCAAAACACGTCTATCTAAATGAGGGTTATGTCTAAAAATCAGAATTCACATTTAGTAAGGTAAATCTCTGGGTTTACAAATTCGATGCGCGATATGCCCCTTATTGTTACATCCGTAAGTTAACCTATAAAAACCATTAGGCAGATAATATTTTTAAGGTATAATTGGAAGACAATTTTTGATCGTAACACACCGACAAAAATACTCATGCTTATGACGGCGATTTCCGTTATAAGTGTACATTATAACTATTGAACAGAGCTCACTATGAAAACACGTTTCTTACCCTTGTTATTCCTTATTTCTTCTAGTGTCTACGCCGCAAACCATCAAATTGGCGTTGGGATTGGTTACGGCGGCACCGAAGGGTCAAATGATTGGACTGACTCAGGTTTCGCGAGTAAAATTGACTATTCTTACCAGTTTCATCCTAATTTCTCTACAGAGATTGGTTATGCAGGAATCGATGGTATGACCAGTAATGTTATTTCCACCGCTTTTGACCAATCCAAACAGCACGTGAAGTACTCCACAGGCTACCTCGGCCTCAAAGCCAGTCTTTATCCTGTTTCGTTTTTCAATATCTATGCGCTGGGTGGTGCCAACTACTCAAACGTTGAGAAAACCTTTACCCCAACGGGTCAGGCAGAGAGAACGGTGTCTCACAAGGGCCTCAATCCATATTATGGACTTGGGGCTGAGGTTGTTGCCTTCAGCACGATCGGCTTCAATGCCGAATACCGTAAATTTATCTTAGCCAACGATTTCGAATCCGATGTGTTCTTTGCTGGGCTGAATCTTAAGTTCTAGCTAAGTATATTAGCTCAAGCGAGGCAAATTCCATCTTCAGCTGTATCACTTTTAGGTTAATTCGAAAATAATGAACAATAGGCGCCTACGGCGCAAATCAAAAGGACTCAACCTCTTCCATTGTTGCCAATAAATCGTTTATCCTATCGCCATGCACGCATATAAACCCCTGAAACAATTATTTAATAGTCAAAATAACTGGCTTAAATTTCTTCATAATAACAAAGCTAACCTAAGAGCGGTCGTGATTGAAAATGTCACAAAGATGCTGTCCTGTGGGACAGCGGCTTTTGGCTCTCGCGAATATCATTGTTGCAACCCTGACTGTACCCATATCAAATATATTCACCAAACCTGTAAATCTCGAGCGTGCAGTAGCTGTGGCATGAAAGCCACAGAGCGATGGATACAAAAGCAACAACATGTCTTCCCTGAATGCGAATATCAACACATCACCTTTACCCTTCCAAACACGCTATGGCCTATCTTTCGTCATAACCGTTTGTTAAATAAATTATTCAAATGTGCTGCAAACATTCTGCTGGGATGGGCAAAAGATAAAGGAATAGATGTCGGTATCTTTTGTGCTCTTCATACTTACGGTCGAAAACTGAATTGGAATACGCACTTACATTTATCGGTCACTCGTGGGGGAATTTGTGAACGTACCGGTTTATGGAAACCCATTTACTTCCAAATGAAAACGACAGAGCCTTGTTGGAGAGCGGCTATCGTCAGTTTATTGGGTAAGGCTTATTATGAGCTTGATTTATCAAGCGAAGAATGCCCCTATATCCGTAATAAAACGGATTGGTCACGCTTTTTAAGCAGTCAATATAATCGTCGTTGGAAGCTTCATTTTGCTAAAAAGACAAATAATGTAAAACCGACGATGAACTATCTTGGTCGGTATTTAAAACGGCCCCCGATTTCAGCGTCACGTTTAAGTCATTACGCCAAAGGCGGAATGATAACGTTTAATTATTTAGACCATCGAACAGGAACAACAGACAGCCTAACATTATCACCAGAAGAGATGATAAGACGGATAGTAGAGCACTATCCTGATAAACATTTCAAGATGATCCGATACTACGGTTTTTTATCAATGCGTCGTCGTGGAGAAGCTCTGCCTAGAGTTTATGCAGCTTTAGGTATGACAATAGAAGCTGAGCCGAAAATGCCAGGGTATGCCGCAATGTTAAAAGGATATGTAAAAGTAGATCCGTACGAATGTATTTTATGTGAAAGTCGTCTGGTGTTTACGAATTTCCGAGTCGGAAATTCGGTCAATGATTTAGTCACCCATGCGATAGTTCAGTCAGAATTGAGGGCAGCATAATAAGGTTTGTAGGATAAGTGTATCTAAAACTCATGAAATAGGGCTAAAACAGTTATAAAATCCCCGATAATTATATTTTCGATACCTTTTAAAAAAACAGCGATGGTGAAATTGGCTTTTTTAGACGGGCCAATGCTAACTCAGCAACATTCAAATTCCTTACCTTGAACTTTGAGCATTATATGCCTGTTTAGTTCCTTTTCATGCGACAGAACCGATTTCCTTGTGTATTCTGGCCCTAGGTTATTCAGTCTTTATGTTGTTGTGGTCCTTACTCCCTGATCTCTACTTATTTGATAAAATACCAAGTCAAATGTTTGTGCTTCAGGTGTTTATTTTCTTTGTGATTTTGTTTTACAAGACTATAAGAAACAACTTTGTACGCTGTTATAAAGTTGAGCCGTTTGTTACAACGGCCTCTCTTGAAAGCACGTTCTTACCTGTGGTGTTTTTTATTGGGTTGCAATTTATACCAGACTATGCGTTTTCACTTTGTACCACCTTAATGTCCTTCTTTTTAATTTGGACATTAAGAGTAGAATGTAAATTTATGGAGTCATTGAAAAATGATTAAAGTAATAGTGTTATCTCTGAAAGATTCACCTCGTCGTGCAATCATCACAGAGAGACTAAAGAAACGTGGCATTACAGATTTCGAGTTCTATGATGCTTTTGATGCAAGAGCTATGGAAATATCGGATTTAGAGAAACTGTTCGACGTTAAAAGGTTCCGTGACACTTACGGGCGTGAACCTGCTAGGGGTGAGATTGGTTGTACTCTAAGCCACTTAGGTATTTGGAAGCGAATCTCCGAAAGCGATTGTGAGAATTGGATGGTACTAGAAGACGACGCAATACTTATGCCTTGGTTTGGTATCCTCTTTAGAGAAGGGAATTACCCTTCAAATCTGACGATTCTTGGACATTCAAAACTTAGTGTATGGAAAGGTTTTTTATCTAACATTAAGCGGATTGTTATTAAGCCTAATCTGATAGCTTCTGTTAGAAAGTTTGGATATCTACTTGGTGAGAAGAGTGAATATCATTGGTATGGTACTGTAGGTTTCGCTTTGCCTAAGGTTAGTGCAATCAAGTTGGACAAAGAACTTGGTACATACCCCTTCTTCTTAGCCGATGATTTCTTGATTTACAGTAAATATGTGACAATCAATCACGCGCACCCGTATTTCGTATATGAAGATTTTTCAGGATTAGAAAGTACGATTGAACATGAGCGAGTTATGAATAAAAAGGATTCGTAGTGAATAGTAATTTTGTTGGTTCTGTCGCATCTATATTGCAACTTTTATCAAAATTAGCTCTCAAAGCTCAATGTTTGGTTCTATCGCAAAGTTTAGGTTAAGTGCAAACGTGCCGAATTCTAGACACAATTATGCAGCAGGGTCCAGGGTCCACGCATGTTATTTACGCAGTGATTCCTAATATTTCGGGATATAATTTTTTAAAATAGCTTGAATTCGGTGTTTAGAAATGATCTTATACTGTTAACAAAACAGAAGAAGACAAAATGATGAATTACGACGAGTTTAAAGAGCATTTTAACATATTAAGCGATACACGTCAGTCGAGAAAATCGACGTATAATTTCTTTGAAGTAATGTTCCAAGTAGTTACCGCAATGTTGTGTGGAATGAAGACCTGGGATGAGATAGATACCTTTGGTGAAGAGAATTTAACGTGGTTTAGAAAATTTAGCGATTACTCTAATGGAGTACCGAGCCACGATACCATTGCTCGAATAGTTAGCTTGGTTGACCCAGATGAATTTTCAATTTGTTTTACACGGTGGTGCAATGATATTCAGTATGAAAAATCATTAGATACGACTCATGTAGCGATTGATGGGGAATCATTAAGAGGAACATATGACTATAGTAAAAACAAATACTTAACTCATATGGTAAATGCTTATTCTGTTGATACAGGCTTGGTTTTAGGTCAATTAAAAACAGATTCTAAGAGTAATGAAATTACGACAATTCCTGAAATACTAAAGCTAATTAAAGTTAAAAACAGAACTATTAGTCTTGATGCAATGGGCTGTCAGAGAACAATTGCAGCAGATATTGTTAATAGAGAAGGTGATTACTTATTAGCAGTGAAAGGTAACCAAGAACGCTTACATAATATGTTATTTAAATAAATTTTCTTTTGCTCAACTTGCTCAACTTGCTCATTTAGAGTGTGATAAATTTGAAACGGAAGAAGTCGGTAAGCGCGGAAGCAAAATGGTTAGGTCTTATTATGTTGTGCCATTTACAGAAGTATTTGGAGACTTCTCTGTTGATTGGAAAGGTCTAGAAAGTTTATGTATAGCAGTGACTTATAATAAACATAACAAAAGTAACTCAGGCTCTTTAGGTATTAGATATTTCATATCATCTAAGAAATTATCAGCAGAAGAGTTTGGTAAATTATGCCGAGGCCATTGGGGTGTAGAAAGCATGCATTGGTGGTTGGATAGCGTAATGAAAGAAGACGATAGCAAGATAATGTATCAGCATGCTGCAGAGAATTTATCTAGGATCCGCCAGATGTGTATGAACTTCATAAAATTGGTGAATTTAAAAGGAACGTTAAAGAAACGGCAGTTGAAATGTGCACTTAATACAGACTTTAGAGAGATGGTATTATTTGGCACTTAGCTGTAATTTAACATTTTGGCAACTCATGCGTGGACCCTGTGTCACCCCTTTGCTAAATATGATTGAAGAGATCTATCATGAGACTCGGGATTTTAAACAAGAGGCATTAAACCTTGGTATATCAAACGCGTTAATTTCGATGATTGATTCACATATATCTCAGCAATACCGCCAATTCAATAATTAAGGCGAGGAAGATCTCTTGCTTTTGATTTTATAGGAGCGAAGCGGTCTAGTTTCTAGTTAGCGCAGCGTATAGTTTCGAGTTATGTATCACCAACCCCTCCCAACCTCCCCTTATATCAACATTTTCAGCCAAGCGATTAGTTCGATAAAGGGGAGGAGCTAAAATCAAAAGCAAGCCTCTTTGAACTTTGCCAGCGAAGCGAACTTAATCCTAGTTTTTGCTCTTTAATTAACCACAGTATATACTCATATTTACCTGTTTATTCTTACAGTAGGCTTAGCATGACGTATCTCACCGACAAGTACCTCAATCCGTTTACAGACTTTGGCTTTAAAAAGCTGTTTGGCTCTGAGGCGAATAAAACCATTCTCATTGATTTCTTAAATACGTTATTAGAAGGAGAGGAATCAACGATTGTAGATTTAACCTTTATTTCTAATGAGCAATTAGGTAAGCAGATTGTCGATCGCAGTGTGTTTTATTCGTCATTTCCTATTCAAGAGCAGGGACAAAAGGGTAATTGGAACCTTGAAAGCTTACAAGATTATCCAGAATTGCTGACTGAAGGTGTTTTTAAGTCTTTTTTTGCAGAGGCTGAATTAGCACAATTGCCGTTAGAAAAGCAAAGAGAGTACGAGAATAGCCTCAAGTATTACCGAGATTTAAATAACGTAATAGATACCGCGTTTGATGATGGTAAGGAGCTAGGTAAGGCCGAGGGTATAGAGCTAGGTAAGGCTGAAGGGATATTAGAAGTGGCAAGGAATTTATTGGATGTTCTTGATAATGATACCATTGCCTTGAAAACGGGGTTGAGTGTTGAAGAGATCCAAAGATTAAGATAGTAGGGGAAAGCAGGGTTCAGGTTTCAGGAAGATCAAAAGCGAGTGCCCCTGAAACCTCTGCGCGTAGCGTCCTGAAGCCTAGTTTTTAGTTTTTTATAACCAACCCCTCCCCTTATATCAACATTTTCAGCCAAGTGATTAGTTCGATAAAAGGGGAGGAGCTAAAAGCGGATACGGCGCTTGCTTTTGATCTTATAGAAGCGAAGCGGTCTAGTTTCTAGTTAGCGCAGCGTATAGTCTTTAACCCTGCTATAGTATCCAAATAAACAACAATAATGGATTAAGTATGATTGATTCTATCGTTAGCCTAGCTAAAGTCGATGACAGCATTGAGCTTGTATGGCTATATGGTTCACGCGCTCAAGGTACGCATCATCAAGAGAGTGATTTTGATTTAGCGGTGGCATTTAATGATCATTCGTTATCTACTTTTGCTTTGCGAACTCGCCCTGAGTGTTTGGCTATGGAATGGGCTGAGCATTTGAACCTACCCTTAGATAAAGTCAGTATCGTTGATATCAATCACATACCAATAGCCCTTGCATTTAACGTCATTGAGTACGGGAAACTGATTTATAACAATAATCCTCTTCTGTTTTATAAAGAGCAAAATCGTATTAACTCAATGTTTGAACATCAATTAATTGAAAGCAAAAGAAGTGCATTGTATGAATAAAGGTCTTGAATTATATCTAGCGGAAGTTGAGTCTCATAAAGCAAAATACCTCAAAGAGTTAAATGAGCTTCGTGTTGACCTTAATCAGTCGACCTTAAAAAGTCGTGATTATTTAGCTGCCGAGCGTCTATTACAGGTTTTTACTGAAATGTGCATTGGATTATCTAAGCATATGGTAAAGAAAATCCAAAATAAAAGCCCAACTGAAGCCTATCAATCATTTTCTTTGCTAAAAGAGTATGGTCTGATTTCTAGCAATGAGTTGCGTACTTGGAAACAGATTATTGGTATGCGCAATGGCCTAGTACATGATTATTTAAATATTGATTTACTGATTGTTGAAGATATTTTGCGTGAAGGTCATTATCAAGCTCTTGCTGATTTTACGGAGAAGGCGATCACTTTTTTATTGACTGAGTAGAAGTGATAAGAGTAGGGCGCTTCGAGAGGCTAGGATGGACGAACTGCGTCCTCGACGGGCGAGTATGAGAACCGGTGAGGTTTCAGAATTCAGGAAGATCAAAAGCTAGTATGGTGCTTGCTTTTGATCTTATAGAAGCGAAGCGGTCTAGCCTCTAGTTTCTATTTAGCTCGCAGTCGAATGAAAGAAGCTAAATAATGAGTTTATCTAAATTGAAAAGAGTGCTTTTCAGAGCGTTGAAGTAAAGAAAGCTTATGATCTAGGTGCAGAATTCGAGCTTATTAGCTCTCTTATTACATTATGACGGAATGTATTAATGAGAAATAAGTTCTAATTCACGAGAGCTAAATCCTGTTGCTTTCATGATTGCGGCTTTATCTACGCCTGATTGCAGTAAATTACGTGCCATTTCTTTCAATGTATCTTGACGGCCTTGTTGAAGTCCTTTTTGTTCGCCTTGTAAAAGTCCTTCTTGTTTTCCTTGCTGAATTAGTTGCTCTGCTATTGTCATTAGTGTGCCCTCATGTTTTGGTACTTGATGCGCCAACTCTTCCAATAACGCATTCACGTTCTGAGTTTCCCCTACCGTTACTAAGTATTCAATCAGGGTTCGGACTTGGCTGTCTGTATGGTAGTCATTTAATAATAAGATGGCTAACGATTCAAGAATATCATTGATGTCTTTTTGGTAAATGTGTTTCTGGACGAGCTCTAATAGTGCAATGCGCTTGTGCTGCATTATCGCACTGTCATCCATTACAGTAACATCTACTAATGGAAAATCATTGTTATAGAGTGCTTTCGCCATTTCTGGTTTAGTAAAACAATCTAACCAATTCATGCTGTATGGATATGGTGATGTTTTACCATGATAGAATAGCAGTGGAACGACTAAAGGCAATTCTTTGTTTCCAGCATCAAGATGTTTTTGCATGGCTGCAATAGCATATCTGAACATACGAAAGGCCATGTGCTCGTCAGGGCTGCTTTGGTGCTCAATAAGAGCATAAATATAGCCGTCACCACATTCTGTTTTCATTGAGTAGAGCACGTCTGAATAATACGGACGTAAGTCGTCTTCTAAAAAAGAACCTGATTCCAGTTTCAATGTTGATAAGTCGCATAACGTTTTCAGATATGTTGGTAAGTGTATTTCCAACATATCTTTAGCGGTTCAGGCGTTGTTAAAAAGGCTTTAAACAACCCATCATGGGGCGTTGTTGTGTTTTTCTTACTCATGAAAAGTGATCCACTCTACTGACTGAGTTAAGTATACCACTAATCGAATGGAAAATAATTTAGTGCCTGAGAGTGCTTAAAATGTGGTTTTTGTTTAGAATTGATGTCAATTTTATTATTCATGATTATATCGCCATCTGCTTACGGTTTAAGTATTGAAGAGATCCAAAGATTAAGATAGTAGGGGAAAGCAGGGTTCAGGTTTCAGGAAGATCAAAAGTGAGTACCCCTGAAACCTCTGCGCGTAGCGTCCTGAAGCCTAGTTTTTAGTTTTTTATAACCAACCCCTCCCAGTCTCCCCTTATATCAAATATCAACATTTTCAGCCAAGTGATTAGTTCGATAAAAGGGGAGGAGCTAAAAGCGGATACGGCGCTTGCTTTTGATCTTATAGAAGCGAAGCGGTCTAGTTTCTAGTTTCTAGCCGCCGTATAATTTCTCATCACTCTCACTTCAATTGCATTCCTCTCACGACCCTATTATTATCGTAATGTATATTCATCTTTACTTACGAGCCCTCATGCCTCTTACTGTTATTAATCCCAATACCCCTAATCATATTGCTCTCTATGCCGCTTTGCTTTGTAGCCAAAATACGCTGAATAAAGTCAAAAAAGCCATGATGCAGATCTTAGCTGAGCCTGAATCACCACAAAGTGAGTTGAACTTTACTCAAGCACTTTCCGATCTATGCCAGCAAAAAATGATGTATCAAGAGGGCAATAAGCTATGCTTTACTCCGCAAGGGTTAACGCGGGCGCTATTGGCATTTGGTGAGGTAAATAATACCCAGTTAGAAGATTTGGTTGAGTCGAATATCGATAATCCTAAAGCGCCTTATGTGGGTTTGTTTGCGGTGGCTTCTGATTATGATTGGCTGATGGATTTATTGCATGAACTAAATAACCCATCAGATATCGGCTTGGCTTTTGATATTCTCTGCTCTGATCCAATCAGTTGGCAGTTAAATGATCGGGTTTGGGTTAATCTGTTTGCTCAAGTGATGATGGTTAACTGGTATAAGCTATTAAACGATCGCCCAAATAAGATGGAATTTACCACGGCCATTGAGGTGATGGATGAGTGGCGAATTAACCAGTTTGGTGTGAACTTTCAGTTTGATAAGTGGTGCTTCGCCCCAAGAATAAAGAGTGACTATCTGCTTTCCGCTTCCCATTTTGATAGCACTTATCTTCGTCATCGAGACGCTTTTCGTCCTATTAATTCAGATAAAATCTCTTTTACTCAACTGTGTGATTTGGCATTGGTGAGTGTGCTTGACCCTTCTCTTACCTCTGCAACCAAAGCAAAAATGAGTATGGCTTTCTATAGCATGCCAGAGCTTTCTACGCAGTATTGGCGTGCGTCTATCAATCTTATTACTGCCAGTGACAGTGTGTTGGCGCACTATTTTGAGGACCCTGAACTCTGGCTAGATTCATTAGTGGATAGTCGAGGCCAGGTGGCGTGGGGGCGCATGTTAATTGAATCAATTATCGCTTATCGTCTGCGTGATAATACCAATGTCTGGATTGGGTTAATGACCTTAGCTCGTACTTCAGAGATGAGGTCGTTATTAGATCACCCGGATAACTTTGCACTGGCTCAGGTGGCAAAAAATGCGTTAACTCGTTTGCTGGATCAAGACAATCCATTAATTCATGTCGCTTCGCCTTGGCAGCAATGGTTAACGCGCATTGACGGCACATTAAATCCAATAGCGGTAAAGCAAGAACGTTTGATTTGGCAGTTGGATCCATTGGCATCGAAAGTTGAAGCGAAAATTCAGGCGAAAAGTAAGCGAGGTTGGAGTCAGGGTCGCAAGGTGCCGCTAGAGAAGTTTGGTTATAAACACAAAGAAATCCTCAGCACCAGTGACACAACGATCTTATCTGCTGCTTCGTATGAGGGCATGATTTGGGGCGGTGGTTCAAAAATCACTAAGCCCGTTGCTCATGCCTTGTGTGATGCCGATAATCTTTATGATCATCAGGGTGAACAAGTCTCTTTTTATCGAGAAACGCCGTTGTTGGTGTGGCGCACAGAGGGGGCAGAGTTGGCCTTTGAGGCGTACCCTTATTATTCAGAGCGGACTTGTACTCAATCGTGGTTGCATCAATCGAATGACAGTGTGTTTCGTTTTATTGATGCGCCAGAGCAGATCTCTGAATTTTTAGAAGAGTTAAGAGTTCGAGATCCACATTTTCCAGCAACTCAAACGGCAGAGTTAATTGCGGTGTTGGGCGAGCACGTTCATTGGTTTGATATTGATGAGCAACGAGGAACCGTGACGCGTGGTGAGTGTGTGGCCGAGCCTCAATTGTGGCTAGCGTGGAATGGAATATCGTTGGATGTCGCGATTGAGTATGGTTCGTTAGACAACAAAGTCAGTTGGTCGCCGGGTAAAGGCAACGAGTGGGAAAGTGGCTTTGATGGGATCTGGTATCAACGGGATCTAGCGAATGAAAAACATCACGCAAAGTTATTAGTTAAAGAGTTAGGCTTAGAAAAAAACAGCACATTTACTTGGCAAATTGAGGGTGAGTCCGCGTTGGAGTTAATTACTAAGATTGATGGGGAGTTGAGCGCAAATCTGCATTGGAAAGCCGACAGCCAGCAAGTGAAGGTGATTGGGGTTGATGATTTTTCAATGTCGATTAATCAAAAGCAGAATTGGTTTGAGGTGAATGGACGAGTTCAGATTGACAGCGATTTGGAGATGGATTTACGTCAGTTGCTGGCTCATCATCGTACTGGCTTTGTGAGCTCTGATAATTCGTCGTTAACCTTATTGATTTCAGATCAACTGCGTCGCCAATTGAGCTTATTGGACAGCTTGGTGGATGACGATCAATTGGTTGATCTGCGCATGGCGTATCCGTTGCAAAAGTTGGTGGAGTCGATGGCGGCCAACAGTGATGACGCGTGGGATAAGTTAGTTGAAGAGTGGCGAGTGAAGCCAGAGTTAGATGCTGAGTTATTAGCGCCTCTGCGTGATTACCAAAAAGAGAGCGTGGAGTGGGCGGCGCATTTATCGCAACACGGTTTTGGTGCCTGTCTTGCGGATGACATGGGATTGGGTAAGACGTTGCAAGGCTTGACGTTACTGAGCCATTATCGTGCGCAAGGACCAAGTATGGTGGTGTGCCCGAAATCGGTGTTGACCAATTGGCAGCAAGAAGCCGAGCGTTTTACACCGCAGTTGGTAATGATTGATTTGGAAGCGTGTGATGATCGGTTAACGGCAATTAAAGCGGCGGGGCCAAATGATGTCGTGGTACTGAGTTATGGTTTAGTGACGAGATTAGCCGAAGCGTTGAATGAGGTTGAGTGGAATTGTGCGGTATTGGATGAAGCTCAGCAGATTAAGAACCCACAAGCGAAGCGCTCTAAAGTGGTGTTTGGTTTGGAAGCGGCGCATCGTTTTGCATTATCAGGAACACCGGTTGAAAATCATCTGGTTGAGTTATGGAGTTTGTTCTCCTTCTTGAATCCGGGGTTGCTTGGCGATCTTAAATCGTTCCGTTCTAAATATTCACAAGCGGCGAAGCAGCAACAAGATATGCTGCGATTAAAAGCCTTGGTGAGTCCGTTTATTATGCGTCGTACCAAAACGGAAGTATTGACTGAATTGCCTGCAAAAACTGAGGTAGTGCATCATGTTGAGTTATCGAATAAAGAACGAACCGCGTATGAAGCGGTAAGAAAAGAATCACTCGCGAATTTAAAAAGTGCATCGAGCCGTGGTGTGGTTGAGGTCTTTGCTGCATTAACTAAGTTGCGTCAAATTTGTTGTGATGTGAGCTTGGTGTTTGATTCAATGCAAGGAGAGGCGAGCACCAAGTTATCAGAAGCGCAGAGTTTGATTGAAGAAGCGCTAGATGGTGATCATAAAGTGTTGGTGTTCAGCCAATTTGTTGGGGTGTTAAAACGTTTTTCGGCCCAATTAACCGAGTCGAATATTTCGTTCAGTTATTTGGATGGCAAGTTGAGTACCAAACAGCGTCAGGCGGCCATTGATTCATTTAAAGACGGCACTAACTCTGTGTTTTTGATCAGCTTAAAAGCCGGCGGTACAGGGTTGAATTTGACCGAAGCGGATACCGTGATCCACATTGACCCATGGTGGAACCCAGCGGTAGAAGACCAAGCCAGTGATCGCGCTTACCGTATGGGCCAACAAAAGCCTGTCACGGTTTATCGTTTAGTAACAAAAGATACGATTGAAGAGAAGATCATCGCGCTGCACCATGATAAACGTGATTTGGCGGATCAGGTGTTGTCAGCGACGTCGAGCAGTAGAACGTTAGATCCACAGCAGCTATTAGGGTTGTTGGAGGGGTAAGCGTATAGTTACTCCCCCTTGTATTGACTATGTTGCTCTAATGGCCATAGCGATAAAGGGGGAGAACCGTCCGGAACCTATTTCTAGTCATGCTATATTATTCAAAATAAACAATAACCATGGATTGGCATATGAACTACGACATCTTCAACGGTGACGCTGACGGCATCATCGCTCTGCTTCAACTTCGTCTGGCTACTCCTCAAGAATCAACCTTAATCACAGGTGTTAAACGTGATATCAACTTAGTGGCTAAAATTGACGTCCAAGCGGGTGATAAGCTAACCGTATTAGACATTTCAATGGAAAAGAACATAGTCGCTCTAGAGCTTGCTTTACGTTCTGGTGCTGAGGTATTTTATGCCGATCACCATCGTGCGGGTGATATTCCTCAGCACGAGAATCTGTCTGCTCATATCGATTTAGATGCCAATACTTGTACTGCTTTAATTGTTGATAACCTATTAAATGGTCAATTTCATGAGTGGGCGATTACCGCCGCTTATGGTGATAACTTAATAGCTAAAGCCGATGACTTGGCAGACGCTGCCAGCTTATCTTGTGAGCAAAAATCACAGCTAAAAGAATTGGGGACCTTAATCAACTATAATGGTTATGGGGCCAAGGTTGGGGATTTACACTTTGATCCCGCAGAGTTATACCAAGCCTTATTACAATACCCATCGCCTTTTGATGTGATTGCAGATAAAACATCACCTTTTTATCAGCTTCAAAATGCCTATCAATCGGATATGGATAACGCCTTTGCGATTGAAGCGCAGCACAAAAGTGAGAAATTAGGCTTATTTGAATTACCAAATGAAGCATGGGCACGTCGTATTAGCGGAGTTTATGGTAACCTTTTGGCAAATCAATCTCCTGACTCTGCTCATGCGGTATTAACGCAAAATGCGGATGGGACGTATATGGTATCTCTTCGTGCGCCATTGAATAATAAGCAAGGTGCGGGTGAGATCTGTAGCTCGTTTGATACGGGTGGTGGACGTGAAGCGGCGGCGGGGATTAATGTGTTGCCGAGAGAGTCGATTGCTGAGTTTATTGAAGTGGTTGAGAATAAATATTAGAGTGAAACTAGAAACTAGAAACTATACGCTGCGCTAACTAGAGACTATAAGTGCAGGTATAGCTGGTGTAATAATTAAGCCTATCAACATGAATGCTTTTGATTTTATAGTTTCTAGAGCGAAGCGTTCTAGTTAGCTCAGCGTATAGGCTCTTATTCAAATAAATTAAAAATAGAGAAAAACAATGAATATTTTAGTCACTGGCGGAATGGGTTACATCGGTAGCCATACCTGCGTACAAATGATTGAAGCGGGCTTAACGCCGATCATTTTAGACAACTTATACAACAGTAAAGAAGTGGTGCTTGATCGCATTGAAGCTTTGGTTGGTGTAAAACCTAAATTTTATGAGGGTGACATTCGTGATCCTCAAATCTTAGCGACTGTCTTTGCTGAAAACCAAATCGATAGTGTGATCCACTTTGCTGGCTTAAAAGCAGTCGGTGAGTCGGTTGAAAAACCAATCATGTATTACGATAACAATGTATCGGGTACTTTGGTTTTAGTTGAAGCGATGCGTAAAGCGGGTGTGAACAGCATTGTATTTAGTTCATCAGCGACGGTTTATGGTGATCCGGCGTCTACCCCAATTAATGAAAACTTCCCAAAATCAGCAACCAATCCTTATGGTCGCAGTAAGCTGATTGTTGAAGAGTGTCTAACTGATATTCAAAAAGCACACCCTGAGATGAGTGTGACGCTATTACGTTACTTTAATCCGGTTGGTTCTCATAAATCAGGCACCATGGGTGAAGATCCTCAAGGTATTCCAAACAACTTGATGCCGTTTATCTCTCAAGTTGCTGTTGGCCGTCGTGAATTTTTATCGGTATTTGGTGATGATTATCCTACAGTAGATGGTACGGGTGTTCGTGATTATATCCATGTGGTGGATTTAGCTGATGGTCACTTAGCGGCGTTAAAGCACAAAGGCCAACAAGCGGGTTTGCATATTTATAACTTGGGTACTGGTAATGGTAACAGTGTTCTTCAAATGGTCGCTGCGTTTGAGAAAGCTTCTGGCGCTAAAGTTCCGTATCAAATAGTCCCTCGCCGCCCTGGTGATATTGCCGAGTGTTGGGCTGACCCTGCTAAAGCGCGTGAAGAGTTGAAGTGGGAAGCGAAATTGTCTCTTGATGATATGACGGCGGATACGTGGCGCTGGCAGTCGAATAATCCGAAAGGATACTAGAAACTATACGCTTCGCTAACTAGAGACTATAAGATCAAAAGCGAGTATTGCTCTTGTTCTTATAGGAGCGAAGCGGTCTAGTTTCTAGCTAGCGAAGCGTATAGTCTTCAGCGCAACCTCTGAATTATTTTCGACCAAAACAAAAAATGCCCACTGGCTATAAAGCCTGTGGGCATTTTACTATTTGCAGAACTAGAAACTATACGCTGCGCTAACTAGAGACTATAAGAACAAAAGCGAACACAGTGTTTGCTTTTGCTCTTATAGAAGCGAAGCGGTCTAGTTTCTAGTTTCTAGTCAGCAAAGCGTATAGTTCTTACTTAAAAAGAACGTCACCAGACATTTCAGCAGGAATCGCTGTGCCAGTTAGCGCTAGCATAGTAGGAGCTAGATCAGACAGCTTACCGCCTTCTTTAAACTCAATCGCTTTGCTACCAACGTAGATAAGAGGAACAGGAAGGTTAGTGTGAGCGGTGTGAACGCCACCTGTTTCAGGGTTAATCATCATTTCAGCGTTACCGTGATCGGCAGTGATAAGCATCTGACCATCAACTTCTTTGATAGCTTCAACGACTTTACCGATGCACTCATCAAGCGCTTCCATTGCTTTAACAGCAGCTTCGTATACGCCAGTGTGACCAACCATGTCACAGTTAGGGAAGTTACAAACGATAGCGTCATACTTACCAGATTTGATAGCAGCAACTAATTTCTCAGTCAGCTCAGGTGCGCTCATTTCAGGTTGTAGATCGTAAGTTGCTACTTTTGGAGAGGCAACCAGTTGACGCTCTTCGCCTTCAAACTCGTCTTCTTTACCGCCGTTGAAGAAGAAAGTAACGTGTGCGTATTTTTCAGTTTCAGAAATACGTAGTTGAGTTTGACCTTCTTTAGATAACCACTCGCCGTAGGTATTTTCTAGAGACGCAGGAGAGAACGCACAAAGAAGAGGGATGTTTGCTGCGTATTGAGTCAACATCACAAAATCAATTGCTGGGAATGCGTCACGAGCAAAACCATCGAAATCAGGAACGAATGCACGTGTAATTTCACGAGCACGGTCAGCACGGTAGTTCATGAAGATTACCGCATCGCCATCAACGATTGCTGCTGATTCTTCGCCTTCTGCTTTGATTTCAGTTGCTTGTACAAACTCATCGTTCTCTTCACGAGCGTAAGCCGCTTCAAGGCCTTCAACTGCTGAATCAAAAGTGAATACGGCTTTTGCTTCTGTCATTAGATCGTAAGATTTTTGTACGCGATCCCAGTTATTGTCACGGTCCATTGCGTAGTAACGACCAATTAGAGAAGCAACGCGGCCTTTGCCTAATTTAGCGAATAGCTCTTGGAAGTTTTTCAAAGAGTTTTCAGCTGAACGAGGTGGTGTATCACGTCCGTCTAGGAAGCAGTGTAGGTAGATTTTTTCTGCGCCACGTACTGCTGCCATTTCTACTGCTGCGTAGATGTGATCTTCATGAGAGTGAACGCCACCTGGAGACATAAGGCCCATGATGTGAACGGCTTTGTCTGCTTTAACCGCTTTGTCGATAGCGTTAACTAGTGTTTCGTTTTCTTGGAACTCACCATCAGAGATTGCTTTAGTGATACGAGTTAGATCTTGATAAACAATACGACCAGCGCCGATGTTTGTGTGACCAACTTCTGAGTTACCCATTTGACCATCAGGTAAACCAACGTCCATACCTGATGCAGAAATTAGCGTGTTTGGTTGAGTAGCCATTAGACCATCAAGAACTGGAGTGTTTGCATTTGTGATTGCGTTATCTGCTTGAGCTTCACGGTGACCGTAACCATCAAGAATAACTAGCGCCATAGGCTTTTTAGCTGACATAAAGGTGTTCCTCGTCAATAGCTTAATAAATTCGAATAAATAACTTTGTGTAATTTTACTACAAAGTTTGAAAATGGGCCAGAGACTATACGCTGCGCTAACTAGAGACTAGACCGCTTCGCCCCTATAAAAGCTAAGAGCTAAGAGCGAAGCGTTCTAGTTAGCGTAGCGTATAGTCTCTAGCCTTAACTTAATGTATAATTTTAAACCAATAACACTCATATTCTTCACTATATCCAAATCAGAGGTTTATATGCAAAAAGTAGAATTATTTAATACTCATACTTTTATTAAAGAGCTCGTTAAATCTGGAATGGAAGAAAAGACAGCGGAAGTGCTAGCTGAAAACCAACTTGCAATGCTAGAAACTCAAATATCTACAAAGGCAGATATGTATGATGTAAAAGCACATATGACGGATGAGTTATCTACGATTAAAAAAGATTTGGATTGGATAAAAAAGCTGATGCTGGGTATTGGTGTGACGGTATTAATTGCTTCGCTAAAATATATTTTTTCGTAATTAAAGATCAGCGTTCAGATCGCTTCGCTTGCAGGTTAAAGGGGTGGGGAGGAGGGGTTGGTAAGTATAGAACTAGAAACTATACGCTGCGCTAACGAGAGACTATAAGATCAAAAGCGAGTATGGTGTTGCTCTTATAGGAGCGAAGCGGTCTAGATTCTAGTTAGCGAAGCGTATAGTCTCCAATAACTTACTATGCTTCACAAACACCCACGCACTTATCCCACCCATCACATTCCCAATTGCAATCCCAACAAACAATCCTTCCATGCCATAAAAGTGACTGCCAATCCACGCCGTCGGTAAGGTAAACACAAACAACCTCATGAAACTCCAACTGAAAGAATGTAACGGTTTTTGCATCGCATTTAAGCTGCTCACAAGCACCATCACAATGCCTTGGAATCCATAACTGAATGGCACACAAATCAAGTGTAAGCGTGCGGGGAACTACACCTTGTCTTTTACATTCCAAGGTAAAAGTGAATCGATATCTGGCGATCCAACACATAAACGATCTAGACAATACCTAATATAATCGTAAGGGATTAATCCGTTTGCCTTTGCTGTTTCTACAATGCTGTAAAGCATTGCACTTGAATCTGCACCAGCCGTTGAACCCGAAAATAACCAGTTTTTCCGGCCGATAACAAACGGTTTAACCGCTCGCTCTGCTCGATTGTTATCAATAGATAACAATCCATCATCAATATAACGAACTAATTTATCCCATTGATTTAATGTATAGCTAATCGCCTCACCTAATTTTGTTTTAGGTGATACTCGACTAACTGCGCTATCAAGCCAATCACGGAGCTCTTTAAGTAAATCGCGGGCTTCTGTCTGCCTAGCAACATACTTGGCTTCAGGGGAAGCCTCTTTTAATAACGATTCGATCCGGTATAGCTTTTGGATTTTACTCAATACCCAATCTGCACTCCCTGTTTTCCCTTTTACTTGAACACGTTGAGCCTCAATAAATCGTCGACGTGCGTGTGCCCAACAGCCAACTAAAATCGCTTCAGTTTGTTCATAACCTTGGTAACCATCGGTATGTAAATACCCGTTATAACCTTTTAAAAAGTTAACTGGATGGTAGCCATGCCTGCTAGATTGATAATCATAAAGTACAATTCCAGGCAAAACACCAGAGCCTGGAGAATCATAGCCAGAGCAGTAGACCCACATATAACATTTTGCTTTTTCAACATCCAACACATTTACCGTTGTTTCATCACAATGCAGAGTGGGTTGTTCAAGCAAAATACGATGTAACTCGTTATAAAGAGGGGTAAATAGTACCGAGCATTTTATTAACCAATCCGCCATCGTTCGCCGTCCAATAATGATACCCCCATTGCTGAAATAACGTTTCTTGACGATAAAGTGGAAGACTGTATTGAAATTTAGCCGTAATAATTTGAGCAAGTAAACTTGCGGTCGCAATCCCTTTAGGGATTGGTGACGCTGGCATTGGGGCTTGTTTAATGTCTACTGAAGTATTGTTTTTTTCACAATTTCGGCAAGCATATTTAGGACGAACATGTTGAATAACTTCCACTTTAGCTGGTACAAATTCCAACTTTTCACTGATGTCTTTACCCATCGCATGCATCTCTAGACCGCAACACTTACAAGTTTTATCTTTTATGTCGTGGATAATAACAGTACGCGGTAAGTCTTCAGGTAAGCGTTGGCGTTTTGGCTTTTGACGAGTGTAGGTAATCGTTTGTGTGTCATCATTTTCAATGATGATTTCTTCTTCTGTTTCATTGAATAAATCAAATTGAGTCGAGTCAGATTCACTGCTTTTACCAAAGCGCTGATGTTGAGCCAGCCGAAATTGCTCTAGAAGACGGTTATATTTATTTTCAAGCTGAAGCACAAGTGCTTTCAGCTCGTCAATGGTATCAGGAAGTGGTTTTATTTTATCAGTCATGTAGATGACTATATAACGATAATACAGGTAATCAATCGGTTGCCTCCTATTCTTGACTGAGAATCAACTATTCAAAGGGTTGTTTGATAATGTACCGGTTGATGTCCTAAGATATCAAAACCTTGTAATAGCAGTGTCAGTTGCTGCTCTGATAATGCTAACGTATCGTTATTTATATTTCGTGGCCATTTGAAGCGGTCTTCATCTAATCGCTTGTACCATAAAGCGAATCCTGTTTTATCCCAATACAATATTTTGAGTTTATCACGAGGCTTATTGCAAAATATAAATAGAGCATCACTAAACGGTGATAGTTGCATTTCTTGCTCAACAATCACGACAAGGCCATTAATGGCCTTGCGAAAATCGACAAAATCACGATGAAGATAAATGGTGGAAACATCAGTAAATACATTCATGATTGATACCCTTTTAATAAGAGTCCTATCCAGTGAGGTTCAGTATTAGCTGGCAATGTTAATCGCAATTTTCCGATAGAAAGTTGAATATCTGGTAATTGTGGAGTGGCGATGATAGTTGATGTTAACGCTTCTACTTTCAAGAAAGTAGAAGCGTTAATCTTTTGTTTCCATCGTGCTTTACGTGCACTAAATGTCTTTGGCAGAATATTATGGTTACGACAAAATTCAGCGGCACTAAGCTTGCTAGATTGCTGAGATTCAAATAGAGCGTGCCATTGCTCTGGTGTTCTCTTTTTATCTTTTTGCATAATTACGTTCTCGTTAAATGAAAGATCGTAAGATACGCATAATGAATTTTATTTGTTAGGTGTAGTTCCCCGCACGCTTACAATCAAGTACATCCACAGGCCGTGTTGAACAGCATCATCTTGGCTAAATAGATGAGATAGCGGGATACTCAGTGGAACAATTAAAATATAGAGAAACAGTTGGAAGATGACGGAGAACTTCATCGCTAAGAATATGGCCTCTTTGACTCGCTCTGGCTGTTTTGCGCCAAGGTTTTGAGCGACAAATGGGCTTAATGAAGACGTAAGTGCCATCATCACTAATAACATTAATGACTCGACTCGTTGCGCTGCACCATAAGAGGCGACCGCAACCGTACCTTGGCTGGCAAGCATCATCATTAAAATGGCTCCAGAGATAGGGTTTAATGCGTTTGATAATGCTGCGGGAGAGCCGATTTTTAAGATCTGATGCCAATCTTGTTTTATCTCTGATGGCTTTGGTGGAGCAAGCAATTTTACTTTTCGAGTTAATACATAAAAAGAAGCACATAACGCACCAAACCAACTGATGCCACTGGCAATCGCTGCACCTTGAATGCCTAACTCAGGAAAAGGCCCATAACCAAAGATAAGTAGAGGATCGAGTACGCCATTAATTAACCCTGCCAGCATCATGATTTTCGCCGGAGTGGTTGTGTCACCCGTGGCTCGAATGGCACTGTTACTCGACATTGGAATAACCAGTAGCGGAATAGTGAGATACCAGATGGACATATATTGATGGATAAGAGGTAACAGTTTGTCTTCTGCACCTAATAATCGAAACAGGGGTTCAATGGTGAAAAAGCCAATGCTGCAAGCGATAAGAATAAGAATGACCGCTAAGATTAATCCGTGCGTTGTTAATTGAGCCGCGTGTTTACTGTTGCCTTGTCCGAGCAAACGTCCAATAGAGGCAGATAATCCAACCCCAATCCCCATCGTAATGCAGTTCACCGCAAAGGTTACGGGGAAGGTAAAACTCACCGCAGCAAGGGCATCGGTACCAAGCAATGAAATAAAGAAGGTATCCACCAAGTTGAACAGAAGAATCGCAACCATGCCAAACACCATTGGGGTGGTGAGTTTTTGTAATACGTCGGCGATAGGTTGGGTTAGTAAACCGTGTTTATCTAGCATGGTTTTCTCGAGTGGTGGCTGGATGGGTAGTGTAGCAGTAAGAGCAGAGGCGCAACAAGTTGCTTAAGGTGAACAATAGGCGCCTACGGCGCAAATCAAAAGGACTCAACCTCTTCCATTGTTGCCAATAAATCGTTTATCCTATCGCCATGCACGCATATAAACCCCTGAAACAATTATTTAATAGTCAAAATAACTGGCTTAAATTTCTTCATAATAACAAAGCTAACCTAAGAGCGGTCGTGATTGAAAATGTCACAAAGATGCTGTCCTGTGGGACAGCGGCTTTTGGCTCTCGCGAATATCATTGTTGCAACCCTGACTGTACCCATATCAAATATATTCACCAAACCTGTAAATCTCGAGCGTGCAGTAGCTGTGGCATGAAAGCCACAGAGCGATGGATACAAAAGCAACAACATGTCTTCCCTGAATGCGAATATCAACACATCACCTTTACCCTTCCAAACACGCTATGGCCTATCTTTCGTCATAACCGTTGGCTGTTAAATAAATTATTCAAATGTGCTGCAAACATTCTGCTGGGATGGGCAAAAGATAAAGGAATAGATGTCGGTATCTTTTGTGCTCTTCATACTTACGGTCGAAAACTGAATTGGAATACGCACTTACATTTATCGGTCACTCGTGGGGGAATTTGTGAACGTACCGGTTTATGGAAACCCATTTACTTCCAAATGAAAACGACAGAGCCTTGTTGGAGAGCGGCTATCGTCAGTTTATTGGGTAAGGCTTATGATGAGCTTGATTTATCAAGCGAAGAATGCCCCTATATCCGTAATAAAACGGATTGGTCACGCTTTTTAAGCAGTCAATATAATCGTCGTTGGAAGCTTCATTTTGCTAAAAAGACAAATAATGTAAAACCGACGATGAACTATCTTGGTCGGTATTTAAAACGGCCCCCGATTTCAGCGTCACGTTTAAGTCATTACGCCAAAGGCGGAATGATAACGTTTAATTATTTAGACCATCGAACAGGAACAACAGACAGCCTAACATTATCACCAGAAGAGATGATAAGACGGATAGTAGAGCACTATCCTGATAAACATTTCAAGATGATCCGATACTACGGTTTTTTATCAATGCGTCGTCGTGGAGAAGCTCTGCCTAGAGTTTATGCAGCTTTAGGTATGACAATAGAAGCTGAGCCGAAAATGCCAGGGTATGCCGCAATGTTAAAAGGATATGTAAAAGTAGATCCGTACGAATGTATTTTATGTGAAAGTCGTCTGGTGTTTACGAATTTCCGAGTCGGAAATTCGGTCAATGATTTAGTCACCCATGCGATAGTTCAGTCAGAATTGAGGGCAGCATAATAAGGTTTGTAGGATAAGTGTATCTAAAACTCATGAAATAGGGCTAAAACAGTTATAAAATCCCCGATAATTATATTTTCGATACCTTTTAAAAAAACAGCGATGGTGAAATTGGCTTTTTTAGACGGGCCAATGCTAACTCAGCAACATTCAAATTCCTTACCTTTTAAATAGGCATAAAAAAAGAAGCCATAATGACTTCTTCTTAATTTGATTAACTCATCTTACTTTTTTGTTGGTCGTTGCCAATGTTCAATTCGGCGCTCTTTTGCACGACTGATCATCAATTCATTTTCGGCGACATCTTTAGTCACCGTAGAACCCGCACCAATCGTTGCACCATTACCAATAGTAACAGGAGCAATTAATTGGCTATCTGAACCAACAAACACATCATCACCAATAATGGTTTTAAATTTATTTGCACCATCATAATTACAAGTAATAACACCAGCACCAACATTTACACGCTTACCAATCTCTGCATCACCCAAATACGTTAAATGATTTGCTTTTGAGCCTTCACCTAAACGTACATTTTTGACTTCAACAAAATTACCTACATGCGCATCATTACACAATTCTGCACCTGGACGTAAACGAGTAAATGGACCAACAGTACACTTCTCACCAACCGTTGCGCCTTCAATCACGCTGTATGGACGAATAATTGTATTATCATCAATCTCACAATCTTTAAGTACACAACCAGCACCAATGACAACATTGTCACCTAAGGTAACATTACCTTCAATGATCACATTAACATCGATCTCAATATCCATACCACATTGCAATGATCCTCGAAGATCGAAACGACTAGGATCACGAAGCATTACGCCTTGCTCTAGCAATTTCTGAGCTTGCGCTGCTTGATATGCTCTCTCTAAACGAGCCAATTGTGCACGATCATTAACCCCTTCAACTTCAATAGGGCTAACAGGGTGTACCGCTTCAACTGCACGACCTTCATCATGAGCAGCAGCAATGATATCCGTTAGATAATACTCACCTTGTGCATTTTCATTTTTCAACGCCGCTAACCAGCGCTTTAAATCACCGCCCGTAGCAACCATCACACCGGTGTTAATCTCTTTAATGAGCTTTTGCTCTTCTGTCGCGTCTTTTTGCTCTACAATCGCAATGACAGGGCCATTACGACGAATAATACGACCATAACCCATCGGGTTATCTAAAACGACAGTCAAAAGAGCAATACCACCAGTAGGTTGAGCATCTAATAAGTTTTCAACCGTTGCAGTACTGATCAATGGAACATCGCCATAAAGGATCAATACTTTTTCATCATCAGAAAATTCTGGTGATGCTTGATTAACGGCATGACCTGTACCCAGTTGTTCAGCTTGAAGTACCCAAGTTACTCTCTCTTGGCCTAACTCAGCTTGCATTTGATCACCACCGTGACCATAAACAAGGTGAATATTTTTAGCCCCTAAACCTTCACATGTATCGATCACATGTTTCGCCATAGGTTTACCCGCTAAAGTATGAAGTACTTTAGGTTTATTTGAATACATGCGAGTGCCTTTACCCGCTGCAAGAATTACTGCACTGAAGTTCATAAAAAGCCCATTCTATTTTTTATGCTGACTTAATTTGCCTAGCTTTATTAAATACCAAAAACACTAAATCCATTATTTACTTCATGAATATTATTCATAAATAACCAATGGAATTAATATGCGGGCTAAATTATATGCTAAAAAGCATCGAATAAGATGAAAGATAAGTAAGAATTGCGAAAAACAGCCAAAGAAAAGGCGACCAATAGGCCGCCTTCTTTCTAATGGTGCTTGATTAACGCGAACGTTTTGTCAGTTCGATAACTCGAAGCTGTGCGATCGCTTTAGCCAAATCACTGGCCGCTTGAGCGAAGTTAATGTCGCCATGCTGATTCTTAATATTTTCCTCAGCCTTGCGTTTAGCTTCTTCTGCCTTAGCTGCGTCTAGGTCTTCACCACGGATAGCGGTATCTGCGAGAACAGTTGCCGAACCAGGTTGAACCTCAACAATACCACCAGAGACATAAATGTACTCTTCGTGGCCATGTTGTTTAACAATACGCACCATACCAGGCGTGATAGCGGTCAGCAGCGGTGTGTGTCCATGGAAAATACCAAGTTCACCCTCGCTACCGGTCACCTGAATCGTTTCAACAAGCCCTGAGAATAAACTTTTCTCAGCACTTACAACGTCCAGATGAAAGGTCATTGCTGCCATATCGCCTCCTAATCAGCCTTATAGCTTCTTCGCATTCTCAAGCGCATCTTCAATTCTACCGCAGTACATGAAGGCTTGCTCAGGAACGTCATCGTAATCACCAGCTAATAAACCCTTAAAGCCAGCTAATGTGTCTTTAAGTGATACGTAAATACCAGGGTCGCCTGTGAATACTTCTGCTACATGGTAAGGTTGAGTTAAGAACTTCTCAATCTTACGGGCACGAGATACAACTTGCTTATCTTCTTCAGATAGCTCGTCCATACCTAGGATAGCAATAATGTCTTTTAGCTCTTTATAACGCTGTAATGTAGATTGTACATTACGGGCGATATCATAGTGCTCTTGACCAACAACAAGTGGATCAAGTTGACGAGATGTAGAATCTAACGGGTCAATCGCTGGGTATAAACCCATAGATGCGATATTACGGTTAAGTACAACTGTCGCATCTAAGTGAGCAAACGTTGTTGCTGGAGATGGATCCGTTAAGTCATCCGCAGGTACATATACCGCTTGAACTGAAGTGATAGAACCACTACGAGTTGAAGTGATACGTTCCTGAAGAACACCCATCTCTTCAGCTAGTGTAGGTTGGTAACCTACCGCTGATGGCATACGACCTAGCAGAGCTGATACTTCAGTTCCGGCAAGCGTATAACGATAGATGTTATCAATGAATAGTAAAACGTCACGACCTTCGTCACGGAAACGCTCAGCCATTGTTAGACCAGTCAAAGCAACACGTAAACGGTTACCCGGTGGCTCATTCATTTGACCGTAAACCATCGCTACTTTTGATTCTTCAGGATGTTCGATGTTTACAACACCTGCTTCCTGCATTTCAAAGTAGAAATCATTACCTTCACGAGTACGCTCACCTACACCTGCAAACACAGATAGGCCAGAGTGCTGTAGTGCGATGTTATTGATAAGTTCCATCATGTTGACGGTCTTACCTACACCAGCACCACCGAATAGACCGATTTTACCACCCTTAGCGAATGGACAAATCAAATCGATTACTTTAACACCCGTCTCTAGAAGTTCAGTCGAGTTTGCCTGCTCTTCATAGCTAGGCGCTGCACGGTGAATGGAATAATGCTCTTCAGCACCAATTTCACCACACTCATCAATCGCGTCCCCAAGAACGTTCATGATACGGCCTAACGTTTTAGTACCCACTGGAACAGTAATTGGCGCGCCAGTATTTTCTACTGTTAAGCCACGACGTAAACCATCTGAGCTACCCATTACGATTGCGCGAACAACGCCACCGCCAATCTGCTGTTGAACTTCAAGAACAAGACGTTCTTTTGCATCAACAACATTCAGAGCATCGTATACACGAGGTACACTGCCTTGTGGGAACTCTACATCGACTACCGCACCGATGATCTGTACGATCTTACCTGTAGTCATCGTTAATCCTCTAAACTGTTTAAATACCTATGCTTAAACCGCTGATGCGCCTGAAACAATTTCAGAAAGCTCTTGTGTAATCGCCGATTGACGGGCTTTGTTATACACAAGTTGCAGTTCATCAATAATGTCACCAGCGTTATCAGTTGCTGCTTTCATCGCAATCATTCGCGCTACGTGTTCGCAGGCTAAATTCTCAACCACACCTTGATACACTTGTGATTCAACGTATCGAATCAATAGGGCATCTAGTAATGGTTTAGGCTCAGGCTCATATATATAGTCCCAAGCATGAGTGCGTTTCATTGCTTCATCTTCAGATTTAGGCAAAGGAAGTAATTGGTCAATTGTTGGCTCTTGTACCATAGTATTAATGAACTTATTGTTCACTACATACAAGCGATCCAGTTGACCTTCATCATATTTCTTAAGCATAACGCCAACGGTACCGATCAGCTCTTCTAAACTAGGTTTATCACCTAGACCAGAATTTTGAGCAATCACATTACCGCCGTAGCTATTAAAGAATGCTGTTGCTTTTGAGCCAATAACGGCTAAATCAATTTCAACACCATCTTCTGACCATGTTTTCATTCCTGCCATGACTTTTTTAAACAAGTTAATGTTCAAGCCACCACACAAACCACGATCACTAGAAATAATAATGTAGCCAACACGCTTAGCTTCGCGTTCCTCAAGATACGGATGACGATACTCAAGGTTACCAAGCGCTAAATGACCGATTACTTTACGCATTGTGTCAGCATATGGACGAGACGCTGCCATCGACTCTTGCGAGCGACGCATTTTAGAAGCGGCTACCATTTCCATTGCTTTCGTGATCTTTTGAGTGCTTTTCACACTCCCGATCTTGCTACGAATCTCTTTTGCACCGGCCATCGTTACTCTCCGTTTTCGGGTGACCCATAACAGGTCACCAACGAATTACCAGGTCTGGGTTGCTTTGAAATCTTCAACCAGTTTCACGAACTGATCTTCAATTTCTTTATTCCAAGCACCCGATGAGTCGATCTCTTTTGCTAGATCGGCAAATTGACCACGAGCATACGACAGCAGAGCTTCTTCAAAATCAGCAAGCTTCTTAAGCTCAACATCATTCAAGTAGCCTTTCTCAGCTGTAAAGATAACTAATGCTTGATCAAAAACAGACATTGGAGCGTACTGTTTTTGTTTCATAAGCTCAGTTACTTTCTCACCATGATCAAGTTGCTTTTTAGTCGCTTCATCAAGATCAGAAGAGAACTGAGCAAATGCTGCAAGTTCACGATACTGTGCAAGAGCAGTACGAATACCACCAGACAGTTTCTTAATGATCTTAGTTTGCGCAGCACCACCAACACGAGATACAGAGATACCTGGATCTACAGCAGGACGAACACCAGCGGTGAACAGTTCTGTTTGTAGGAAGATCTGACCATCAGTAATCGAAATTACGTTAGTTGGTACAAATGCAGATACATCACCAGCTTGAGTTTCGATGATAGGTAGAGCAGTCAAAGAACCAGTTTTACCTTTCACTTCACCATTGGTGAATTTCTCAACGTACGCTACGCTTACACGAGCAGCACGCTCTAGTAGACGGGAGTGTAAATAGAATACATCGCCAGGGAACGCTTCACGGCCCGGTGGACGTTTCAATAGTAGAGAAATCTGACGATAAGCTACTGCTTGCTTAGATAGATCATCATAAACAATCAGAGCATCTTCACCGCGATCACGGAAGTATTCACCCATCGCACAACCAGCATACGGTGCAAGATATTGCAGCGCAGCAGATTCAGAAGCAGAAGCAACAACAACGATAGTATTCGCTAGTGCACCATGCTCTTCCAGTTTACGAACTACGTTAGCAATTGTTGATGCCTTTTGGCCAATTGCAACATAAATAGCGAAGATACCAGAATTTTTCTGGTTAATGATCGCATCGATCGCCATTGCTGTTTTACCAGTCTGACGGTCACCGATGATTAGCTCACGCTGACCTCGGCCGATTGGGATCATTGAGTCAACTGACTTATAGCCAGTTTGTAGTGGTTGGTCTACTGATTTACGATCGATTACACCAGGTGCAATCACTTCTACTGGAGAAGTTAATTTCGCGTCAATAGGTCCTTTACCATCAATAGGCTCGCCAAGTGTGTTTACAACACGACCTAACATTTCTGGGCCTACTGGTACTTCAAGGATACGACCAGTACCTGTAACTTTCATGCCTTCTTGTAAGTCAGCATAAGGTCCCATAACAACAGCACCCACTGAGTCACGCTCAAGGTTAAGTGCTAGTGCGTAATGGCCACCAGGTAATTCAATCATTTCGCCTTGCATAACATCAGCAAGGCCGTGGATACGAATAATACCGTCGCTTACAGAAACGATTGTACCTTCATTACGAGCTTCACTTGCAACGTTGAATTTTTCAATACGTTGTTTGATCAGATCGCTAATTTCCGTGGAATTAAGTTGCATGCACCATTCCCCATCAAGACTGCAATGTTTCACTCAGTCGGCTCAAACGGCCTCTAACTGAGTTATCAATGACTAGGTCTCCGGCTCGAATTATGACCCCAGCTAACAGGGCCTCATCTACGCTACAATTCAGCTTCACTTTGCGCTCTAAACGAGCTTCAAGTTTGGCGCCAATGTCAGCTTTTTGCTGTTCAGTTAGTTCAATTGCCGAAATAATTTCAGCATCAATCACTTTTTCAAACTCATGTTGTAAAAGGATATATTGATCTAACACATCAGGTAGAACCTTTAAACGACCGTTTTCAGCCATTATGTGAATCAGATTCTGTCCAAACTCGTTCAGTTGTTCGCCACAAATAGAAATAAAGATTTCCGCTAATTTTTCTGGTGCGACTGCACCATCTAGCAATTGAGCCATGTCTTTATTTTTTGTAACTTCTGAACAAAAAGTTAACATTTGAACCCATTGGTTCAATTCGTTCTTTTCGACCGCAAAGTCAAAAGCTGCTTTCGCGTAGGGGCGTGCGATGGTTGTCATTGTCGACATATCTTAGCCCCTTTTACTTACAATTTCGCAGTGATGTTATCAAGAATATCTTTCTGCGCTTCTAAATTAATAGAACGCTCCAAGATTTTCTCAGCACCAATCACAGCCAGAGTTGCAACTTGTTTACGCAGTTCATCGCGAGCACGGTTGCGTTCAGTTTCAAGTTCAGCTTCACCTTGAGTAAGAATATTCTGACGTTCTGTCAGAGCTTCTTCACGAGCTTCATCTAAAATTTGACCTTTACGCTTATTTGCTTGTTCGATGATCTCAGTTGCAGCGCGCTTTGCTTCTTTCAATTGATCAGAAGCATTCGCTTGTGCCAAGTCAAGGTCTTTAGCTGCGCGTTCAGCGGCAGATAAACCGTCAGCAATTTTCTTCTGACGTTCCTCTATCGCTTCCATGATTGGTGGCCATACATATTTCATGCAGAACCAAACAAACAGAGCAAAAGCGATTGCTTGACCAAGCAGAGTTGCGTTCATATTCAAAACAGCTACCCCTCGTTAAGAATCAGCTACAAAAATTCAATTAGCTGTGGCAATTAGCCCGCTAGTTGACCAACAAATGGGTTAGCAAATGTGAATAGTAGCGCGATAACGATACCGATCATTGGAACCGCATCCAATAGACCAGCGATGATGAACATCTTAACTTGTAGCATTGGAGCCATTTCAGGTTGACGTGCCGCGCCTTCAAGGAATTTACCGCCAAGAATTGCGAATCCAATCGCTGTGCCAAGTGAAGCAAGACCTACAATGATGCCTACGGCGATTGCAGAAAAGCTCAGTAAAGTTTCCATTTACTTTCTCCAGTTTTGTTGTTGTCGGCAAAGTGCCATTGATAAATATATTTTATTAAAATTAATGATCAGGATCTTCATGAGCCATTGACAGATAAACGATTGTCAACATCATGAATACGAACGCCTGAA
The DNA here is from genome assembly GCF_000196495.1 of Aliivibrio salmonicida LFI1238. NCBI lineage: Bacteria > Pseudomonadati > Pseudomonadota > Gammaproteobacteria > Vibrionales > Vibrionaceae > Aliivibrio > Aliivibrio salmonicida. The sequence continues at coordinate 3,319,518 of NC_011312.1, forward strand.
TCAAAATAACTAAAATGTGGAAGATAGCCCAAGGTAGTGCACCTACCCATTGTAAATACCACGGTAGCATTGCCGCAATAAGAATAAACACCACCTCACCAGCAAACATATTACCAAACAAGCGCATACCTAAAGAAAGAGGCTTCGCTAATAACGAAATAACTTCCAATAATAGGTTGAATGGAATCATGATTGGGTGATTAAACGGGTGAAGTGCTAATTCTTTAGCAAACCCGCCAAGTCCTTTAACCTTGATGCTGTAATAGATCATCAACGCAAAAACACCTAACGCCATTGCCATGGTGATATTCACATCAGCAGAAGGAACCACCTTAAGATAAGGGATACCTAACCAATGCGCTGCAGAGTATGGTAAGAAATCGATTGGAATTAAATCCATCAAGTTCATTAAAATAACCCAGCAGAAGATAGTTAGTGCCAGTGGAGCAACTAATGGATTGCGTCCATGGAAAGTTTCTTTAACGTTGTCAGCAACGAATTCCACGACCATTTCAACAAAACATTGTAGCTTTCCTGGTACTCCTGTTGTTGCTTTCTTTGCTACAGAACGAAAAACCCAAAGGAATAACATCCCTGTAAGCACAGAAAAGAACAGGCTATCGATATGTACGTTCCAGAAGCTTGTTTCATCAGCAACCATACCTAGTTTCGCAAGAGACAGGTTTGATAGGTGATGCTCAATATATCCAGATTGTGTTAGCGCTTCGCCTGGCGCAGCCATAACTTTTCCTATTTTCTGTTGTTAATAAAGAGAACTGGTGCAAAGATATTAATACCCAGTACCAGCAAATAGGTTAGTTTGAGGGGAACAAGTTCCACCTCCATATACACGTAGGCAACAGAAAATAAGACGACTGTTATAAGAATTTTTAACACTTCGCCAGCATAGAAAGAAACAGCAACCTTTTTAGCCGCTCTTGCTCCACTGAACATAAATGCACACCCTGCAAATACCGCATTAGCAATGACATAAATGCCACCCCCAATAAGCGCAGAGATCCCCCAGCTAGCACTAACGGCTAAGCTCATTCCTACTGCCATGAAAATAACCACGCTAAGCTGGATCATAATCAGTCGTTTGGCTAGCAAACGGCCAGGTCTAGCTAACGTAGCTACCATGTATTCTTCCTTAAAAGCATCTTTACCTTGATATAAATCAACACAAGGTGAAGATTTTGCAAAAATTATACGTTGCACTAATATGAATGCAATCAAATAGCATCAAATAGTTACATTTATGAGAACAAAACAGTAAGTTTTACGATGAAAAATACAATAATAATGTCAACTACTGCTTTATATCACATTTAACTTTCTAGCTTTGTAATCAGTTGTTCTAATTTGTGAGCCTCGTCAAAGCTAATCGTTAACTTACCTTTACCCGACGTATTTTGCGTAATAACGACTTTTGAACCCAAAGTCTCTGACAGTTTTGTAGATAGAGCTTCAATTTGAGCGTCTTTCTCACTGACTTCCACTTCAACAACTGGCGCTAATAATTTCTTTACTTGTTGTTCAGTTTGACGAACCGTCAGCTTCTTTTTCACGACAATATGCGCTAATTCAATCTGTAATTCAGACTCTAAAGCTAACAAAGCACGGGCGTGACCCATTTCTAAAGATTTGGCTTCAACTAATGCTTTAACTTCATCAGATAATGCGTTCAAGCGTAATAGGTTAGTCACCGTAGTGCGAGATTTACCTATCACATCCGAAATTTGTTGATGCGTTAATTCAAATTCTCTCTGTAAACGTTCTAACGCCTGAGCTTCTTCAATCGCATTTAAATCTTCACGTTGAATATTTTCAATCAGAGCCATCGCAATAGCGGCTTTGTCTTCAGCCACTTTAACAACACATGGAATGTGTTTTAACCCTGCTTGTTTTGCCGCTCTAAAACGTCGTTCACCTGCAATAATTTCATATTGTAATGGTGCAATTTCACGAACAACGATAGGTTGAATAATCCCTTGAGAACGAATAGACAAAGCAAGTTCATCCAAGGCTTCTTTTTCCATGATCTTACGCGGTTGATACTGACCAGGAGTTAATTGATGAATACCAAGCTCAATTAATTGAGCATTTTTTGCTAATGACTCACTTTGAACAGCGGCAGTCTGCTTTTCACGAGCTAATGAGCTTGTCGCTAATAGCGCATCAAGTCCTTTCCCTAAACCACGTTTATTACTCATGAATTTTTGTTTCCCTTTCTTTTTCCAGTTCGTCACGGCGGATTATCTCTCCGGCAAGAGCAAGATATGCTTTTGCACCATTTGAGTATTTATCATAATACATTGCAGGTTTACCATGACTTGGCGCTTCCGCTAATCGAACATTACGAGGAATAACAGTGCGATACACTTTATCTCCGAAATGTTTTTTAAGTTGATCAGACACATCATTAGCTAATCGATTTCGAGGGTCATACATGGTTCTAAGTAGACCTTCAATTTTCAAATCTGCATTAACTACTGCCGCTAATTTACTAATAGTGTCAATTAATGCGGTTAGCCCCTCTAGTGCATAATATTCACATTGCATAGGGACTAATACAGAATCGGACGCAGCCATGGCGTTAATTGTAAGGAGATTTAATGCAGGAGGGCAATCAATAAAGATGAAATCATAGTTACCACGAACTGGGTAGATCATATTGCGTAAACGAACTTCACGCGCAAACACTTCCATCAATTTAATTTCAGCAGCTGTAATGTCACCATTAGCGGCTATGAGATCATAACCACCAGAGGTTTCTTCTATAACTACCTTATCAAAAGGCACTTCATCAACCAACAACTCATAAGCCGTTGCATCTACGTCGTATTTATCTACGCCACTGGCCATAGTAGCATTACCTTGAGCATCTAAGTCAATCAGTAATACTTTACGATTTGTTGCAGCCATTGAAGCGGCAAGGTTCACCGCCGTTGTTGTTTTGCCTACGCCACCTTTTTGGTTCGCAATAGAGATAACTCTTCCCACATTAACCTCATTCCATTATTTTTTTCCGGTTAAGGTGACTAAGTGTCTTTCACCCTCTAACTCCGGAACGATCAATGTCACTACATCTCTGACTGAACACCATTCAGGAAGATCATTTGCTTCTTCTTCTGAGTAGATCCCTTTTAATGCCAAAAACACACCATCTTCTTTTGGTAGATGATGACACCAATTCACCATGTCTGTCATTGACGCAAACGCACGACTTAGGACTGCATCAAACTTTTCTTCCGGTTGGAAGTCTTCAACACGACTTTGAATCGGAGTGACATTGGTTATTTTTAATTCATGAATCACTTGTTTAATAAAGCGAATTCGCTTTCCTAAGCTATCGAGCAGTGTAAATGACTTTTCAGGATTCATGATAGCTAATGGTATCCCTGGTAAACCAGGACCGGTACCAACATCAATAAATCGCTCACCAGATAGATTTGGACTAACAACAATACTATCCAAGATATGTTTAATTACCATTTCACTTGGGTTTCTTACTGAGGTTAAGTTATACGCTTTATTCCACTTATGAAGTAGGGCGACATAACCAAGTAATTGTTCTTTTTGCAATTCAGAGACAGTTAAATCAGTTTGAGCAATCAAACGATCGAATTGTTGAGATAAATCGGTCACGTTACTTACCTTTCTTCAATAAACCATGTTTTTTTAAATGAACTAACAAAATTGAAATCGCAGCCGGTGTAATTCCTGAAATTCGAGATGCTATACCAATACTTTCAGGTTTTGCGTCGCTTAATTTTGCGACCACTTCATTTGAAAGGCCTTTAACTTTGTTGTATTCCAAATCAAACGGCAATTTTGTATTTTCATGACGTAATGATTTTTCAATTTCATCACGTTGACGTTGAATATAACCCGCGTATTTAGTTTGAATTTCAACTTGTTCAGACGCTTGTTGATCATCACTAGCAGGACCAAATTTTTCAATTGTCATTAATGATGAATACGTAACTTCTGGGCGACGAAGAAGATCCTCACCACTTGCTTCACGAACGATCGGTGTTTTTAAGATCGAGTTAACTTGATCTATATTTTCAGACGTTGGATTGATCCAAATATCTTTTAAACGTTGGCGTTCTTTTTCAATATTTTCTACTTTTTCATTAAAACGAGACCAACGAATATCATCAACAAGTCCAAGTTCTCGACCCTGTTCAGTTAAGCGTAAATCAGCGTTATCTTCACGTAATGACAAACGGTATTCAGCACGAGAAGTGAACATTCTGTAAGGTTCTTTTGTGCCAAGCGTTGATAAATCATCAATTAATACGCCCATGTAGGCTTCATCACGACGCGGGCTCCAGCCTTCTTTTCCTTGAGAGAATAAGCTTGCATTTAAACCAGCCATTAAGCCTTGCGCAGCCGCTTCTTCATAACCGGTCGTTCCGTTTATTTGACCAGCAAAGAATAAGCCTTCAATAAACTTCGTTTCATACGTTGCTTTTAAATCTCGAGGATCAAAGAAATCGTATTCTATCGCATAACCTGGACGCACAATGTGTGCATTTTCGAATCCTTTCATTGAACGAACAATTTGTAATTGAACGTCAAAAGGAAGGCTTGTTGAAATGCCATTCGGGTACAATTCGTGGGTTGTTAGTCCTTCTGGCTCAATGAATATTTGGTGACTGTCTTTATCTGCAAAACGCATTACTTTATCTTCAATTGAAGGACAGTAACGTGGACCAATACCTTCAATAACTCCCGCATACATAGGGCTACGGTCTAAATTTTTACGAATGACATCATGCGTTTTTTCATTAGTGTGAGTAATAAAACAATTTACTTGTTGTGGATGTTGTTGACGGTTACCTAAAAAGGAAAATACAGGGGTTGGATTATCACCGGGTTGTGCTTCTAAATTGGAGAAATCAACACTTCTCGCATCAATTCGAGGTGGAGTACCTGTTTTCAGACGATCTATTCTAAACGGACGATCTCTTAAACGTTGAGCAAGAGTGATCGAAGAAGGATCCCCTGCACGGCCTCCTGAGAAGTTTTCCATTCCGATATGTATCTGACCCCCTAAAAATGTGCCAGCAGTCAGTACAACTGATTTAGCACGGAATTTAAGGCCCATTTGAGTGACAGCACCGATAACTTTATCATTTTCAATGATCAAATCGTCTACCGCTTGCTGAAACAAGGTTAAGTTTGGTTGATTTTCTAATACAGAACGTACGTAGGTTTTGTATAACGCGCGATCGGCTTGAGCACGAGTTGCTCGAACTGCTGGTCCTTTCGATGCATTCAGTGTTCTAAATTGTATACCACTGTGATCAATGGCTTCAGCCATTAACCCGCCTAAAGCATCGACTTCTTTTACCAAATGGCCCTTGCCGATCCCACCAATTGCTGGGTTACACGACATTTGACCTAATGTATCAATGTTATGAGTAAGTAAGAGTGTCTTTTGTCCGGTTCTAGCTGCAGCAAGTGCAGCCTCTGTACCAGCATGACCACCGCCAATAACAATGACATCAAAGTTTTCTTGGTAAAACATGATTAGACCTTAGGTGTTTTAAAGAGTTGGATGAATTTAATCAAGGAGGAGTATTTTACCCTTTTTCTAGGCTTGAGAGAAATGAAAAAATGATGAAGTTTTAAAATTT